>DASRZI010000001.1:0-2285 GCA_035686605.1 Candidatus Zixiibacteriota bacterium
GGTGATGTGCCCCATCGTATATGATGTCTCCAGGTAGACCTCCTTGCCGATGATAAGCCTCTCGACATCGTCCCAAAGCATCCAGCCGCCCATGTGCGCGTATACAAGTTTGAGGTAGGGGAAGGTCTCGAGGAGTCTGCTCATACGGTCAGGCGTAGAGAAGTACGGCGGTTTCACGCCAATATCCTCCCCTGTATGGAAAAAGACGATCATATCGTTCTCCATGGCAGCCTCGTACATGTGGAAGACATCGGGATCATCAGGGTAGAATTTCTGGTATTCGGGATGGAGCTTAAAACCTTTGAAACCCTGCTCTTTCATTCGCTTCATCTCGCCGGCCAGGTCATCACAGCCAGGATGCATACCTCCAAATGACAGGATGCCGTTATTAACGTCAACGAACTTCTTCGCCCATTCGTTGATGCGTCTGACCTGTGAGGGTTTCGTCGCTACCGGCTGCTGGACCGATAACCTTATCCCGGCCTCCTGCATCGACTTTCTGAGGTCAGCTTCGGTCCCATCGAGGAAAGCCTTTGTATCGGCTTCATTCTCAAGATATGAAATAGCACTCTCGGCGAGAGCATCGGGGAATATGTGTGTATGGATATCAATGATCTCCATTAATCTCTCCCAAATGGTTTATTAGGGCTGACGCCTTCCTGTACTTGCATAATGATACAGTAACAGCGCCTTAGAGGTAAACTTTAAATAGGGCAAATGATTAGTAGAGTGGCAAGATAAGTAAAAATATAAACTGTATCTAGAGGATGGAAATTGGGCGGATGAGACAGAAAGCCGCCGATAAACGACTCCAGCCCATGCCGCCCGTAATACAAAAAGTACGTTTCCCTATTTGCTGCGTCTTACAAGGATAACTAATAGTCCCAGACCTAACATGATCATCGTAGAAGGCTCAGGAATAGCGCAAATGGTGTCGATCACAATGTAATCGATATCTGCGCCGCTGTTATGAAACGCCAGGTAGATCTCCTCAGCGAGGGGGTTCGGGTAAATCCGCCAGCCAATAGTCAACTTTTGCCAGTTTTCCGCACCACCGCTATAGTCCCCGAGCTGCTCGATATCGAGGCCAATCATTTCTACCTCATAAGCCACTTTCAGATCACCATAGAAGGGTGTTACCTTGGGACCGTATATCTCCTCTGGATAATCTGGATAGTCCGGGTGTGGCATAAGATGTCCTATGAAACCTACTTCAACCCAGATCTCTTTAAATAGGTTGAATTCAGGAACGTTTGGGATGTTAATCGTGACATCTGTAAACTCACCATGCCAAACACCGAGACGCTCCCAACGTTCCGGATACCAGCCTATTGCGCCATGCTCATCGCCCTCATTATAGATCTCCACGCTTGGAGTCCCAAAGGGATTGAAGGAGGTGTCGGGAATAGCCGGGTTGTCGTCATTGTTGAAATACCACTCTTGCCAGGTTGTACCCGCGTCTCCCCTTGTCCACCAGACCATATCGCTTGGGCCGATAGACGCAGCAAAAGAGGAGGTTGTTGCTGCAGCAAAAAACAGAGTAATTGCCGTTAAAGTCAGAAATCTGCTCATTTGATGCCCTTTCAGCGTAAGAAAATCCCACAAAAACAGTCTTTTGATTAGGATCCCACTTGTGGAAGAAATCCACATCCTAATTCAGTTATAGTGTTTACCACAAGTCCGCGAATATGTCAAGGGAATTCTTAGGGAAAATAATGATAGAATTCTCTACGCTTTTGTTGCTATTTGGGGCTTGTGTGATAGCGGGGATATTTATCTGTCGATATTCTGGTATTCTCAGAACTTCATAAATGCTTGGTAAATTGAAGAAGATGGCACTTAGAAGCTGTACTCAGTCTTTTTTTGGGCGGTAGACATGTGCGCTGTGTCCGAGGAAGACATCCGCTGCTTCCATGATCGTCTCGGAGAGCGACGGATGAGGATGTATTGTCAGGCTGATATCCGAGGCCAGGGCGCCCATCTCGACGGCCAGAGCGCACTCGGAGATTAGCTCACCAGCCCCTGTTCCAACGATACCGGCGCCAAGGACCCTCCCGGTATCGGGATCGATGATCAGTTTGGTCAGGCCCTCGGGTTTGTTGAGGGTCATCGCCCGGCCGGATGCCGCCCACGGGAACTTCGCCACTTGAATCTTAATGTTCTTTTCTCTTGCCCTGGTTTCGCTTAGGCCGCATTCAGCCACTTCGGGTTCAGTGTATTCGACGAATGGTATTGCCTGGGGTTCGAAGGCCACTTTGTGCCCTGATATTGCCCGTGCTGCGACC
>DASRZI010000002.1:0-12698 GCA_035686605.1 Candidatus Zixiibacteriota bacterium
GTCGACGGCATCTTCATCGAGCTCGGATTGATACCTAATTCAGACCCGTTAAAAGGTCTTGCTAAGCTGGACGATGAAGGTCGGGTCGTTGTGGACAAGCTCAATCGCACCAGCTGTTCTGGTCTATTCGCCGCCGGTGACGTCACCGACGCCTACGCGGAACAGGTGCTGATCGCCGTAGGAGAGGGGGCAAAGGCGACCCTGAGCGCCTACGAATACCTGCTGCCGAACCTGTAGACCGTTGCCGGGAGACCAACCAGCCGGCTAGATGGTGCAGCAGGATTCTTCTAGAGGCTTTGATCCCAGTAACCCCCATACCGGCCGGTATCGGGCCCTAGCGGATGAGGTAAATAAGTGGTTTGGAAGAGGGGCAAAGTAAGCGTAGGGGAAGGATTAGTAGACTCATTCGTAGAAAAATGTTCCTAAAAAACTTCTTTAGCAGGTTCTCAACGAGAGCATGCTTGGATCCGAACGAGTCCAACTTTATCACCTCATCCTTCCTTTTGGGCATGGTCAGGTCATTAGTTTGTCTAATATCTGTCTAATTTAACTATCCGATATTCCATGAGTTAGGAGTGTTATTCAGATGTCGATCCCAGATTATCAGTCTTTGATGCTTCCGCTACTCAAGCTTGCCGGTGATCGTAATGAGCACTTATTTAGAGATGCGGTGGAGGAGCTAGCAAACCAATTCAATCTATCTGATGCAGAAAGAAGAGAATCAATACCGAGTGGACCTCAGCCATTAATATACAATCGTGTTGGTTGGGCTAGAACGTACTTGAAGTCTGCGGGTCTACTAGAATCTAATAAACGCGGCTACTTTCACATCTCGAAGAGGGGTCTTAACGTACTTTCGCAAGATCCATCGGAGATCAATATCGCATTCCTTCGACAGTTCCCTGAATTCTTGGAACTTCGGAAACGCAAAGAGAAACCCCCGACTGATAAAGAAACTGAACAGGTAGAATCCGAAACGCCGGAAGAACGAATCGGTTTTGCTTTCCAGCAAATTAATCAAGAATTGGCGACTGAATTACTGGAAGCGGTGAGGGCCAATTCACCGCTGTTTTTTGAACGATTGGTTATCGATCTACTCATACGAATGGGATATGGGGGGACTAGAGAGGATGCCGGCCAAGCAGTGGGCAAATCTGGGGATGGCGGAATCGATGGAATTATCAAGGAAGATCGCCTCGGACTAGATACAGTATACATACAGGCAAAAAAATGGGATGCGTCTGTTGGTCGACCTGAAATCCAGAAATTTGCTGGTGCGTTGATGGGACAGCAAGCAAAGAAGGGGATATTCATTACCACAGCTGGTTTCACAAATAACGCCAAAGCATATGTTTCCATAATAGAAAGCAAGATTGTTCTTATCGATGGAGAAGAGCTAGCGCAACTTATGATTGAACACAATATAGGAGTAAATTCCTTCAATACATACGAGCTTAAAAGGATTGACTCAGATTACTTTATTGATGAATGAAGTGGTACCGAATATGACTCAGGACTGTGAGCGCTTGATTCTGAAACCTTTCGCATCCCTATAAGACTTGTTTATTTTTCGCCAGTAACATATCCTCTAATCCCCTGCCTTTAGTAAAAGTACCTAATTGGAGTTCGGCCTCAGTCCGCGAGGTCGTTTGCTCGAATCCATGTATCGTCCTTCATCCTCTGGGATTCGGCACCCGTAGGACCGGCAGCCGAATAATGCTTGCTCCGACTCTTCAGCTTCTACAATCCCAGACCTTCACTTCGTTGCGCCCTGGTATCTTCGCAGCTTCGAAACCGAGCCACTAGATCGCACCTTGTATATTGATTGACATCATCGATCCCAATAGTATCTCTATGGACTCTTTCAATGCTAGGCTCTCTTTCAACACCTGTGAATTTTTGGTGTTTGGATTTGTTACCGAATAGGAATCGAGCATAGAATCGATTGGTTCTAGGTTCGAATCATAGTCGGCTCGATTATTTGATTATTTTTCATAGAACAGAACGATCGAACTGACATCGCAAAAACAATTCGCCATTAGGTGCTTTGTATTGTAGGGGACAAGGGGAGCAGTCCGACATAACGCGGAGAAGCATCGAAATACCCTGTAACCCAGCTAACCAGGGGTGTTGGCGGAGCTGCGGAGTGTGTTTGTCAAAGGAAGCGGGTGGGTGAAATCGATCAGTGAACTGCGATGGCGGGTGTCGCAGTGTGAGCTCGCGTCCGCTTCACTGCCCCACCCCCTGTGCTTGCTAAATTAGCCAACTGGGTAATGAGAGAATCCCTCGTTCGGCCAATGTGAAATGACGTTCTGCACGCTACACTAATAGTGCAGTAGTCCGACGTACTCGAACAATTGAGCCGGCTGTTTGCCAGCAGATATGACGAACGAAATTGAGAGCTAGGAAAGCCGGATGATAACCATGCACCTATTTGTGTTCGCTTGTATCTGAAACCTGTCGATGACTTGGCGATACCGTGCTCAGGAGTCTCTTGCTTCTCCGTTAGACGAGATGATGTCATCTTCATTGTAGGTATGGGGCGACAATAGTTAGCGTCCAGACTCTAGATCTCGGCCTATGAATGTTGGCCAAATTCCAGCATCAAGAAAGGTATACTAATGAACAGAAATCTTTCCCTTGCCATGATCTTAATCGCAGTGTTGATCGCCGGATGCGGAGAGTCGTCCGCCACGCCAACGGCGACAGAGGCAGAGCCGAACGTGACGGAAGCAGCGCCGGCTGACACTGAGAGTGATGCATCGCCGTCAACGACCACGTCCGCGGCTGCCATGTCAGAAGTGGCATCTACCGATGTGACGGATCTGGAACTGGCAGAACCCAGCTTCGAACCACTCTATGAGGAAGGAGTCTGTCCATTCGCCATACCGCCTAATGAAGTGGAGGGGGAGACCATCTTATGTGGGACCGTTATCGTGCCCGAAGAGAGAGCCGCTGGAGCCGAATCCACCATCCGCCTGGCCGTGGTCGTCTTTAAAGCGACTAGTACCAATCCAGAACCAGATCCTGTCATCTTGCTTTCCGGAGGACCAGGCGAGAAAACTGTTAAGAGCGCCCTTGACGTGTCACTAGTGTTGAACTCATTTAGAGACGAACGCGATCTCATCATTTTCGACCAGCGCGGAGTCGGCCTGTCAACTCCGGCGTTGGAATGCCCGGAGCATGTCGATGCCATGTTCGAATCCCTGGATGAACTAGACTCAGAGGTAGCTTGGAGGAACCAGTTCGATGCTGCGATGCGCTGTAGTGACCGGCTGTTGGCCGAGGGTACGAATTTGTCCGCTTACAACACGACCGAAAACGCGGCCGACGTGGATGACATACGGAAAGCCTTGGGTTACGAAGAGATGAATCTCTATGGCGGCTCCTACGGCTCCCGGCTGGCCCAGGCGGTGATGCGCGACCATCCGCAGGGTGTTCGCAGCGTCGTGCTGGGGGCAGTACTGCCCACTGACAAGAGCTTCTTCGTCCATGTTTCCTCAACAGTCGTTGATTCCTCGCTTAGATTACTAGCGGCTTGCAAAGCCGACTCGGCCTGCAATGAAGCTTACCCTGATCTGCAGCAGACCCTTTTCGACACGATAGACCGGCTGAACGCTGAGCCGGTGCCTATAGAGGTCACTAATCCGCTGGACGGCCAAACCTATGACACATGGCTGACGGGAGATAGTGTTTATGGCAACATGGCATTCTTCCTCTACATCACCGATATCCTCCCTGTATTGCCTCAGGCTATTCATGATGTGGCCAACGAGGAGTATGGGCTGATGACACAGCTGAGCAGCACCTCCCTGGTGATGTTCGATGCCCTTAGCCGGGGTATGGAGTTTTCGGTATTTTGTGCTGAGGACCTCATCGGCGTGACGGAGGAGCAGTATTTGGAAAAGAGGTTGGAGATGCCTAGACAGCTGGTCGGGATGACAGATCCAGAGGACATTTTGGAGTATGGCTTCTTCGGCATCTGCAAGAATTGGCCGGTGGAGGAAGAGGATCCGGTCGTTAAGGAACCCGTAGTCAGCGACATCCCCACCCTGCTGCTTGAAGGGGAGTTCGATCCAGTAACGCCTCTGATCTATGCGGAGGAAGTGGCCCAACACTTGAGCAGCAGCTACCTATATGAGTTTCCTGGTGTGGGCCATAACGTGCTTATTGCCAGCAGCTGTGCCCGCCAAATAGCCGACCAGTTCATGGATGATCCGACATCAGAGCCGGATGCAAGCTGCATCGACGCAATGCCAGGCGTCGTGTTTGATTTGCCCAAGCCGGACAGTCTTACACTGGAGCTGGCGCCCTTCACCGCTGACAGCTTTGGTCTGAGTTTCCTAGCTCCTTCAGAGTGGGACCGAGCGGCATCCGGGACCTTCGTACGAGGACAGAATTCATTGGACAGGACAGCGCTGATCATCGATGTGCTTCCCATGAATCACGACGACTTCATGGCGTTACTTACATCCCGACTTGGGCTGGTAGAAGCGCCCGAGCCCAGCGGTGAGCTAGAGACAGATGGTTTCGTTTGGTCGCTTTACACAGAAGAAGTACAAGGTGTGGGCGTGGATGTTGCCACAACAATTCTAGCGGACGAGGAGACGCTCATGATTTTTCTGCAAAGCTCCGTGGACGAGCGAGCTTCGCTGGTCGACACGGTCTTTCTACCAGTTCTCGACTCTCTGACATTCGCTGAATAGAGTGATGCTCAGCAACATTTTATCAAGGAGTTTTAGGCGAGAACGCTTCACTTTGGAGATTTACGTGGTCTTCAACGTGGGCTAATTGCCGGGCACGGTCCACATCCGTGAGGATGTTAACCCAAGTTCAATCGCTCTGATAGCTGAGCTGCCTTTCCCTCTGCTTAAGATGTGGCCGAGTAGGAATTGATCGCAGAACCGATTGGTTCTAGGTCCGGTTCCTAGCGGTCATTCCTCAACCGCATCGCCTACAGAAGCGGTTTTCAGATTTGAGCTTTTAGAGCCATTTCCTTTTCCCCTTTTTGTGGTTTCTACTCCCCCATATTTCCTGTAATATTGTATTTAGGGGAGAGGTTTAATACTTTCTATCGGGGCATGGTAGAACGCTGGCTCGAAGCTAAAGCGGCCGTGGATATGGTAACGGCCGACGCTCTGAAGATCACGGTAAACAGTGTTTTCCGCAAGCTCAACGGTGGGTTTTTCCGGCTTATCGATTTCCGGACTTTCTTCGCCAAAATGCTAAACGGTCAATTGTTTATACTGGATTTAGTCAAGTAGTTAACCATATTCGGGAAACCAGGTGTCCTGGTAAAGGTGCAGATGGGCTCTACAAGAGGCCTTGATCCTTAAGGTGTTCATTATAAGCCCTGCCCAAAATCCAACGCCAACCAAATACTTCCTCACCTTGATCGTAAGCTGGCGTTGATTCTTCATGAGCGAAATATTGCGACGTGTTGAAATACATTACCAATATCACAGTGGGCCATTAATATTAGCCAGCCCCACAAGACACGATACGTTGTTAGTTGAAGTGAGCATTGAACACAATGTTCGACATCAGATCGTTAGCACAACTCAATTCCGAAGATCTCCATCGACTGGTGACAGGCTATACTTCCGATGCCAAGTATCAGATTAGCAAGACAGAGTCAGATAGAGAGTTTGCCCTTGCGCAGGATTTGGTTTCCCTGCCACAGCTCTACCGCAAGCGCTTTGACCATCTGAATGCAGAAACTCTGGAGCATTACCAACATGTGGCTGCCTTTGGATTCTCCTTCGGCGCATATGCTGCCGAGCAGTGCGTGGGTATTGCCCTCGCCGAACCGCGCTTCTGGAATAGGAGCCTATGGGTGTGGGAACTGGATGTGGCCGAAACCTACCGGCGGCGTGGGGTTGGATGGCAGCTTGTAAACGCGCTGGCGGAGAAGGCGCGAGTGGCTGGCTTAAGGACCCTGGTATGCGAAACACAGAATACAAACATGCCGGCCATACGCTTCTATCGAAGAGTTGGCTTCCAAATTGAAGGTATTGATCTCTCGTATTACTCTAACGACAACTTCCCTGATGGGGAAATCGCCCTCTTTATGAAGAAAAGACTCACACCATAGGTGCGTCATAGGTTGGGTTCACAAGGGGGTGGGACGCCTTAGGAAGGTTAGGGTTCGATCCCATGCCAGGCTCGATGCCGCCTGGTTGTATGCCTGCTTGCGGTCCGGTTCGAAGAACCAGTGTCCTGTGTCACTGTAACGATAGAAAGTCACAGGGCGACCAGCACGCCTTAGGGATTCCTCCAAGTTATCGACCTCGGATTGCGGCTCAAACTCATCCGTCTCCGCAAAGTGACCGAGGTAGGCTGCCTTCGAGCTGCCGTAGTCGCCCGGCCGCGTTCCGTAAAAGATGACGACAGAACGGATGTGTTCAGGAGCGGTGACCGAGAGATCCAGCGCGAAATAGGCGCCCAACGAGAAGCCAATCACTGCCAGCCCGCGGTCCACCTTGTCGCCACGTTGGATGAGGAACGCTGCCGCCTCTGCGATGCCGGCCTTGGCTTGGTTGGGGTCTCCAAACAGAGCACCACTAAGGGATTCGGCGTCAGCAATGCTGCCGGCAACCTGGCCATGATAGAGGTCTGGGGCGAAGACGACGAAACCGGATCCGGCCAGTCGATTGCAGATAGCTTTCATTGTGTCATTCAGCCCCCACCAGGCATGAAGAACCAACACAGCCTCGCCTTCGCCGGTGGGGGGAAGGGCAAGGTAGCCATCGGGTTGAGTATGCGACATTTATATCTCCTCGTAATTCTCTAGTTATTGTTCTGCCGAACTGTAAAATGAACGCCGGAGACCTTTCTACGTCATCTGGGGTCGAAGCGCCATAAGCCGGCGCCTCTGGCGTCGTCGTATGCCTGGCCCATCTCCTCTCTGGTAACCCGGCGATTGATTTCCTCGTACTTGTCCTTGGTCACCTTATGAGCCGGGTGGTATTGGGCCATCAGGTTCACAAAGGTGGCTGGAGACAGCTCTTCGGCCAGGAAGCGCATGACCTCGCCCGTCTGGGCGGTATCGCCGGGCATCACCAGGTGCCGAACGAGAAGACCGCGTTTGGCAATCCCATTCTCGTCCATCTTCAGCGGCCCAACCTGGCGGTGCATCTCCTTAAAGGCCTGGCGGGCGGCCTGGGGATAATCTTTGGCTTTTAGATATCGCAGAGAGAGGCGGGAGTCCCAGAATTTGAAATCGGGCATGTAAATATCCACGATTCCATCCAGGAGTCGGAGGCTGTGGAGCGAATCGTAAGCGGATGTGTTGTAGACGACCGGCAAACGCAGGCCGTGTTCAATGGCCAAGGCCAACGCCTCCAGCATCTGGGGGACGACATGTTCCGGGGTGACGAAATTGATGTTGTGGCAGCCAGCCTCTTGAAGCTCCAGCATCATCTGGGCCAGGGTTTCCGGGTGCACTTCCACTCCGGCGCGGGCCTGGCTGATGTCATAGTTTTGACAGAATACACATCGCAGATTGCACATAGAGAAGAAGATAGTACCGCTGCCCCGGACGCCGCGAAGACAGTTTTCTTCTCCGAAGTGGGGGAAGCAGCTGCTCACCAGGGCATTTCTCCCGGTCTTGCATACGGATCGCTCGTCCGCCAGGCGATCGACGGCACAATCACGCGGGCAGACCCGGCAGTCAGCCAGAGCGGCAACGGCCTCTTTTACCCTTTTCTGGAGCTCCCCGCTTCGATAAAGGGCCATGTACGCCGGTTCATAACCATGGCTAGAGAGAAAAAAGTCGTCATTTGCTCTTGATCTTGACATCGGATCCAATCATACCTAGTGAACAAAAAAACAGGGAAGATGTACAGATCTATTTCGTTATCTCCCCGGTATCCTGGAATTATAGCATAGGCAATTGAGCGCTATGTTTGGCAGCATTGCCTCACAACTTTGCCCACACCTTTGCCCACACTTGAAATAGCCTTGTGTCACCAACCACAGGTGACAAGTATCACTAGAATTCTAATGAAAAGTGATCTACCTTATTGAGGCTGGCAGGCATGACCGGCGGTGCTGGAATCCCCCCGAATGGTCTGAGACCAGCATAATGCTATTTTTCCGGGCTGGTCGCGGAGGTGGTTGGAGCGAAGTCAATCATGAAGGGTATATGGATTATCATCGCCGGAGCATTCTTGTTAGCCGGCTGCGCGGAAGCGGATAAGGTGGCCGAGAACCGGCCGGCAGAGACCGGGCCGGCCAAGTTGGCCGATACGGCGGTTGTTAGCACGGAGATTGCCGTACCTGCGGAAGTATTGGAGGGTGAAGCCGAGCGGACCTCCGAAGCTACAGCCGATAGCGATCCAGTGAAACCAACAGACACCCCAGCCACACCAACCCAAACACCTGAACCACCGGCATCTGAGCCGCCGGCAGCGCTTCCTTCTCCCACGACGGCGCCGAGTTTTTCAGGCGAACCGCTGTCAAAGGAGAGTGGGGAGCTGTTTTCCGGTTCTGGGACTTGTACTTTGTGCCACACCAACCTGATGGATGAGAGTGGAAACGACGTCTCCCTGGACAAGTACTGGCGATCGACCATGATGGCCAATGCCGCTCGAGATCCTTACTGGCAGGCATCGGTCCGAGCGGAAGTGCTGGAGCTGCCAGAGCTCCAGGTGGTTATCGAGGATACGTGTACAAAGTGCCATTTACCCATGGGCCGGACGACCCTCGCCACTGGTGGAGAAGCGGGTCTGTTATTCGGCGATGGGATGCTGAATGGGGAACATCCGCTGCACGAGCTGGGCATGGACGGCGTATCCTGCACCCTCTGCCACCAGGTAGAGAGGGATAATTTGGGCAGGGCAGAGAGTTTCAGCGGTGGATACCAGGTCGATACCGACCTTCCAGCCGGGGAACGACTGAATTATGGTCCATTCTCCGTAAGTGACGAGGATGCCGAAGTGATGCGAGCAGCCGTGGGTTTCAATCCAGTGCAGAGCGAGCATATTCAGCAATCTGAGCTGTGCGCCACCTGCCATACCCTCTACACGCCAACTGTGGACGAGACGGGAGAGATAGCGGGTCAATTTCCCGAGCAGACGCCGTTCCTGGAGTGGCTTCACAGCGATTACACGGAGAGACTGAGCTGCCAGGGCTGCCACATGCCGAAAGCGAACGGGGAGGTAATCATCTCGGCCAAGAGCGACACGCCGCGCAGCCCATTCCACCGGCATTCTTTCGTCGGCGGCAATGCCTACGTGCTTCAGATATTTCGAGCTTTCGGTGAGGAGATGGGGGTAACGGCGTCCAGCGAGCTGATTGAAGCTACCCAATTTCGTGTAGTGAACCAATTACAGGGGGGCACGGCCTCGATCGAGATAGTCGACGGAGCGGTTTCTGATGGCCTCCTTGAGCTAGAGCTGGCGGTTTCCAGCATAGTTGGGCATAAATTTCCATCGGGTTTTCCATCGAGAAGGGTATGGCTGCACGTGAAGGTGACCGACGCCGAGGGGTTGATTCTCTTCGAATCGGGAGGTTGGAGCCCGGATGGGGCCATCACGGGCAACGACAATGATGTCGATCCAGCCGTCTTCGAACCTCATTATGGGACGATCACTGACCCAGACCAGGTCCAGATCTACGAGGTGCAGCTGGTGAATACGGAGGGACAGGTGACCACGACTTTGCTTCGAGGGGCCGGATACATCAAGGACAACAGACTGCTGCCCAGCGGTTTCGTGAAAGAGACGGCCCAGGCTGACATTGCCGTTCATGGCCTGGCGGTGGAAGACCCTGATTTTAACGGCGGAGGGGACGTCATCCGCTACCAGATTGAGACAAACGGCGCAGACGGGCCATATACGGTGACAGTTGAACTGCTGTACCAGCCGGTAGGCTACCGGTGGGTCCAGAATTTGGCGGAGGCAAGCCACGAAGGAGAAGCGCCGGAAGTCGACGCATTCCTCCGGTATTATGAGAACGTGCCCAACGCGCCGGTAGTGATCTCGCAGATCAGCCAGGAAATCGGACCCTGAACATGGTGAAAGAGAGGGTGCGAAGGCGACGGGGCTGCCGGATTATGGCCATCCTGATGGCCGGCTTTGTCTTTGTATGTCTCCTGGCGTCCCTCATTTCGGCTCTGAGCAACCTGACCCTGCCTTCGGATCCCGAGAACACTGACCGCCTTTCAGCATTGGATAAGGCCAGATTGGCCGAAGCGCTGCACCTGAAAGATGAGCTGGGTGATGAGGTCTGGCCCGGATGGGGGACAGAGGATATTCCGGTCATTATCTGGAACCGAGATTATTCCTTCCTGGTCGGAGCGGAGAATCTCCCCAAGGGGTGGGAATTGGTGGCAGGAGATAGCTACGAAGGCAATCCTTATTACCGCCAGCGGTCAGTCGATCCCCAGAATTTCGCCGTGCCGGTGAACGGATACTGGGCTGCCAGCATGGCGACAAAGGATGAAACAGATAAGGCGCTGCGCGAAATCTGGCAGGAGGTGCTTCCGCCGCCCTTAGAGCAGATATTCCCATACCGGGTACTGATCCAGCCCAGCGAGGTGCAAATAACGGCCGTTCTGCACGAGTCGTTCCACGTATTTCAGATGGAATTGGCCGAGGCGCGGTTGGCGGATGCGGAGAGGGCTTATCGAGACGAAGAAGCGTATTGGTCTGCCGACGAGGAGATGGACGCCGGTTGGAGCTTGGAGATAGATCTGCTGGTGCGGGCGCTCGAAGCGGAATCGGATGAGGAGGCGGCCGAACTGGCGGGGCAGTTCCTGCAGCAGAGAGATGAGAGACGCCAGAGCCACCGACTTGAGCCTGAGTTGGTAGCCCTGGAGCAGCGTAACGAATGGCTGGAAGGACTGGCGAAGTATTTGGAGCTGGAGGCCTGGCGCCAGGCGGCGACGGCCGCTGGCTACGAACCTTTGGGCGAGATGGAGTCGGATCCGGATTTCAAGGCATACGAGAGCTTTGAGCAGAGATGGTCGCAAGAGATTGGCCAGATGAAGCGGCAAGCTGGCGCCGAGGGCGTGACCCGGTTCTATTATACCGGCATGGCCCAAGCGACGCTGCTGGATCGCCTTTATCCAGGATGGAAAAGCCAGGTGATGGAAGAGGGGATCTGGCTGGAGACGATGTTGCGAGAGGTGACCGGCTAAATTATGATTTGAATGCGGAGGATGCAGAAATGAGAATCCAGTGGTCACATTTGATATTGGTTAGCCTGCTAGGGTTGGCGCTTTTTGCTGGGTGCACCTCCACGGCTGGTCCGGAAAATACACCTGAGAAACCAGCGCCTACCAATCAGGCGACAGAAATTATTGAAGAGAGGCCAACACAAACTACGAATGATGGTGATGGAGAAGGTATCGATGAGCTCCAGATATGCAGGGACGAAGAGACCGGATCGTTCTTGAGCTATGACGAAGCCGTCGAAATCGCTCGAGACAGCACCTGTACGGCCGAAGGACAGCTCACTGAAATTGCCTACTGCAACGGCGTGACAGGGACCTGGTGGATAGATATGGAGGTGGAAAAACCAGGCTGCGCGCCGGCCTGTGTAGTCGATGTGAATAGCGGAACGGCCGAGATCAACTGGCGCTGTACTGGCTTGGTTCCGGAAGAGGACGCAAGCCCGACGGCGACAACAGAGAAACAAGAAGAAAATAACAGCCCAACGGCAACAATAGAAAAACAAGAAGAGGTTTCCGGATCCGGAGGGCAGATAACTATGTCGTTTAACGGGATTTCCTTCTCCATTGACGGGTCCCTTGCCACCGGGGCTAGCGAGGAGTTGTTCCCCGAAGAGCCCTTTTTGATGGTAGATGGAGAGATCATTCCCGAGCATGAAGAATACATGATGGTGAATTATCTTCATGCTGGAACGCTTCATGAGCCGAGAATATGGGTATATCCTCTTGAAGCATTCGCCCAAGGGAACTATCTGGCAGCGGCAAAGATTGAAAAATTGCAGCAGCTATTAGCCGACAGGCCGGGCGAGATCGAAACCACGCCTTTTTCTGAGGTGATCCCAATTCTGCCGCTAGTCAGCGCGGGCCAGATGATGGCCTCGCAGATCGAGTACCTGGACTTTCAGAACGGTTCCGGCATTCGATTCCTGACCCAGCTTGGCCAGTCCTATCTGCCCATCAACAACCAGACGATGTTCTATACCTTTCAAGGGATCACCGGGGATGGCCAATACTACGTCGCCGCGATTTTCCCTGTGTCACACCCCAGCCTGCCGCCTGATATGACGATGCCCGAGGACGCCGAAGGTTTCATCGCTAAATTCGATTCATACATTGCCGGACTCGAAGACCGGCTCGATGCCGAGGAAGCGGCGAGCTTCGTGCCAAACCTGAGCCTTCTGGATGCGTTAATCCGGTCTATGCAAGTTATCAAGGGATAGGGGGAGGAGGGGGGTGGGAATCTGAAGCCTGACAAATTCTAGTCGAGTCGAAATCCAGTGGATTCTCGATTCACATCTTTTCGCGCCAGAGAACCCCAACCCGACAGTTCCTAGTTTTGGAGTGGAGGCGTCCGCACATGCCTGCTCCAATCATGTCATTCCCTATTACTTTATGCTTAGAAAGACCGAGGAGGTAGACTGATGAGGATGAGAGAATCACCCATCTGTCCACCTCCATCGGCAAACGCTTGGGAATTAAGGACCATGTCATTCCAGCACCATGAGTGCCGTTCGCGGACTGT
>DASRZI010000003.1:0-14299 GCA_035686605.1 Candidatus Zixiibacteriota bacterium
CCAAAAGGGGTAAATAGTTATTCATGAACCCGTTTATGTCATTGCCAAGGAGTGTATCATCAAGGTCAAACAAGATAGCTCTGACGTGCAGCGTCATCTATCGTCTCCGAATAGTTCTTGAAGTCCCGGTCGCTCTTTGGCGCATTGGGGACAACCCACATGCGGCTGGACGACATCGATGAGGTGGCGGCTGCAGAAGGCCTTTACCTCTACCTTTCGATTCATCCCGAGGATGCCTTTTTTGATGGTACCTTCAAGCACTAAGTCAGGGCTGCTATTTGCCTGAAGAATCTCCGGAACCGGGCAATGAGAACAATCTCTCGGCTCCCACGAAGGTGATCTTTGATTGCGGCGGATCATGCGACACTCTTGCTCAGATTGCCCGCGAAAGAAGTCCTCGTAGTAAAATTTGCATTCGTTTCCTGCAGGATTGATCATACAGAGACCTATTTATCACCGGACGATGTTGCTGCGTCCGGTCGATGATCGCATAAAAAAAGCGACGCCCAGGCGTGGGGTCGCTTACTAAGTACGCCCGGAGAGACTCGAACTCCCGACCTTCTGGTTCGTAGCCAGACGCTCTAATCCACTGAGCTACGGGCGCAATAGAGAAACCAAGCACCTCTCAACGCTGATCAAACAACCAATCGCTTAAGGTGCAGTTTCAATAGGCGGGGAGGCAGGGATTCGAACCCTGGAAAGGCTTATTAGACCTTTAACCGCTTAGCAGGCGGCCCCAATCGTCCACTCTGGCACCTCCCCAAGCGTTGCTGTCTTACCTAGAGAGAAGTAATGCTATTGTTAAAGCGGAGGGAGAGGGATTCGAACCCCCGGTGAGCTTGCACCCACTACGGTTTTCAAGACCGTCGCCTTCGTCCACTCGGCCATCCCTCCAACCCTCGCTGCCACCTCCTAAGAGATGGCGGTCACCGAGGCGAAAGTATAGCACGCGCCATGGTGACTGTCAAAAGTTCTGCGATGTGCCTCTGCAAGAGATTCAATGCTTTTTCCTCGAGGAAGACGCCGGTATCTGTTGAAGCCGACAAGCAGATCCGGCCTGTGAGATACGGCAGATTGCGGAAATCTAGCAGCTTGCTGTTGCCACCAGGTTGAGATCGGAAATCTCCAGCCATTGCTTTTTGGCAACAGGAATGGATCCCCAGCTAAATCGTCCTGATGGCGTTGCGACTAGGTATTGATTATCAATCCAACAGACGAATCCCATTGGCCCACCAGGCGAGAAAGTCGTCCGATGGGTACTCTCACCATCCACCCAAAACTCACACCGGTCATCCATCCAACACAGTCGATAGGAATGCCATTCATCGATTTCAACTGGCACTTCCTGAAAGCTGATTTCCAATCGATTGCGAACAAAAGGCCAGAGTAAACTGCGCACTCGGGAAATATTGTTAAGAAGAATAATAAAGGGGGCCAAGGGAGCTAAGACGAGCGCTTCTGCTCGGGTGCTATCCAGCGTCGAGGCAAACCAGCCCCGGCCGGCGCCGCGCAGCGTCAGGGGCAAATTTGACTCATTAGATGCGTAGAAATACCAGGCAGCTTTCGGCAATGCAGGCCAGCCTACATTGGGATCGCCGAAAGGTGCATTCCAGAATCCAAACCCGGCTGTGCCCACTAACTCGCCTGTCGTGTGTGAGAACCGGGCTCGCAACTCCATCCGTGTACACTGACGCCACAGATAATTCTTTCTTCTCAGCCCACCATAGTCGTCAAGCTGAGCATCAGTGTATCCTTCTGATATTTCGGGTAGAACGAGTTGATACGTATCTCCTTGATCGACTCGCCCACCGTTGATCTCGAGTTTCCGCAGAGCGTGCATCATTAACCGATTATCCCGAGATTGGGTATAATTACCAATCAACAAGGAGTTGCGTTTTCCATGGAATTAACCTGGTACGGTTTGAGCTGTTTTCGTCTTAGTGATAGGGGTATGGCCAGTGTTGTGACAGATCCATACGATGATTCTATGGGTCTTCCTTCGTTGAAATTGCGAGGAGATGTTGTTACGATCAGCCACGATGCCGTTGGTCATAATCATGCACCGGCGGTGGCTGGGCGTAAGCATACGCTAAATGGGCCGGGCGAGTATGAGATTGGTGGCGTTTTCATCACCGGTATCTCTACAGCGAGTAAGCCTGAAGACGTCGACAATGTCCTTTTCGTGATTAACTACAGGGGTCTTACAATTGCCCATCTGGGAGACATGGCAGTTGTCCCCACCCAAACTCAGATCGAAGCATTGGAGCAGGTGAACGTTCTATTGGTTCCTGTTGGCGGTGGCAGCAGCCTCAATGCGGCAAAAGCCGCGGAAGTGGTTTCCATGCTTGAACCAAGTATTGTCGTACCTATGCACTACCATATGGATAGTCTCAACATCGAGTTGGAGGACGTCGACAGATTTCTTAAGGAAATGGGCTCGTCTGAACCGAGCGAGGAAGTAAGTCTACGCATATCAGACGGAAACCTTCCGGAAGAAACCGAGGTCGTTCTTCTTACCCCAAAAACGTAGGAACTTGAACAAAAGAACGGCATTCTACCCTGGGAACCAGATTCATGGACTCAAACGAGACCTCTAAGTTCCTTAAGCAGAACTAGTGACTTATGCCAACGAAACTGATTTTACGGTGGAACATTCAACCAGGATCCGAGTCCGAGTATTTTGAGTTTATGGTTTCCGAATTCATTCCCGGTCTCAAGAAGATGGGCATTACCGAACCGGCGGTTTGGTACACTGCCTATGGCGATGCGGAACAGATCCTGGTGAGCGGCATGACAGAGACTGAAGACCACATGGACTTCATTCTACGGAGCAATGATTGGGTAAGGTTAAAAGATAGACTCGCTGAGTTGGTTGATAGTTACAGTCAAAAAGTCCTGCCAGCTTCCGGTGGGTTCCAGCTCTAAGTCCCTTAAAGCAAAAAACGCCCACCTCAGAGGTGCGGGCGTCCGGATTTCCATTCTGTATGGTTAAGAACGGTCGCTGCTAATTGGCTGAATCCGTTTTTGATTTTGAATCGGACTCCTTCGTGGAAGCAGCCGGACTCGGTTCACTGGTCTCTTTCGGCTCCTTGGTCTTTTCGTCTGCTTTCGTTGCAGCGCCGTTTGTAATACTTTTGCTGCTACCGTTTCGATTGTCGGTCACGTAGAAGCCAGAACCCTTAAAAACAACGCCCACAAGTGAAATCACTCGCCGAAGATTGCCCTGGCATCTCGGGCAGCCGGTCAGAGTCTCATCAGAAAAGCGCTGCTTCGCTTCAAATCGATAGTCGCAGTTTTTGCATTTGTATGCATAAATTGGCATATTTCAAACCTGAACAACAAATATTTGGCACTATCTAACTTTGGCACCACCTGATATTCTAGCCACCGTTCGTTATTTGACAACTGATCGAAGGTGCCAACAGACGACAGTCGCGCATTTACATATAAATATAATACCTTAGAATTGTTAATATCAAGTAAGAAATGTTCCAGTAATAGGGCCGAGTATCTACAGAGGAAGCGAAAGCATGTCATTGAAAGAGTCACATGGTCGAATTAAGGCGCAGGTATGGAAGGCTATTGCGAAGTCTGAGATCGACTTGAGCACGGTTCCAGAATCGGAGATCGATGCTTTGGTGGAACTGGTAACTGATGCCGCCCTGATAGAGATCGACAATGAACTTGGTAAAGAGTCGCAGATGGAAACGATTCCAGAGCCAGGAAACTATATCGACGGGGACAGTGAAAAGGAGCTGGTTCTATGGAGCGGCCGGCCATTTCTTTCCATCATAACCGAGTTCGTCATCACAAATGAACGCGTCCGTATCAAATCTGGTTTCTTGGGCAAGGAGCGCGAAGATATCGAGTTAGTGCGGATCCAGGATATCGATCAGAAGCAGACCCTCGGCGACCGCATTTTGAAGATCGGCGATATCGTCATATTAAGTCACGACAGCAGCGATCCAGAGGCCGTCCTTCACAATGTAAAAGACCCAGAGGCGGTTCACGAGATTTTGCGACGTGCGATCCTCGATGCCCGAAAGAAGCATGGACTCATCTATCGCGAGGATATGTAAGGACGAAGACTGCCAGCGGAATTTGCTTTCTACTGAGCTCCCAAAAGATTTCGCCTACATTTCGGCTAGCATTTCCAGGCCGTTCCGATCCCGGATTTCTACTCGTTTCCGGCTGATATCAACCAATCCGTTAGACTTGAACTCGTTCAGAGTTTGGGTGACGGTTTCACGATAAGTCCCTAACATCTCGCCCAGATCCTGGTGCGTGTAGCCGGAAATAACGTTCCCGTCACCTTGTCCATCAGATAGTCTTAGCAGTAGACTGGCAAGCCTGGCAGGGATGCTCTTGAAGGCGATTTCCTCAAGACGCGACTCCAACGAAGCAACGCGATCCCCTAGGGCTTCGACAAAACGAAACGAAACCATTGGCTTATCACGCATGAGTCGTTCGACGTCGGACCGGCTCATCACGCATAGCAAGCATTCATCGACAGCCTCGGCGAACGTATTGTGCATCCCCTGCCCTACCAGAGACATTTCGCCAAAGATGGCTCCAGGACCCAATGTCTCCACCACCAACTTCTTACCATTGGGGGATATCCGGTACAGCTGAACTCGTCCTTTCTTCAGTAAAAACAGGACTTCGCCGCTGTCTTCGGGCATGTAGAATATTCTTCCTGGAGCGCAGGAGGACATGGTGATCTGGCGGTCTATCTCCTCGAGCTCGTTGGAAGACAAATCTTGAAATATCTCAATATTGGAAAGGTAGGTTAATTTTGCTTGTTGCATTGATTTTTACCTAGTGCGATCAGCCCTCCGGATCTGGCCGTAAAGCCTAATAGATTCCCCACTACCCATATTTTTTAGCATAAACTGGCACATTTGCAATGAGGTACTCTGCATCCGGACTGTATTCTAATCTTGTCTATCGCATTGGAGCTTTGAAGACCCTAATCACTGGCTGAACAGCGCGCCAGTAAGCAATCCTGGGGAATCAGCCCGGCAGAATGAAACCGACTATCGCTCCTCCATTCTCTCCATTCGCCGCCCAGATCTGTCCGCCGTGGGCTTCTACGATACCGTAGGCAATCGCCAGACCCAGTCCCGCACCACCTTTTGCCCTGCTGCGAGCACTTTCACCTCTATAGAATTTCTCGAATACTCGTGGTAATTCATCCTGAGAGAAGCCGGGTCCACTGTCGAACACTTCAACTTTGACACCCTTCTCGATTCGGGCAGCTTTTAAGTACACCTCTCCCCCATCCGGCGTGTGCTGGATGGCATTGTCAACAAGATTGTACAGAACACGCGATATCTTGTGTGCATTCATCGTTACTGGATCTACGTTTCCCTCGACGCTTCCGTCAAGCCTAACGCCTCCTCGTTCGGTAATCGGCCGGAAGCTTTCCAACGTGTCAGATATTAGATCGCTGAGCGACTGTGGATCGAGTTTTAGTTCGATACCCCCGGCATCCAGCTGGGCTAATTCGAAGAGGTCATCTATCAGGTTGTTTAGTGCGACTATTTCGCCCCGAATAGTCCGATAGTAGCGTACCTTCGTTCCCTCGTCTTCCACAAGACCGTCGTTTAAGGCCTCGATCATGACTCTGATGCTCGTCAGCGGCGTTCGCAGATCGTGCGATGTCCAGGCGATAAGATCGCGCCTCAGATTTTCGACTTCCGCTCGTTCCTCGGATGCGAGCTGTAGCTGGTCAGCCATTTCGTTGAAGGCAACCGCCACTTGTGATACCTCGTCCCTGCCGCTGACGGTCGCCCGGGCGGAAAGGTCACCTTCAGCAAGACGATGAGCCGTTGTCGAGAGTTGTCGCAAATCACTGGTCACCGTAGCAGCTACGAACACGCCAAAAGTCATGGCAATGATGGCAGCGAATATCAAAAGAATGCCGGCCAGGGACAAATCATGTTTGTTGATGAACATCAAACCGGCAAGAATCCAAACGTTGATCAAGGTCAGTATGGCGGCCCAGGCATAGGTAAGCAAGAGAGTAAGACTGAGCGAAGGAGAACTAGCCCAACCCTTGCGATATAGGAAGAAACCCGCCGCTAGTGAGAGAATCGACGTCAGCGCCAAAGTAGCCACTAACGTAGCCATCTCGCCTAGTGGCGGCTGTAAGACGATCAGGATGGCAACAACGGCGATCACCAGGGCGATCGACACGCCTATAGCGAGTATCGACCAGGGTGAACTCCGCAGCCACCTGGCTTCTCGTTCCTCAGCAGCTATAGCGCTCATCTGCTCACTCCCGGTTCGAATTTATAGCCGACGCCCCATACTGTCATCAACAATTGGGGTTTGCTAGGATCGTCTTCAATCTTCTCACGCAATCGCCGGATATGGACGGTAACGGTACTTGGATCGACATATTCAGAGTACCCCCATACATTTTCCAGTAGTCTGTCCCGACTAAAAACCTGGCGAGGATAGCATACCAGAAACCACAAGAGATTAAACTCAGTGGCGGTTAAGTCGATCTCCTGTCCCCTGTGCGAGACGATCCTTGTCACAGGATCGACCGAAAGATCTCCATGGGCGACCGCTTTCTGCTCGCTACCTAACAGAGATCCGCCTCCGGTTCGGCGCAAGACAGCTTTTACCCTAGCCACCAGTTCGGCAGGTGAAAAAGGCTTGGTGACGTAATCATCGGCCCCCAATTCAAGACCATATATCCGGTCGATCTCTTGGCCTCTCGCGGTAAGCATGATCACCGGGATATCGCTCTGCCGTTCGTCTCGGAGTCTACGCATTATTTCGATGCCATCGACTTCAGGTAGCATTACATCCAAGACCACGAGGGCTGGTCTCTGGTCGCGAATGGATTCCAGCGCTTGCCGGCCATTATTGGCGGTTCGCACCGAAAATCCTTCACGTCTCAGATATAGGCCAACCACTTCGACGACCGATGCCTCATCGTCCACTACCAGGATGTCTTCCCCCTCAAATCCGTCCATGAAATCCTCTCGTTTTCTAGCCGGCGCCGCTATCGACCCGTTCCCGCTTATCTGGGATTTGGTAAAATTGGCACCGGCCTACACATATCTTAATATCTATGCATCATTTTACTGCAAATCATTACAATGTTCTTACTGTGTAAGGGCAATCGCTAATCCGTAAGCCTTTCGTAATATACCGACAACTGAGACGTAAGAAATCGGGCATATATTTCAATTGGATTTTAAGAGTAAAATTCACGCTAGGAACCTAAAAGTCACCGAGATCGACTTTTGTGGTCAATCTTCTTCACTGATTATTGCTTTGACTTCGCAACAATCGGACTAAAACTCCGGAGAATACGAAGGACAACAACTCGGACCATCAGGAATAGGTATATCTTATGAAGAAAGCGAAAGTGAGAACAGGCGCGGCAGTGGGCGGTCTGACCAGTATTGCCCTTATAGGTCTCTTCTACCTGGGATGGCAGCTGTTCGACCTTCCACTCGTACCGTTTGATCTGTTTGACTGGCTCGCTCGCGTTTTACCTGGCGATGTGATTACGCTTGGTATTGATAGTATCGTTAGCATCATTGAGGCCTTCAACCTCGGATCGACGAGCACGACGGCGAAACTGATCGAGCAAATACTCGCAGCGGCAATGTTTGTCTCTGGCGGCGTCCTCGTGGGCGCGGGGGTTGGTTATCTCACCGCCCGAACAGAACGAAGTGGGCGACAGATCGGCCTCGCAGCTGGAGTAGTGATTTTCGTTCTTCTATTACTGGTGGAAATAGGCCTGGCGACAACAAAAATATCTCTTGGGGTGATATTGTGGATGGGCGCCTTGCTGCTGAGTTGGGGTGCGATCATCGGCGTAGTCGTGGATGCGCCTGATAAGGAAGAATCGACCGAGGTCGAACTCGCGAGCCGCAGGGCTATACTGCTGCGGGTTGGAGCAGGCTCTCTTGGCGTGGCGGTCGGTGCCTTAGGGCTGGGTCGTCTGGTTGGCTCGCCTGATGAGGAGACAGGAGCTTCCCAGCCGCTAGCTCTAGCCACGGCAACTCCGTCCCCCGAGAGCCAGGCCATAACCCAGGAGGTTACACCTGAGTTAACAGCCACTGTAACAACGCGGGACAAGATATCTCCCGCTCCCGGGACACGAGATGAGTTAACGTCCAACGAAGATTTCTACCGCATCGATATCAATACGTTCCGTCCTGTGCTTAAAGAAGATGAATGGACTTTATCGGTTGCCGGTTTATTTGATAAGCCTTCTAGCCTGGTTCTCGGAGATTTGATGGCTTACCGTGCTGTAATCCAACCAATCACGCTAAGCTGCATCTCTAACCGGATAGGAGGAGATTTGATTGGCACCAGCAACTGGACAGGTCTGCGTTTACGCGATTTGCTCGAGGATCTGGGGATGCAAAAAGAAAGCGAGCAGCTGATGGTCGAGGCGGCTGACGGTTTCTTCGAGAGCGTGACGATGATGGATATGATGGACCCGCGTACGCTCCTTGTTTACGGGATGAATGGCGAGACCTTGCCAGTTGATCATGGGTTCCCGCTTCGCATTTATATTCCCAACCGCTACGGTATGAAGCAGCCAAAGTGGATCACAAAGATCACGGCCATTGACCATGAAGGTTCCGGTTATTGGGTAGATCGGGGTTGGAGTAAGACCGCCCACCCCCAGATCGTTTCCGTCATCGATACAGTTGCCGAGGATGAACGCGGTCCTGATGGCCGTATCCCTATTGGCGGTATCGCTTGGGCTGGGGATCGAGGCATTCAGAAAGTAGAGCTGCAGTTCGATGGCGGCGATTGGATTCCTGCCGTTTTGCGCCTACCACCGCTCAGTCCTTTAGCCTGGGTTCAATGGCGATACGAGTGGGAAGCTGAACCCGGAAAGCATGAGATACGAGTCAGGGCGACTGATGGCACTGGAAGCCTGCAGATCGAGGCAGAAAGTGGAGTTAGGCCAGACGGAGCAACGGGTTATCACTCGGAAGAAGTTCGAATTTAGCCGCTAGGCAGCCTCCTCGGTCATTCCCTCTGCTGCGAGACAGTGGGGCCAGGGATCTTCTCCCGCAACTAGGGCTTTCAACGCTGGACTTTCGGCGTAGTGGCCCCAATATCGTTCTGGAAGCTGTGCGGCGATGTGCACCATGATCAGATGGGTGTATGCGGCTAGATCGGTGCTCCTCGGCCGCCGTCCGATGTCAGGAAGGGTAAAAGGCGGTCCAACGTTGACGATCATTCGGGTGCGGCGAAGGTGAGTTAGATTTCTCCCTACAAGATCAGAGTTGGATATACCCATGGGGACCAGGGTTGCCCCGGAACGAGTAGCTAGATAGGCAGCACCGTCGCGGGCCTCAATGAGGGCTCCAACTTTACTACGCGTACCTTCTGGTGCCAGACCAAATACACACCCTTCGTCGATTGCCTTTAGCGCCTCACGGAGCGCTTTTCGATCAGCCTCTCCACGATTGATGTAAATGGCGCCCCCACCTCTCATCAATGGATCGAAGATAGGGTGGTTTCTCCATTTCTCTCCGGCGAAGAAACGTATGCGGACAGGCGGCAGGGTTACCAGGACTAGCGGCGGGTCAACCTTGCTCATGTGATTTGACACGACGATGTAGGGGCCAGAATCAGGAATATGCTCCCGGCCGTAAACCTCGATCTTGCCAATGAAGATCCGAAGAAGATTCGTCAGTGCTCTCAGAAAATGGTAGACAATCATGGTTAGTCAACCAATGGTAACCTTTGGTGTATCCATTGCCAAACAGATTAGTCCGGTCATTTCAAGAACAGAGACTCATCGTAGAGGTTCTTGACTAGAGGCGAACGCTATTCTCCGGAGACTCTTGTTTGATTCTTGGATCACAACTCAGCACGTTTCTTTTCGGTTTTCACTATCACGCTATACACTTAACGATGAGAGAAGCGAGATAGGCGAAATAGAGGATTATGAGCGCTCCAAACGTCCCTGATGCCGATATCCTGAATCCACTGTTGGAGGAATCCGCCTCTCTTCACCACCATCTCTGTCCTCGCCAGGTGCTAGGCGTGCGTATCGGTCTGCTTGGTCTGAGATTGCTGGGATTCATAAACGACAAGTACGAACCCAGATTTAATAACGACAGCAAGCGTCTTCTTGCAATAGTGGAAATTAATGGCTGTGGGGTCGATGGAGTATCCGTTGCGACCGGCTGCTGGATAGGCAGACGGACGCTCCGGATCGTCGACGCAGGAAAAGTGGCGGCTACCCTGGTCGACACAGTGTCGGGAAGAGCATTTCGCGTTTCGCCCTCCCATGAATCGAGATCCCATGCCTGCAACCTGGCGCCAGAGGCAAGTTCTCGTTGGCATGCTTACCTTCAATCCTACCAGTCAATGGCTGATGATCTCCTACTCAAATACGAGGAAGTGCAGTTGCTGCAAAGCGTTGAAGAGATAATCAGTTATCCTGAGGCACTTGCACTTTGCGATGAGTGCGGCGAGGAAATCTTCAATGCTCGGGAGGAGATACTTGAGGACCGGCTGCTTTGCCTTACCTGCGCCGGTTACGCCTACTACAGGATCGCCGGTTAATTCAGTCGCCTAAGAGGATCTAAAGGATACCGGGCACTAAATACAGAGCCGGCTGACAAGGTCGTCGTAATAGGCAATGTCCTTCGGTTCACGCTTTGCGGCGCGACGGTTGAAAAAGAGCGTTGCCAGGCGTAACTTGGTCCCGTCCCTCTTTTCGCTTACTTCCCAATCTGCTTCACCAAGTAAACAGGTCGCGTAGTAAAGGTCTGCCAATCTATCCATTAGCGGACGAAAATAAATCCCTGCCGTCAGCTCATCCATGGCTGTTACCTCGTCTAGCTCAGCTACAATCCGGTCAAGCAGTCCAAGACCCTCTGAACGGAGCGATTCTTGACTCAGTTCCTCAAGCAGCTCTCGCGTGATAGCCATAAACGGTCTATCAATCCGGTAGCGGCGGATGTCGCGCTGCAGCTGAGAGAGGAGAACGTTGTGCGTACCTTCCCAGTTCTCATAGACGATATTATCGCGGAGCAGCCGGGGGAGTACCGAGAACGTTTCGATGGCTCCATTTCCTCCCAGCACTTCGATGGCGCTGACGATGGTCTGGTGCGCGTAGATGGCCGACCGGTATTTGTTCAGATTGATGGCGAACCTCAGAAACTCGACTGTCGCCTGCTCTGCTTTGCCTAAATCAACTTGATCCTGGAGGTTAATAATGTGGAGGCTGCCTGATAATATGGCCGAGACATCAGCCCGCATGTTGGCCAAAATATCCTGAACGATTGGATAGTGAACGATGGCCCTATCGAAAGCTCGTCGATGCTGGGCGTACGTCGAAGCTGTCACATAAGCCCGCCGAGCATTTCCGCAGACTGCCATGGCGTTGTAGATCCGCGACGTGTTGATAACATGATTCATGACGTTCTTGAAGCCGTTCTCAGTCGCTCCAACCTGGTAGGCAACTGCATTCTTAAACTCAATCTCGCCAGTGGCTAGCGAACGCGTTCCGAGCTTGTCCTTTAGACGCTGGATATACACAGAATTTGGCTGGCCGTTACCCAAGAAACGGGGCATCATGAAGAGGCCAAGTCCTTTGGTGCCGTCGCCCTGTCCATGAACTCGAGCAGTCACCAGGGACAGATCGGCGGTTATGTTTGAGCAGAACCACTTCTCACCGTTGAGAAGCCACTCACCATCTCTATCGGTGGGTGTGGCCGCAGCTGCGTTGGCCCCAACATCAGAGCCGCCTTGAACCTCAGTCAAGAATTGGGCTCCATGGAAGTGGGTATCGTACTCAGGATCAAAAAGCCGCGGCAAATATGTTTTTTGCAGCTGTTTGCTCCCAACAGCCATCAATACTCTAATCAAGCCCGCTGTACAGGCAAGTGGGCAGTTGTGTCCGGCCTCGCCATTCTGTGACGACAAATAAAATATAGCCAATGCGAGTAGATTTGCGCCTGGTTCAGTGTACGCCCCCATTATACCGGAGCCATAGATATGTTTTCCCGCTTCGTGGTGGCTAGGGTGGAAATAGATCTCTTCCCGCCGATTGCCCCAAGCGTCGAAGCGTTCAAGTCGAGGCAAGTTCTCGCTCCTATTGGCAACGATAACGGCGGAATTTACTTTCCTAGCCACTACTTCGCCGAACTTGTACAGCTGCGCGGCATATTTGCGGTACTTCTCCAATCCCCAACGGTACTCTAAGGATCGCTGGAATCCCAGGTCAGCCGTGAAGAAGTTCGAGGGCTGGGCGGCTTCCCAATCAGCCAGGTTATTTCGACCCAACTCCAAGGAGGACGGTTGATTATGGTGGTCAATTCGACCGCTGTCGGCGTTTTTGGAATCCATTACTATAAACCTCGCATGCTTCGAGACAACATAATATGACTGCTTTGAATTCCGCTTCAGAGAGTTAACATAATCATAATGCTTTGGTCGCTATACGAAATTTCTCTATCTTGTTCGTTGCTTGTTCTGGCCAATGATTACCCATATAAGGGTTGGTTTTCCCGATTTATCTATCTTTCAAGAACGCTCGGTTGAAATCCCTTCTTCTGGTGCAAGAATGAGAAGAGCGAGTAGACCGCAACGCTCAATCAGCTTATCGACGAAAATGAATTCGTGATCGGCATGGGCGCCGTCACCTACCGGTCCTAGACCATCCAATGTGGCCACGTATTGGCTGGTCGTGTTGCCGTCAGATCCTCCACCCGCCAAGCCGTGATCCAGATCCAGACCGATAGCATAACCTAATGATTTCGCGACCTTCCAAAGCTGCTGGTTATCTTCTGTCGCTTCCATTGGCAGCCGCCTAAACCCTCCGCTAACCTCTATCTTCACACCTGGTAAACTTGGCGCCAGTTCCTTAATGGCTGATTCCATCTGCCTCGCCTGCTCTACCGTTGGAACCCGCACATCAACACGAGCACGGCTGCTTGGCGCGACGACATTCGTACGGATCCCGCCTTCGACAATGCCCACGTTCACGGTAACCCCTCGGGCTGGGTCAGCCATGGCGTATAGTGCCTCAATTACGAGGGCGAGTTCCCGTATGGCGCTGGCCCCCTTTCCGGGATCAAGACCGGCATGAGCCGCTTTACCTGCTATCCGAATCGAAAACTGGCCGACACCTTTGCGGGCCGTCTTTAGCTTACCGGATAAACCAAGCGCAGGTTCGACCACAAATGCCCTATCTACCTCCTGAGCGAATCTGCGAATATGAACTTCGGATTCAAAACTGCCGATCTCTTCATCCGAATTGATGAAGAGTATCGGTTCAAGAGCAGGAACTTGACCGATGGAGCGGATGGCCTTGAGGGCAAAAACCATCTGCGTGAGGCCCCCTTTCATATCGAATACTCCTGGACCTTTTGCTATGCCATCTCGATATATGAATGGCATTCGCTTCACAGTTCCAAGAGGCCAAACGGTATCACAATGGCCTATGATGAGTTGGCTGCAATTAGTCTTTGCAGAAGCCGTTCGAGCAACCAAATGACCTCCGCTCTTATCTCCAGGAACCATCTCGACATCGTAATCAAGGGTTCGAAGAGAATCACTGAGAATGCCCATTATTTCGGCCTGAGATCCAGGATCGGTGGATGGGGATTCCGCGAGAACGAGGTTTCGCAGGTACGAAATCATCTCCCCCCTATTCTCCTGCAAAAAGGAGAGAATCTGATTACCGAGCATTGTTGCCTGCGCACTCATGGGAGCCTTCTCATCAAATAAATTAACATTGATAAACGATCAGATCATCGATCAGATCACCGATCAGATCATCGATCAGATCACCGATCAGATCATCGATCAGATCACCCATCAGATCATCGATCAGATCACCCATCAGATCATCGATCAGATCACCGATCAGATCACCCATCAGATCTCCTGTTCTTCGATCGCCGCAATGGAACCTACCAACATGAGTAGGACCAACCCAAGGGCCGTGGCAAGCGCGCCGAAGTTTACTGTTCCGCTTTGTCCCAGCAAAAGGGCAGTTGCCCAACTGATCAAGCCGGATGTTACCAGCGGTCCATATCGAGGAATAACGGCGGATAGCAGAAGGGCAATCCCCCCTATCGCCGCGACGCCTGCTGCCGACGCCGTCGTCTTTCCAATAGAACTACCGAGCAAAGTCATAGCGGCAAAAATCATCAGCCACAGATACAGCAACAGATTGGCCACGATGAAACCCCCCGGGGGAAGGCTCTCAAAGAGATAGAGTGTGTAGTAATAGGCAGCGATCCCGGCCAATGTAATGGCGAGAAGGTAGACCAATCCTTGGGTTAGA
>DASRZI010000004.1:0-8887 GCA_035686605.1 Candidatus Zixiibacteriota bacterium
AGGCCAGATGGTACAGTGGTTGAAGAGCCAGAGCTTGCCGTCGTCGTGATGGTGGAAAATGCTGGCGAAGGATCAACTGTAGGCGCACCTCTATTCAGACGGGTCATAGAGCTCTATTACGGCCTATCACCCATGGCGCCATTCCCCTGGTCGACAGAATGACCAACACTTACGCTTGATTTCTAATCGCGGACGCTAATTATCGAGGACCCTAATTTTGGCCATTCGCCTTCTTCTGACGTATTCCATTAATAGCTTATTGGACTGCGTCTATTGGCGGTTGGTGTAAAAAAAATCAGTTACTACGGGGTGCACGAAACCGTCCCTGAATAGCGTCTGAAACTCCCACCGGTCATCCCAGGATCCAGCCACCCCGTTTGCCAGCAACCAATGGCTGAAGGCGAAAAAATAGGGCTCGGCCTGTCGCATGTAGGTGTATTGAAACATGATCAGGTCCTTTTCGACTAATGGGTTAGCACTATAAGAACCGCCCTCAGTGCCTATCATTGGAATGGACCTGTTCAATTGGTTGCGAACAATCTCGTCGTATTTTCGGAACAGGAGAAAACCGCCTTCGTCGGCGAGGGAACGCACACCATGGTAATTGTGCACCGAGAGCCAGGTTCTATTGAGCAGCCAGATATCTCCGTTTCGTCTTAAGGCTTGAATAGTACGTTCGAGAAATGTGTTGTGATCGAAGGCGCCGCCTGGGCTGAGAGCGCCAATTCCCGGCAAACCTCCACCCTCTATCACGTCGCGGGCGGCTGAAGCCCAGGTTAATGCATACTGGTTTGCGTTGGCGAAACCCTGGGAGTTCTCAGCATTGACATTCGGTTCGTTATAGAGCTGAAAATAGTAGACTCCCTTGGCCCGGTAATGGGCAACCATTGCAGTCAAATTGCCATCGTAAGGCATTACATTACTTCGAAAGATCCGCATCACAGGCATAATGCCGGCATCGACCAGCCTGCCAACGAGATAATCATTGTCGCCAATATTGCTGCCATCGTTCAGGAACACCACCCACTTAATATGCATCCGGACCGCTTCGTTTATGAACCGGTCGATTACTCCCGGCTCCTGGCTCACAGTCGGTATCCAGTGAATTCCCCATCCATTATCACCTAGTGGACGTGGGAAGGCTTCCAAAGGAATAACTTCCTCCAATTTATATTGGTCAATCGGGCGGATATCAGACTCTGGCGTAAATGTCGGAGTAGGTGGAGCAGGCGATGGCGTCCGAGAAGGGGTTGGAGAAGGGGTTACCGGCGTATTGGTAGGGATAGGCAGAGGTGTTTCCGTTGGTAACGATTGGGCAGCTATTTGTGGTCGTGTAGGCGTTGGTGGAGTGTTCTCAGGTGCTGGCGTCCAGGTCATCGGAAGATCATCATTCGTTTGGACGACCAGTTCAGGAGTTGCTTGAACACCGCTCTCTGTAGTTTCCGCTTCGGGTAGCTGGACTTCTGGCAATTCCGCCGTTGGAACCAATGTGGGCAAATTCGCCTGGGCAGGTTGGCAGCCAGTGGAGAGGATGAAAAACGCGCTTAAGGCCAACAGGATCAGGAGCATTCTGTAACTTCGCCTGTCCGTGCCTTGCCTCAGATAAAAACGACAATTCATATCTACTATTGTGCCGAACGCACCAACATAAGCAATATTCGATTCGTACTATACACACCTTTTGACAATCGAGCTTATGTGCTCATCCGCTATTGAAAGGAGTGGGGAAGCTGATTTTAAGGCGATGATACCGGCGATGGCTGCGTAAATCTGTTCGGCTGCATGGACAATATAGATGGTGATTCTTGTCCTTCTCTAACGATAGAGATCCATGTCCCGAGACCGTACAAGGTCACATGCTTTGCCCGGTATGGGCGGCAGTTGGAGGCCACGAATTAGCACCGCCGGTTGGCCTTCCGCCGCTTGACCCATCAAGAGACTCGATGCGGCAGCGATCTCGTCAGCGGTGCCAACCTCTGTGTGCTTGAGTTCGTATCCGTAACGATCGCTCTCGCCTCGCCGGTTCCAGAGTGCTGGAATGCCATGTACTCCAATAGCAACTCCAACAGTCCCTAATCTGAAGGGTCTGCCATGGCTATCCACAATCACAATTCCGACCGAGAGCCCTGTTCGATCGAGGAGTTCTTGGCCAATCCGTGCGGCCGAAGCGTCGGGATCGACAGGTAGTAATACCACCCATTCTCCCGAAGCGTCTTGTGGAACGTTCGATCGATCAATCCCAGCATTGGCGCTGGTAAATCCAAGTCTATGTCGAACGATCAGGGCTCCCTTGCGCATCCTAGAAATCTCTTGACTCTCAGCAAGGATGAGTTCAACCAGTCTGGGATCCTTATCTGTTATGGCTGCTATCTCCTGAGCCTTTAGGCCGGGTTCAACTTCGTCGAGGTTGACTTTTCGACCTTCAGCCTTGGAGATCACTTTGTGGGCTATGGCAATGAGATCCCCTTCTTGTAGAATAATTTCTGCCGTTTCCAGGGAATCGAGAAGGAAGAGGCTGATGTCATCTCCATTGTGTACTTCGGGGAAATCCGGAAGAGCATACAAGCGGATTGTGCCCGGTTGAGCTCCCGGTTCAGTATTCTTGGTCATCCTGGCTCTTTCGGTTCGAGTCCTGTAATCCTAAAACCCGCGTCCTTGACCTTGTGGCGGATATTGATACCAATAAGGACCGCAGCCAATCCTTCGGCGACAAGCGAATTCTGCAAGGGACCGGCATCTATGCCACGCATGCCCGCTTCCTCGGCCAATGCGGCAACCAGGTTCTTGTCGGACTTTTTCGCGCCGCAAATAAGGGCATCGCTGTTTATCGGTTTGTCTATGTCGACCAGATGTTTGGCCGCAATTGTCTGAAATGCAGCCACGACCCGTGTCGATTCACCGCATATCGCCTGAGCTTCCTGGGCTGCCGAACCGTCTTTTGGGTGCCAGACGTGACTAACCTTTGGGGGTTTGATAGGGGCTACGACGGTGATCAGCAGCTTTCCTGATAGTTCATCAACGATGGATACAAGAGTAACTTCCTGTGCTTCGTAAGGGACCGAAAGCACGACAATTTCGCCCATGGCGGCCGCTGATTTATTATCCGTTCCGTGCACGATGGCATCCGGTAATTTCTCTTGCAGTGTTGCTGCTGCCCGAGCTCCTTTGTCAGCCAACCGTGATCCGATAATGACCTCATGCCCCGCCGCAGCCCACCGGTATCCGAGACCGAATCCTTCGTCTCCGGTTCCGCCCACAATGGCGATTTTCATATTACCCTCCTAATTCTCAATCTTGTGTCGCTTCTCAAATAACTGCATGGACGATTTCTGGGTAAAACCAAATCTACCGTCAAAATCGAAAATAGTTATCTGGCGTTCTCCTACCGGCTTAGTTGGTTGAAACGCTCCCAAGTTTTTGCCGCAAGATCCCGACTTCGACTCGAAATCTCTTCTTCATTCAAGGTCAGGAGTTTTCTGTCTTGCATTAGGATCTGACCGGCGACGATGGTTGTAGTCACCATGCTGCTCTCGAAACCGAAGATGATGTGCCACGGTAGATTTCCAGCCGATAGCGGGGTAGCCGAGTGATAATCAACGAATATGAGGTCGGCCGCCGCCCCAACCTCCAGCCTTCCGATTGACATCTCTGGGAAAAAGACATCTGCTAAGGCCGCATTATTATGGACGGCCATTTGAGCTATGTCTGATCCATTGGCTCTTCTTGGATCTCGATGAGCTGTTTTATGGAGCAAATAGGCGCTCTTCCACTCCGCCCACATATTGTTGCTGAATCCGTCGTTGCCAAGACAAACCGGAATACCCAAACGCATCATACCCTCAATATCGGCCGCTCCGACCGCATTGTTCATATTGCTTCGCGGTTGGTGTGTGACCCATGTCCCAGTCTTGAGTAGAAGATTCTGCTCGGTGGTGTCGACATGCACTGCATGGGCGACGATGCTCCTTGGACCGAGTATCTCCGCCCCCATCAGTCTATCGACGACTCGTTTTCCATATTTATTCAGCGAATCGTACTCGTCCGCCTCATGTTCGGCGACATGTATATGAAATCCGGTGTTTAGATCCGAAACAGCCTCGAGACAATCCGCCAACGTCTCGTCAGAAAGACTCAAGGACGCGTGAAGTCCAAAGGTGCCAGCCAGGAGTTCGCTATTTCTATCTCGCAATGAACGCAAGAAGCGGACATTTTCTTTAATGCCCGCCTTTGCACCTGTTCGACCGTTCCGGTCGGTTACCTCATAGCATAGAACGGCCCGTAAACCGGCTGATTCAACGGCTCCAGCGATAACATCGAGCGAACGATCAATGGCGTTTGGACTGGCATGGTGGTCGATGAGAGTCGTGGTACCATGCTTGATAGCGTCGACCAGGCATACGAGTGCGCTAAAGTGGACGTCTTCCTCAGTAAGCGTCCGATCTAGCCGCCACCAGAGCCGTTCAAGGATATCGGGAAAATCTTTCATCGGCGGGCCTGGGATAGCCATGCCCCGGGCGAAAGCGCCGTAGAAGTGAGTATGCGCACAGATATTACCTGGCATGACCAACTGACCAGCGGCATCTAGTACAGGCACCTGCGGATGCTGCTCCAACAGCGAGGACTCGTCGGCAATCTCCGATATCCGACCCTCTTGAATCAGAAGTCCGTTGCCGTGTAGGATCTCGTTTGGCTCGCTCCAGGTTACTATGCGACCGTTCTTTATGAGTAATTCATCCATGTCGCCGATTCTAGCTGTAGTTGCCCCTGCTAGCAACGGGAGCAGGGGCTTGAGCTGAGCCATGGATTGGCCATTCATATTTATATATGTCTATATGATTTGTAAGGATCCTTCCTTGACTTGATCGAGGCTTGGGATAAACTTTGCACATAGAATTAATGATTTCCTTCTTCACTTATATGGGGTGGGGTATACAAATTTCAAGGAGATATAAATGGCAGATCTACTTCATATAGACGACGGTGGTTTTGATGAAATAGTGCTGGATTCCGACAAACCTGTTTTGGTGGATTTCTGGGCAGAATGGTGCGGACCATGTCATATGATTGCCCCTTCCGTCAAGCAAATTGCGGATGAGCAGGAAAACACCCTTGTGGTGACAAAGATGAACATTGACGAGAATCCCATAACGCCAGGACGATATGGCATCATGAGCATTCCGACATTGATGCTGTTTAAGGATGGCGATGTGGTGGCTCGGATTACAGGAGCTATGCCGAAAGATAGAATAATGGCCCAGATTCTTCCCCACCTGGAGACAGATACCGCCTAAGCATCCAGGTTATTCTTGTTTCGATTCCCATTAGACGTCCATCCGAAAGGGTGGGCGTTTTCTTTTTGTAGAAGAGGCTTGAAGGGTTGAGATTGCTATTATGTTCGAGGCCCAGAATGGCTTGAACTGGCCAAGATGGTAGAACATAGCTCGAAAGACTGAGGAACTGGGCTATTCTGGTATTTACCGTTCCGAGCACTATACAAACGCCGAGCCCCCTGACCTTGACTCACTCGAGCTGTGGGTCTCCTTAGTTTGGCTCGCCAGCCACACGATAAAGCTGGAGTTCGGCCCGCTCGTATCACCGGCATCATTTCGCCATCCAACTATGTTGGCCCGTACTTGCTGTAGATGACCTTTCTGGTGGACGACGCATATTGGGATTAGGTGCCGGATGGCAGACCCGTGAACACGAGATCTACGGCTGGGATTTACTAGATGTGCATGGGCGTATGTCTCGTTTGGGAGAAGGACTCGAGGTAGTGATCGACTCCTAAACAGCGATCAAGCCGTTGATTTTGAAGGCGAGTACCATCAATTGAATGATGCAACGGTATTACCCAGACCGCAGCGGTCTGGGGGGCTTCCCATATTGATTGGTGGTAATGGCCCGAAACGGACCTTGCTCTTGGCAGCCCGGTATGCCGATGAGTGGAACGGTGTCTTTATCTCGCCCGACGAGTTTGCGAAACGAAACCAGCTCTTAGACCAACTCCTGGATAATGAATACCGCAGCCTGACGATCTTCGCCGCTCCATCAAGGTCGGCACACTTCTTGGCCAGAACAAAGAAGAGGTTGAGGAGCGGGTTCCAACCTAAGCAAGAGGAAAGTACTCGGCTGAAGAGCTCAAACAGATGGGGGTCCTGGAAGGAACAGCTTTGGAAATCAGGGAACAAATAAGGGAGTTCGAAGATGCCGAAGCTCAACGAATAATGCTGCAATGGCATGACTTAGACGATTTTGATGGGCTAAGCGCGTTAGCCGATGGAATCTTACTCTAGAGAAGAAGATCCGGTAATGCTTCCGCAGTCATGGCCTGCAGCAGGCGACCAGAGTAATCGTTTAGTAATACCGACGATAGCGCGAACAGCTCCCAGTTGGAAAACTGGCCTAATCTATTGACCTCGAATCTGGCAGCTCGCACGCGCTTGATTTAATCAGGGCTTCTGTTTTGATATAGGCCGGTTGGTAGAGCGGAGGGAATGCAAAAGGGGGGGGCGCTGTTCGACTCTCCGCTGGGATTAAAAGGGCAGATGGTCGTTGACCAACTGCCCTCCGATGAACTTCAGCTCTAAATGAATCTAGCCTTCGTCTTCGAAATCGCTCGGCATCTCGCCTTCCGGTTGTTTCTCGCCAGGTCCAAACTGCTCAGCAAGATTTCCAAGTTCAATGCTCATCCAACGCAGCCCCTGAGCGATGCTGGACTGGGTCTTTTGGCCAATATCGGCTCCATGGACCCGATTCTTAAACTCTGATGCTTCTTCTTTGGCTTTCTGGGCAGCAGGGCTTACACGTACTTCTTTGAAAGCCTTGTCAACTTCTCGGGCGAACGACTGAACGCCTTCTTTTACTTCTCGCTCAAATCGTTGGCGCTCTTCGCTATTCCAGGCGGTGCTTATAGTTTCACCCAATTGACGACCCAGGTTGCTCAATTCGTTTACCAGCTCCGGCCTATCCTTACTTTCCTTCGATGCAACTGGTTCTTCCTCGACGGGAATATCTTCGCCCATCTTGATCTTCATTATCTCTTCGTCATACATATTGTCTTCGGTCATTTTCAATTAACTCCTTGCGCAAACACCTGCAACCACGAAATCAGATAACTGGCTTACTATTGGGAGATGCCTCAACAGTGTGCATCAGCAAAGTATTCGTAAATCGCTGTCCTGTTAAACCTTCCAATCAAAAACCAGTGCCACGGCACTCGCATACTTTAAGATTGACAACAATATCACGGACCGCCGACAATTGTAGTGCGGTCTTTTCAAGATTCAATACGTCCCAGCAATCAAACAGTTGCACCAACTATCGAATCGGATGTGTGACAGCCGATAGAGCTTCGTGCATGACCGGCGACAGACGTCTGCTAAAGGAGGATGCGCGGACATTAGTTTCAAAGATACTCCTGGATCGAATAAGGGCCGGTGATTGCATCACTGGCCCTTATTAATATCGTACAGACTACTGTAGTTATTTTAGTTCTACGATAGCGCCTGCTTCCTCTAACTTTGATTTCGCCTCTGCGGCAGCTTCTTTTCCGACCGCTCCCATAACTGTGCTTGGTGCACTGTCGACGACATCCTTAGCTTCTTTCAGTCCAAGACCGGTTAAGGCGCGAACTTCTTTGATGACGTTGATTTTCTTAGGGCCGATTTCCTTGAGGACCACGTCAAATTCGATTTGCTCTTCTTCTTCCTCAGCTTCAGCGGCAGCACCAGCGGAAATCATGCCTACGGCCATGGGAGCAGCTGCACTTACGCCCCACTTTTCCTCAAGCATCTTCGTCAACTCAGCAGCTTCCAATAACGTAAGACTACTAAGATCATCGACAATTTTTTCTAGATCTGCCATTGTTAATTCCTCCAACTAATTTTATGAATTCTGATATTGTTTCGGTAGTAAATCTATCTTCAGAAAAGCTCAGCAAATTGTGATTAGCCCTGTGGCTACCGAGAAGAGCATTGCTGATTATGATTCATCCCAACGACTCAGGCGCTGACTTCAGCAGGTTCAGCTTGGTCATCACTCTTGGCGTATGCATCCAGGACGTTTACGACTTGCCGGACACCACCTGCCACAACTGCGGCGATATTACGAGCCGGTGCCTGGATCATACCCAGAATCTGAGCTCGCAGCTCCTCGAGAGATGGGAGTTTGGCCAATGCCAGGACTTCCTCGGCGGATAGGATCTTATCATCCATAATGCCGAATTTAACCGAGATCATCTCCTCGCTTTTTAAGAATTCGGTCAGAGCTTTCGCCAGGCTGGGCGCCTCGTCCATAGCGAACCCGGTCGCCAGCTGACCAGTTAACTGGTCGGCGGGTGCAGGTTTGCCTGTTTGCTGCAATGCACGAAGCATGAGGGTGTTTTTGGTCACCAAGAGAGTACCGTCAGATTTGTTTACGGCGGCTCTAAGCTCTTGCAGCCTTTTAACGCTCAGACCCATGTACTCGGTCATAAAGACCGCATTGCTCTGTTTGAGTAACTCCACGTACTCAGCTATAAGTTCTTCTTTTCGCGCTTTTGTTAATGCCAATGTCTGTCACCTCCTTAAAAGATCGGAATTTTTGTTTCGAATAATGTTCAGCTTATGCTCCAATCAATGACCTTCAAAAAAAAACCTCTCGCCGACCGGTGAGAGGTTTGAATAATCCTTGGATTCGACCCGGCCTGGATTTTGCTTAAGAAGCGATCGCATCGGCGGGTCTTATTAACCTCACCTCGGTGGGCGGATATTAAAGCCGCAGACTGGTCTATGACTCTGCATGAGCCTTACACCATCTTCGGCGCCAACTGTCATTGGTGAATGTCTATTCGATTGTTAAGAAATTGCTGCTCAACAGCGTAAACAGCGAGGGCGATTTTACGGCATCG
>DASRZI010000005.1:0-4911 GCA_035686605.1 Candidatus Zixiibacteriota bacterium
CTCGTGCTCATAGCTGCTATCTACCTTCCGTACTTTCCCAGTAGGCTGTTGGGGCCAAGATCTGAATGCATTATGTGTTTCCAAAATTCCTCAGTCCGAGTTCGGCATCGGCCAAAAAGATGATGAGAAAGATAGGGATGATTTTGCTTGACGAGGCCAGATGCAATTATCTATACTGGGGATGGTTATTTCTTGAGCTAAGTGTACTGGGTCATCGACATGGGCCAAGGGAGGAACCATGAGCTATGTTGAGATGGTGAAGGCGGGATATCAGAATTTTGCGACTGGAAACATACCGGCCGTACTTGGATTGTTCGCCCCAGATATAGTTTGGAATGAATGTCCTGGTTTTCCATGGATCGAAGGTGAAGGGATCTTTGTTGGGGTGGAGGAAGTATTGAACAATGCCTTCGCACCAATTCCTGTGCAGTATGACGATTTCTCCATCGAAATCACCGATTTGATCGACGGTGGAGACAAGGTCGTGATGCAAGGGTATTACACAGGAATCTATAAGGCGACGGGCAAACCCTTCAAGGCCCACGCCGCCCATGTCTGGACGATTGAGGACGGCAAGCTAGTTCACTTCTTCCAGGTAGTGGACGTGGCCAGTATCATCAATCCCTAACGAGCCTCGCCGGGTGCAAGTTCTTTCCAGCTGAAAGCCGAGTTTGTCGTTCGGTTATCATAAAAGTCTGATGCGTCTGTTAAAACAGGGTGTGTTCTCGCGGCCGCTGCCAGTAAGTTCCCCTTCTTTTTGATGGTATTTGGCCCAGGAGTGAGATTTTGTTCCCTTTGGAATCGTCGTGTAAGCCTGGTGACGGGTATGGCGCCGAGTGGGGTGCTATAGTTGGAGAGAATACTGATAGTTATATTGATTCACTAGCCATCACTGTGAAGGAGAAGACGACCGTGAAACTGCCTGAATCAGCCCGCGATCTCATCGAATCTGCGGCGCATGCTCATCTTATCACCTTGAATCCGGACGGCAGCCCACAAGTCACCCTTGTATGGGCGGGTATGGATGGAGACGATATCGTCACGGCCCATCTGTATGAAACCAAGAAAGTGAAGAACATACGCAACGACGGCCGCGTAGCGGTAACTTTCGAGAGCGAGACGAAGAGCGCTATGGGCCTGTCCGAATATCTTGTTATCTATGGCCAAGCCACCATTGAAGAAGGGGGCGCGCCCGAACTGCTGCAGAAATTGGCCTGGGTCTATATGGGTCCAGAGGTGAAATTTCCACCAATGGACTCTCCACCGCCCGGTTTCACAAACAGGATCAAGATCGAGCGTTTCAGCGGAGTTGGTGCGTGGACCGGTCGTGCTGTATAGAATCATAAATACAGCATCTTTTTGGACGGTAAGTCAAACGTTTCAGCACAAACGCAGAGGAGAAATCTATGGCAGCTAAAACAGTAGACGAATATATCGATGGCCTGGAAGGTTGGAAAAGAGACGTTGCTGCACGCGTTCGCAACGTTGTCACTATTACGGCACCCGAAGCCAAAGAATCCATAAAATGGGCTCAACCTGTTTATGAAATAAATGGACCGTTCTGCTATATGAAAGCCTTTAAAAATTCGATGAACTTCGGGTTCTGGAGGGGTATCGATATCGATGATCCTAAGGGCTTGCTGCAAGGATCAGGCGATAAGATGCGTCATGTCAAACTAGAGGGAGTCGATGACGTCGATGAGGAGACTTTTGCCAGCTTTGTGTCCCAAGCTGTTAAATTGAACTTGGAGAAAGGTGATCCGACAAAGGGATAGCGACAAAAACCAAGGAAGGTACTGGTGGCTAAAAATGAAGCAACGTTCACTCCAGCCATGCACAGGCAGCTTGGTGTTGACTTGTTTAACTACACCTGGAAGCTGATTGATAAAGCCGATCGAACGCCGGACGAAACCGAGACTATGATTCACGCTGCCCATGCGTCAGCTTACCACTGGCGACAGGTGGGGACGCCCTTGAATTTTTCTCGAAGTGATTGGCAGATCAGCCGGGTTTATGCCTTGTTGAATCGTCCAGAAGCAGCCATGCATCATGCCCAACATTGTCTTGAGATCTGCGATGCGGAGGCTATTGGGGATTTTGATTTAGCCTTCGCCTATGAGGCGCTTGCCCGTGCATATTCCGTGGATGGGAAGCAAGATGAAGCGAAGCGTTATATTGAGAAGGCGAGGGCAGCAGGGGAGCAGATCAAAGAGAAAGATGATCGCAAGTATTTCTTTGATGAACTGGCGACATTGCCGGGAGTGAATGATTGATTGGCGCAATCGTCAATTTGATGTTGTTGGCCGGAGATGCGTTCTAGAGATTGAGGAACGATAGCACGCAGATGTGCTCTCAGGAGAGAGCTTGCAGGAGAGAGCTTGCAGGAGAGAGCTTGCAGATGGCACAGATAAGAAACTGTGGCGCAGATAGTACAGATAAGAATCTGTGGCACAGATAAGAATCTGTGGCGCTGATAAAACACTCGCTACTAGACCATCCGAAACTCCGTAATATCTTCCTGATTCAAAAGAACCAACGTCGCAGCCTGATGTTCGTCAGCTTTTCCATGAGCCGTCCAACCGCAGCTGATACCTGACGCGTCTTTGGACATGGTGCTCATAGTAATTTTCAAGTGATTTTCTCTTATCACTGTCATGAGCGCATCGTGCTTCGGTTCAAGCCGCGGAACAACCACCTCGTAGGTCAAGGTCTGGCGGGCGTTGGTAAGGTTCTGTAAATAAGGTATCGCCCATAGAACGATCAGAACCAAGACCGTGGCCACAATCACCAGTGAATTTTGGCTGACGCCAATGCCCATCCCCAACGCGGCTACCAGCCAAACCGTCGCCGCCGTCGTCAGCCTGTATAATCCACCTCTGTGGCGCAAGATCATGCCCGCACCGAGAAAACCAAGGCCCGTGACGACGGCGGCAGCGATACGGCGTGGATCCCCCTCTCCGAAGGCAAAGATGTCAGAATAGATGGTAAACAACGTCGCCCCAAGACAGATCAGCATCAGAGTCCTGAGTCCAATGCCTGTCCGAAATTCTCGCTCCATACCGATGACACCACCCACGATAACAGCCAGTAGCGGCTGGACCAATAGCTCTTCCATGATTTCATAATTCCAATACTGGTTTCGAATTCACAGCCCCGAACTCTGGAAGATAATGATAGGGGTGGCGACTTCTAGATAACTTAGGCAAAGGTGCATTCTCCTTTGCTGCCAAAGTTAAAAGTCCAGGCGCCTGCTCGCGTTATGCCGCTGTCCTTTTAGTGATTTGCCACTACCGATGTCCTGGCTTGGCGTTGAAGCGCTGTGGGATTCCTCATTTCGTTACGCTCCATTCGGAGCAAAACATGTTGGGTGCTAGGGATTCCGCCCCTCGCAAGCTCAATGTATTTCGTATCGGCAAATCGCGATGATATCAGGCAAATAGTTCAGCCTAATTGTCATTCCGAGCACAGCGAGGAATCCCCCATATCTTTGCCAACTGAGATCTTGTCTTTTTTATTAGGGCTGACAAGGATTCGGTTCTTTGCGACCTGAGGTGTTTGTGCAAGCTCATAGGATACATACCTAGATATGGGCACAAAAAACCGCCGATAGTACAAAATCCCTATGCGATCATAGCTGCTCTTTTACAGGTCGAAGACTCCGTAAAATATGAATTAAACAGGCTGCTAAACTAGTGAATTTACTTGATTTCTTCCTGGCCTTACAAGTCCGATGAATCACTTGCGTGACAATAAAGCTCAATAACATCGACGCCATGGATTCCTGGTATTGCTGGAAGTTTACCCTTAGGAAACTGTAGGCCGTCTTCTATAAGGCTGTAAAGAGCATACTCTCGATCCTCGGAGATGGCTGTTTTGGACGGCCGTAAATCGATGCCTTGAGCCGTCAAAATCCCGACAATATTCCATCGATCTTTTGACCAAAACGAAGCTCCAAAGCCATTTAGAAATCATCAAACATCATGACCGACAGGCTATTTCTTATGCCTTTTCACCATGCTATGATGACCAGTGTCAGGGGCAAATATCTTGCCCCTGCTCTGGGATCTACATTGCCTCATTATGTCTAATGAAGGTTTTAAATGATTATGGCGCTTAGTGGAGAGAAAGAGGTCAAGCGATCGTGATTATCGCGCTGTTCATAGCCGGGCTCATGGTCATCACGACTTTGGCCATCGACGCCGGTAACGTCCAAACACGACCGATAGGTCGCTCAAGACGCAGCCGCCACTTTCGCTCTGGACAACATCTGGTCCATGGTCGAAGCCCAAACAAGTTCTCTTTCGTTGCAGATCAAGCCGCATAGTAAACCATAGGTAATCGGATGATCAAAGGAATCCAGGTAAAAAAGAGAGGACAGGCAACGGTAGAATTTGCCCTGATCCTCGGAGTGTTACTCTTCTTCATCTTCACTATCATCGAAGCAGGCCGCTTGTTCCAGGGATGGCTGACCGTCCAGAACTCGGCTCGTGCCGCTGGTAGGTACGCTCTCACCGGCAATTCCGAAACCGATTGTTTGTATAACTTCCCTGCCTGCCTGGATCCGCGGGTCTTCTATATAAAAGATGAGTCCAGACGTACTGCAGCCGGCATCAGCATCGATCCGGACGCGCTGGTGGGGGATCCTGGGTCCTTCAGTACCGAAGTCTGGAGCACGGACGAAGATGATGTCTGGATCCCGGATTACGCAGGAGGTTCTGGAGATACCGTTCAGGTTAAAGTAACCTATGACATGCCCATTGTTATCCCCCTGTTTTGGGTTATTGCCGAATCGGTTCCTCTTGTCGGACAGGTTACGGTAACGACTGAAAAGTATGACCAAATATCTACCAGCCGAACTTATAGTTCTTTTTAGGATGTGGGCCAAGGGGGAAACAATGAGTTGCCCCCTTA
>DASRZI010000006.1:0-2971 GCA_035686605.1 Candidatus Zixiibacteriota bacterium
CAAACTTATTTGATCCTTTCCTGTTGTTTGACCACTTTGCCTTCAATGATCCCCTTGAAGGACCCATCGTAGGCTTTCCCACCCATCCCCATCGCGGTATTGAGACCGTTACCTATATTCTGGAAGGAAAGGTACGCCATCGCGATAGCATGGGAAATGTCGGCTTTATTGGCCCTGGTGACGTGCAGTGGATGACCAGTGGAAGCGGCATCATGCATGAGGAAATGCCGCGACGCGGTAAAAGCGGTCGAATAGACGGCTTTCAGCTCTGGGTTAACCTGCCCGCAGCCGAAAAAATGAGCCGGCCAAGATACCAGGAAGTGGAGGCCTCCTCCATTCCAGCCGTCCAGCAGGAGGGGATCCTAGTGAGGGTAGTCGCCGGGGAATATGGGGGCGATAGAGGACCTGTTACCGAGATTGCCGCCGAACCGCTGTACATGGACGTGGCCCTCGATCCCGGAGCAGAAATAAGCCTGCCGGTAACAATAGGACACACGATCGTCGCCTACTTGTTTGAAGGCCAGGGCCAGTTCGGTCTGGATGAAGAAGGTCACGGACAAGATGTCTCCGCCGTAAGAATGATCGTCTTTGACGATGGCGATCTGGTCAGGGTGCGTGCTGCAGAAAACTTGGGGGCCCGATTTATGCTCATGGCTGGCGGTCCCTTCAAAGAACCCATCTTCCCTTATGGACCGTTTGTGATGAACACCCGCGAGGAAATCCAACAGGCATTAACCGAATTGCGAAATGGCACCTTCGTCAAGAACTAACACAGGCTGCCTTAAGATTTGAATGTGGCGATTCATTGCTGTGCCCAGTCGCTGATATTGGATAATTCTCGTCAATCGATTCCTGGCCGTCAGAGTTGGCAGGTTGGGCAAAGATAACAGGCGCCTCCAAGATATTGGATTTTCTCGACGACACCCCCGCACCTGATGCAAAGCTTGCCGGTCGCATTCTTATCCATAATGCGCACATATCCCCCTTTACTGCCAAACAGATCATATTCATCGTAGCGGCCGCCTTTCTCAATCGCCTCTTGCACCGTTCCAACAATGGCCGCATATAACCGCTGCCGCTGACCATCGTCGAGATCGCCAATGGGATGCTTGGGGTGCAGCTTTGCCTGGTACAGGATGTCCTGGGCAATGGCATTTCCGAGACCTGGGATAATCTGTTCCTGAGTCAGAAGACTCTTGGCACTTCGTTTCTTCTCACTTCCAAACTCTTCTATGAGACCGTCAAAGTATTCATATGTAAAACCAGTTTCTACAGGTGTGGTTCGCATTCCCTTGATGTAATCACGTTCCAGCTCTTCCCCCTCGACATACAGTTCCATCGCACCCCACATCTGGGTAGTAATAGTGAGATAGGAGCCATCAACGAAGGTGATGCTGAGATGGTATTTCTTCGGAAGTTTCTCACCGGTTTCATGGAACAGAACTTTGCCCCCGCACTCGCCGATAACCAGCACATACCCTGGCTCAATCGGAGCGATAATCCATCTCCCCTGGACATAGGACTCTCCGATTGTTTTCCCTTTGATCAATCTGGCAAAATCGTCCTCACTCTGTTTGTACCAGACGAACTTGTGGGGGCTGTTTCCAAGGTTCCCGTTGGTAATCTCCCGACCTTTTAGCGCTGAATTCATTTGCCGGACCAGGGTGATACATTCTGGTAGTTCAAACATCACAAGCCTCCCAAACTCAAAGACTGATGCCTAATTCGTCCATTCTGAAAGCTGGTTAACTTTATCATATCTCCTGCCCTACAGTAGTCTCAATTGATCAAATCTTACCCGGAACGAGTAAGAGCAAACAAGGTGGATTTCCTTAGTCTTCCTGGAAAACAACTCGCTCAATGTTACGAGCCACTAGAGAAAAGAAGACGTAAAAAAACCTTGATCAATTCAGTCTATTCTCATAGCGTCGTGCCCATTCCTTCCTTGGGTTGGCCAACCTTGATCACGCGACTTCATTTGTTGAACCGCGCCGCCACGAAGGCTGGATGGTTATCGCGGTCTGCCATTTGAAAACACTGTATACTGTCTGTCCTGGTTCTGAGTTGGCGCTATTACTCTGATGCGAGGTATCAAATGGAAGAATATAAAGACATTCTGCTTGAGTTGGCCACGATCAGTTTTAACGAACAGAAACGCTACCTGGCATCGATGAGCGAAGACGCCCGGACTGCCAAAGGGAAGGTCGACCACTGGTCGCCAAAGGATGTTTTGGCCCATGTCGCTCACTGGGATTCCATGATGGCAGCCGACCTGGCCGATCCCGAGAACAGATCTCCTGCTCAAGAGGTAGAAGATTTCAACCGGACGAACGCCAGGATATGGGAACAGTATGCGAAATCGCCCTGGGATGAAATCGAAGCGCTCGTCGACAAGGCCCATGGCGATATGGTGACTCATCTCCTAAAACTCAGTGAAGAGGAGATCACCGATTCAGAACGGTACGAATGGTTGAGCGGCAGGCCAATTTGGCGGGCTGTGACATCGACCAATTTCTTTCATGCCCTGGCACATCTGGCGGTCTTGTACGCAGATCAGGGAGAGCTGGAACACGGCAATCAAATCCAGGAACAGGCGGCAGAGCATCAGCTGAGATTGTCAGATTCGGACGAATGGCGCGGGACTGTTGCCTACAACCTGGGCTGCCACTATGCCGTCACCGGACAAAAAGAAGAAGCGCTGAAGAATATTGGAAAAGGATTGGTGCTGTACCCTGTACTCAGCAAGTGGGCGCCCGATGATCCGGATCTGGCATCACTGCACAGTGATTCAACGTTTTTGGCGATGATAGAAGAAGAGTAGTCCAAGCTTGAGGTTGTATATTTCCGTTTGAAGCAGCTCTTCATAGAGCAGCTTTCCCGGAAGCAGCTCGTCATGGAGCAGCACATCATTGAGCAGCATTCCTGGAAGCAGCTTTTCACTTCTAATGCACAAAACCTGAGCCATCTCAAA
>DASRZI010000007.1:0-2649 GCA_035686605.1 Candidatus Zixiibacteriota bacterium
GCAAAAGGCAGACGAGGCAGATGTGTGGTCGAGACCTCGCCAGTTCTGGGCATTGAAGCATTTAAGAAGCTTACGCAGTTTTCTGAGAGTGCGTGCAGCGGTGCTGACCTGAAATGCTGCTAGGGAAAGTCCCCATTTGAACTCGGAGAACAAGCTGGACGAAAGTGACCTGCTAAACAAACACGCGATTGTCATGCCTGGGGATCAGCACTATTTAAATCCCGTTGTGAGTACGTTTATCTCTTCTTTTCTTCTGCCTTCTGTGCTTTCTTTTCTGATATTTGCTTCTTGGGTTTCTTCACACTTTTTCTTCCTTTAGTACCCATGTCTATACCCCCGTCTTTAATTTCTTCTCAGCGATTGACTGCTCATTTTCCCCAACATCCGCTTCAAGTCAGATTATAGTGTTTTCACCATTGATGTCAATGTTGTTAGGTGTTTCAGAATTTCTCCGCTCCACCGGACGCAGTGGATTGCACATAACGCCCTTTTGTTTAAGCTTTTGCTACAAGTCCTCCAGCGCATGCGAACTTGCCGAGCGTATCGAAGGAAGTCAGGCGAAACAAGGTGAATTGACTTGCATTGGGTTAAGAGGTCTATCTTGGGGCACCATCCCACAATATGAATGACTCTTTGCTGCATCGGCGTACCATCTCAAAGTTCTATGACTTCAGGGGCGATATGCATTTTCTCATAACGCTCAAAGGTTGGTGAAGTCGGTCAAGCGTCATTTGGACGGAGTGACTATATCAAACGGAACCACCAAGCCCCTATTGAGCGCAATGGCGGGTCCGTCCCCTCCATCATCAGTCAAAGTCTTAGACCCTCGGCTACGGATCGCCCCAACTCCGGGTCAGCCTTAGTTAGGTTCTCAATCACGCGCTTTTGGATCGGTTTGTCAATGGTCATAAGATCCGCGATGAGATTATCTACCAGACGTTCTTGATCCATCTTGCTTAGCCAATGATATCTCTCTCCAGCTTGTACGAAATCATTCGTTATGCCAATCTTCCGTCGAGTCACTTCTCCCTCAAGCCGGTATACGCGCGGGGCACCCTCCTCAGGAGCCTCCTCAGGCAGACCACCAGCTAGGCTACTGGGCTCGTAGTTGACAGGCCCACTGAACTCCCCAATCTGCATGGCTCCATCGCGCTGATTATTGACAACCTCTACAAGGGGACGGTTGATGGGAAGTTGTAGGTAGTTCGCTCCTAACCGATATCGCTGGGTATCAGCGTAGGAGAGCGTTCGACCTTGGAGCAACTTGTCAGCCGAAAACTCAATTCCTGGAACAATACTAGCGGGACAGAAAGCCGCCTGCTCCACTTCGGCGAAGAAGTTTTCCGGATTGCGGTTAAGCACCATTTTGCCAACCGACATAAGTGGGAACTTGTCCTCAGGCCATGTCTTCGTGGCGTCCAGTGGGTCAAAACTCTGTTTCAATTCTTCAGCGATATCCATTAACTGGACATTAAGCTCATACTCAACCTCTTGGCCTCTGGCGATTGTATCCCAAAGATCACGGGTAAGGTAATCGGGGTCGACACCGGCCAACCGGGTTGCTTCATGGCGATCAAGGTTCTGCACACCCAATTTCGGTTTCCAGTGATATTTTACATACACCGCTTTCCCCTCAGCGTTCACCCACACATAGGTATTGACACCAAAACCTTCCATCATCCGGTGACTTTTTGGCGTGCCGCGGTCGGAAAAAAGCCAAGTAATCATGTGGGTCGATTCTGGCGTCAGAGCTATGAAATCCCAGAAGCGGTTATGCGCGGAAGACGCCGATGGCATATTGCTATCCGGTGCACCCTTGAAGGCATGAACCATATCTGGAAACTTTATCGCATCCCGAATGAAGAAAACCGGGAGATTGTTCCCAACGAGGTCGTAGTTGCCCTCCTCGGTATAGAACTTAACGGCAAAGCCTCGGGGATCCCTCACTGTGTCAGCAGAGCCTCGTCCTCCCGTCACAGTTGAAAACCGTACAAATACAGGGGTGTTTTTCGCCGGATGCTGGAGGAATTTCGCCTTCGTATAAGGTTTCATGCTCTGGTAAACCTGAAAGTAGCCATGTGCTCCTGCTCCCTTGGCGTGGACAACCCTCTCGGGGATGCGCTCCCTGTCGAAGTGAGCCATCTTCTCGATAAACTGTATGTCCTGTAACAACACTGGACCGCGTTCGCCAACGGTCAACGAGTTCTGGTTGTCAGTGATCGGTACACCTTGATTTGTTGTAAGGTATTTGTCTTTCATGACACCCTCCTTTTGTTATTGCACTGGTCGTTTAGTACAGATGTACTTTCATTCAGAATATCAGCCTACAACCGACTTCGTTATGTGTCTTGTTCTTTACAATTTGGACTATCATACCTGAGAATTACTTCACCTACCTTCGGCTTCCCTTTCCATCTTTTCAAGCCTCGCGTAGTAATCTGGGAATTCGTTGAGATGAGCTAAAGCAATTTTTCCGGTCATCATAGGATCATCGTTGGTAACATTGGTATGTGGATCAACCAGACCGTGCTCGAGTTCAACATCAAGGCCCATCCTATATTGCTCAACATCGAACTTGCTCCAATCGATACCCAGGGACTCGCCAATTCGTTTGGCTTCTTCATTAGTGAAGTGCTTTTTGCTTGTCAT
>DASRZI010000008.1:0-2476 GCA_035686605.1 Candidatus Zixiibacteriota bacterium
CAAGCTTCCATCACATAGGCATTATGGGTTTCATCACCGAATGCGATCACAGATTCAACTACGGACCACGCTTCTTCGGGTTGGCCCTGCGAAATGTAGATGAGGGCTTGCACGAAAGCGCACTGAGCATGGTATGCTACCCTTGCTGAGTAACGATTATTGATATTAATATCAATATACTTGCTTGCCTCAGCTAGCTCGTTTCTTAAGTAATGGAGTGTACCCAAAAAATATCCAGCGATGCCCAATGACTCTGACAATTGTTGCTCTTCTGCCAATGTAAGGACTCTGAGAGCCGATTGTTTCAGCCTCGAAAGGTCGCCATCCATGAAATAGAGAGCACATAGGCAACGGTAACCCATGATGTTAGTGGTCCGTTTAAGATTCACCGGGCTATCGATGGCTTCGTAGACCACTTGGAGACCTCGAGCCAAGTCACCTTTCATCTGCAGCGAAAAGACATACCAGTTCCTGGCAAGATTTCTTATATACTGTGCCTCTGAAGGAAGCAATTCCAGCGCTTTTTTCGAACTGGCCAGGGCAAGCTTCCCCTCAGCAGATAGATAATTCAGTTCAGCAAGCAGAGAATAGTACTCACCTTGAACACCTATATCGTCAGGAGATTCGGGAAGTACGCCTACGACAAGCGGTTTTACCCGGTTGAACAGTGTAGATACTTCTGCCATCTCGCCACGATAATCGAAACAGAATGCTTTCGCGAGTAGCAATGAAGGATTATTCTCTGTTGCTTCAGGGGGAAGCATATCTAACAATTGATTCAGCCGGCTCCATTGTTCCGCGTTCATCATGCTGTAGCGATGTTGTTTGACCAGTTGGGCTGCACCTGGGATGTCTCCGGCAGCCAGGGCGTGTTGGAACGATTCCTCAATCAGACCATTTTCAGCAAGCCAAGCGCTTGCCCGGCCATGAAGCGCAGCGATGTCGCCGTCGTCTATGGCCATCGCCAACTGGCTTTGCAGGAGCTGCTGAAATAGATGATGGTAGCGAAACCAGCGGCCGTGGTTATCCAGCGAGATGACGAATAGATTATTCCCCCTAAGCCAATCCAGAAAGGCCTCGCCGTTGATACCGGCCGAGATACCCTGGCCAGGCGGCGCGGCGCTCTCGCCAGGCGCGGCGCAGACGGCCTCGCACAGTGGGGCTTGGAAACGGTCCAGGATCGAGCTCTTCAACAACCACGATTGGATCTCGCGCGGTTGGCGGGATAGGGCTTCGGCAACCAGATAATCGAGGGTTTGCTGTTCACCCGGCAGCGTGATCGAGATGTTCTCCAGATCATGGACGTCACGCAGGGCAAGGGTGATCAGGTGGAGTCCTATCGCCCAGCCATCTGTTCGCGCAGTCAGTAACGTTGCCACCTCTTTACCGACCGGTGCATCCATCACCTGCTGCAGTAAAGCCCTGGTCTCATCCCGCGTGAATCGCAAGTCGTGGCCCCGGATCTCCCCCATCTGCCGGTAGGCCCTCAGTTGCAGCAGGTCTAGCGGGGGGTCCGTCCGCGTCGCAAGAACCAAATGCAGGTGCTGGGGCGAATGGCGTAGTATTTCGCCCAACAGATCATGCACGGACGGCTCGTTGATGCGGTGGTAGTCGTCTATGACCAGCACGAAACGTTGGCTAACATCTTCTATTTCGTTAATAAGCGTGCCGGCCAGAATGCGCAGCGGCGGCAGATCAGCTGCCTTCAGCAAGGCGGTGGTTCTCGGGACGGCTCCGGGGAAGAGAGTTTGGATTGCGGCCGTCAGATAGGCCAGGAAGGTGCGCAGATCGCTGTCCTGTTCGTCCAGTGACAGCCAGGCGCTGGGGCATTCGTACGTCTCCAACCATTGGCTGATAACCGTGCTCTTGCCGTAGCCGGCCGGCGCCGAAACCAGGGTCAGGGGCCGCCCGCGCCCAGCTTCGAGTTGTTCCCACAAGCGCACACGCGGTACTGTGCTCGCGGAAATCCGGGGGCGGTGAAGCTTGGTGACGAGAATCGGGCCGTCGGCTGTATCATAATGTTTGGCCAGTTCACTGGCCTTCTCCTCACGTGACAAGATGGACACATAACCCGAAACAACAGCATCTCTGACCGCCTCACTCAAGTACACTTCACCTTGGGCAACGGATTTGATGCCATCCACCAGCTCTTCCGGTATGCTTTCCTTCAGCACATATCCGCTCGCCCCAGCCTGTAACATGTCCTCGACAAAATGTCTTTCGCCATGGATGGAAAGCGCGATGATTTTGGTATCGGGAAATTTGCTGCTGATGCGCCGGGTAGCTTCGATACCATCCTTACCTGGCATTTGGATGTCCATGACGACGACATCAGGCGCCAGTTTACGGACCTGATTGATGGCTGTCTGCTCGTCCCAAGCTTCGCCAACCACCTGCATGTCTGGTTCTTCGGTGATCAGAAGGTTGAGTCCCATTCTGAAGATTTTATGGTCATCGACCAATAAAACAGTCGTAT
>DASRZI010000009.1:0-6265 GCA_035686605.1 Candidatus Zixiibacteriota bacterium
TGGCTGGTCTCACGATATGGTTCCTGCTTCCTCGATTTAGAGAAGGCGAATTTGGCGGCGTTTTCCGGTATTCGGTCGACGTGATTCCAGAAGACAATGCGCCGCCGGCAAACTTTCCCGACGGGCGCTTTTGGCTGGTCAAGGTCAACACATTGGAACCGAACGAGCTAATGTGCGAGACGGAGGGAGACGGAGGCCAGATCGTCGGAGCCGCGGCCCTATACAAGGTCTGCACCCACCTAGGCTGCATTTACTCCTGGGTAGATGCCAACGATCGCTTCGAATGCCCCTGTCATGGTTCGAAATACCGTCTGGACGGCAGGCGAATCACCGGACCGGCCCCGAGAAACCTGGATCGATTCAAGATGAGCGCGCTCGACGAAAACGAAACAGAGCTCGCATCCTCTCCGGTTACCAATGATGGTGGCTATGACGTCATGAAGATCCCATCTGGAACGACATGGATAGAGGTTGATACGGGCGACAAGAAAAGCACCGGCAGCCAAAAATTGTTGAGCACGATTCCGGATAGTTGCCCCTAAGGCCGACGATAGGAGAACGAGGTAGCAATGGCCACTTTTTTTGAGCAAGTCAGGGAGATGGGGGTAAAGCAAGCCACCATAGCCAAGACGGACGAAGTCGTCGGACGCATAACAACCGGCATGAATATTGACGATATTCGGGGCGCCCTTCGCGGGGACGAACCGCGGCGACCGAATCCACGTCTTCGCCCCCATGCCGACAGTTTTTGGTTTCACATCCGACCCAGCTTCTACCATACAGAGGTGACCCGGATATATCCCACCTTCCGTTTGGGCTGGCTGGCTACATTCCTTTTCGTTTGGGAAACAATCACCGGCATCTACCTAATGGTCTTCTATACGCCGAGACCGGGAGTCGCTTACTCCGATATCTGGAACATTCTAACCAATGTCCCCCTCGGATCGCTCATGCGAGACATGCACCGGCTTGGCGCGGAAGCGATGGTGCTGATTGTAGCCCTGCACATGCTGCGGACATTTATAACAGGAAGCTACAAACAGCCGCGCCAGTTTACCTGGGTGACCGGCATGCTCCTGTTGGTTTTTACCCTGATCCTTAGCTTCAGCGGTTACTTGCTGCCCTGGGATCAGCTTTCTTATTGGGCGGTCACCGTGGCTGTTAGCGCAGCCGAGGCGGCTCCGCCGGCCGAAATAATCGGCCAGAACCTGAACTTACTCGTCCGAGGTGCGCCAACTTTTGGCGCCGGCGGTCTTCTCCGCTGGTACCTGCTGCATGTTCTCGTACTACCCTTGATAACCGGAATCTTTTTCTTCGTTCACTATTACAAGGTTGTCCTGCATGGCCACTCACTGCCCCCTGGACGGGAAAAGGCTGGCGAGGATACGGCGAAGCGGGTACCAAAAACCGACAGGACCTATTTCACGCCTGACTTATTAACCAGCGAATTGATGTGGACAGCCCTAGCAACCCTTATTCTTATTGTTGGCGCACTTTGGTTCTACAGCGCCCCCCTGGAAAGGCAGGCGGATCCGTTGGTTACCCCACTACACGTGGTAGCACCCTGGTATTTGGCCTGGTCGCAGGGATGGCTAAAACTGGCCGACAAGGTGATCGTTGCTTTCATTTTCATGCCAGCCTTGGCTACAGCCTTTTTCGTCATGCCATATATCGAGATTGGCAAGAGTAGGCGGTACGCTGATAGGCGTGTCGGTCTAAGCGTAACGATGCTGTTTGTCGCCTTTATGCTCGTATCTAACTGGATGGGTTCTCCAGAATACCGGGTAGAAAGTTCGCCCGAACAGGAGGTTGCCCAAGACTTGATTCCCCAAGAAGGGCACAGTGTCATATTGGCTGTACCTTATGAAGACCTGGAATTGGGCACTTTTGAGCCCGGCCAGGTTGTCGCTGGCAATCCGCGCTTTACAGAAGCCCTGGCGGAATTTGAGGCGGCGATGAACCGCCGCAGCTGTAATGTCAACGGCGACCGGTGGGACGATGATTGCAAGATCGGCGAGGAGGGCGCAGATAAGAAGTACAGCAATACCTTCGCCAATGAAGCAATGCCCGATCCAACAGCCTTCCTCACGATAGAAGAAGAACAACACAATTTAAAGAGACTGATAATGCACTTCAGCGTTATCGATCCTGACGATCCAGACAATGTACTGGTTGACGAAGAACGGGTCGCTTTCCGGCACGCTGACTCGGGATACGAGGAAGAATAACCATGCAAGTGAAAGTCATCATAGGCACACTCGCCTTTATGCTGGCGATGATAATACTGGGTCTGGCCACCCTGCTCGAACCAGACCGCCTTGAAGAGGCGACGGCCGCCTACCTCGGCCGGCAAATAGAGAATGGCGCCCAGTTGTTCCGTGATAGCTGTGTAGAGTGTCATGGTACTGAAGGGATGGCCCTCAACTGCGTAGACAGTGCCGGCGAAGAGAAAGGCTGCGTCGGTCTGCCGCTCAATCATGCTCCACTGCTTTGTGGTGACAGCTCGGATCGCATGGCACAACATGCCTATACGGGCAGCAAGAGAAACTTCATTCGCCAGACGATTGCCAGCGGAAGGCCAAACACTTTGATGCCTACTTGGTCTTCCGAATTCGGCGGTTCGTTGGAACCCCATGAGCTCGACCAGCTCACCGAATTCATCATGAATTGGGGCGAAGAACTCTGTAAAGATGACGTGGTCACCGAAGGGACCGACTGGCCAGCTGATTGGGGGGATTTACCTGCAGGTGACGCCGCTAACGGTTCAGATGGCTACCTGGCCCAGGGCTGCTCCGGCTGTCACGGTATACCTGAATCATCCCCGGATAACCACCTTGGTGTTGGCCCCCACCTCGGAAATATCGCCAACGCTGCCGCCGAGCGCGAGCCTGGAAAGTCAGCCGAGCAATATATCTACGAGTCGATCCTAGATCCGAACAAGTTCATCGTTGAGGAATGCCCCCTGGGTCCGTGTAATGAACCTAGTCAAATGCGACTGGACTTTGGAACGGTGCTTAACGAGCAGGCCATGGCTGACCTGATCGCCTACTATATGACCCTAACCGGCGAATAATCGCCAAGAACAGGTACTGTTACAGTACCTGTTACAGTTCCGGTTACAGTACCTGTAAAGACGAAGACCCAGCCCGAACAGGCTGGGTCTTTTTTATTGGCTATTATACTTTCTCTTCTTGTTCTACTTCTTCGACCTCGTCAGACAGTTCGGGTTCGCTCTCAGCTGATCCGTCCGGTTGATCTGGGATGAAGATCCACAGAAGCAGATAGAGCAGGATACCACCCCCGAGTAAGGCCAGGACGACGAAGATAACTCGGATGAGAGTCACATCGATATTGAAATAGGCAGCCAGTCCGGTGCAAACGCCGGCGATCATCCTATCTTCCTGGGTCCGGTAGAGTTTCTTTCCATCATCTGACATCTCTTTCCTCCTTCTAACAGTTCCTAAGGTTATTTGACGACTGTTCCGCAGTTGCTGCAAAAGCGGTCGCCTGGTTCGACGGGTTGGCCGCATTCGCGGCAGAATTTGCCCTTTGTGCTCGCTGGCGGCGATGGTCTCGGACGCACGGTCGTCCGGCGAGTGCTTCGGCTCGACGGGCGAGGTTTAACCACTCTTTGATTACCTCGGCGATTGGCAATGAGCAGCCAGGCTGCGACTACTACAGCCACGACACCGGCGGCAATAGCCGCGACCAATAGCCAGTCGACACCCGAATCATCGGCCGCTCCGGACTCTGTAATGCTGGGCAACGAACCCTGCTGCTCCGCCATGACATCCTGCGAAAGCTGGGGGCGAACCAGCGAATAGGTACCTTCCAGCGTGTAAGCGGCGCCAGCAGGCACCGGTCGGCCTTGTAATTGGTGATACTGCATCCCATCCGGGCCAGTCGTTACAGTTTCAGCTCCCGGGTTGGTGTTCAAATCCGAGGACATGATGGGCTGCTGGACCACGGCCTGTAATTCATCTACGCCCATCTCTGACAGCCAGGTGTAAGAGAATTCTCTCTCATTTCCATCGGCTTCATAAGGGTGATAATACTCAACCCAGAATCCAAAGGAGCCTGTATCGAACGTCAACTGTCCCGGAACGGAGTCGTCGTAATTCATCTCAGGTCCAGGCCGGCCATCTTCTATAATGGGTGAGACGACGTGAATCGTCGCATTATTGGGGACGGGCACGGTGACGGCAGCCGTATCTGGCGTGCCTTGAGGCAGCGTGCCAACCAGCGTCACCAAGACAGAAGGCCTGTCGAAATCGGGCCACAGCCGGACCTCTAAACGTTCAATCGTATCAACGTCACCCTGGGCATGGCCGGCTATGGGCGTCGCCAGAAATAGGGCGAGGATAAGCGTCAAACCCATCCATCGAAGCCAGGGAGATCGAACGATATTGGACCACCAGATTGTTTTGTTATTCATAGAAGATTGCTCAACAGTGAGACACACTTATGCCATGGGATTGATTTATAGTGGTAGGAGGACAGTGCTTGCTCGATACAATAGATTTGCCGGCATCATCGAGGCTGGCCTCGCAGCCGGTAGCGGCTGGCGCGACAGTGAGGACACTCGGCATCGGTGTAATCTCGCCCGCAGGTGCCGCAGGTGCGTACTGCTACGGGCCGCTCATCCTCCAGGGAACCTAGGATGAGAACAGATTCTTCGCCTTCGTGTTCTGCAAGCCAGCTGCCCAGGTCATGTACTCCAACACGCCACCGCCCGTCTTCATCACGGGAAACGATGCCATTGGCAACGCTTAGTTCCATCTCGTATGCTGACGAGGCTAAGTTTAAAATGGCTGCGCGCCTGATGGCTGACATCGATCCTTCCTTGGTTGATTTTATGTACCTAAGTGGTCTATTATACCAGTAGTTGGCTCTGATCGAGGTGGTAAGAAATCACCTTCTTAATAATAGTGATAGAGAAAGAGATGGCAGGGGGTGAACAACATGTCAGAATCAAATAAGGATCTTCGCGGGGACCTGGAAATATTGGAAGCAATGGCTTCTGAAATGGACCAATATCTCCAGAGCCAGGCCCTATTTTGGCCTATGATGAATGGGGGTCTGCCCCGGCTAACAATTGGTGGGTACCTTATGCGACAGCACCGCCTGACCTCCCTGAGAGATCAACTGGATGCGAATGATAAGGTCAGGTTGGAAGCTGCTGTCGGGCAATTCAATGAGGCTCTCGTGGAAAAGATTGTTCGTTTTGAAGAACGAGCACACCAGGAAATACACGCCCGTCTACGCCAGTGGGGTGAATATTTGAAGGAGCTGCATGACAGCAAGCTGGGTATAGGTGACTATTATATATCCCACGTGCAGACACGGTTGATGATAACCAGTTTGATCCACAAGCTTGAAGAGCAGCCATATGAGCTTGACAGTCGTGTGTTCGAACAACTCGCGGTCTACGACAACATCCTTCGAAATTACTGGGTACCGGGATCTTTTATCTGGGCAGACGAATGGAAGCCAGCCTATCCCGAGGCAGAATACTGGTGGCTTTATGGGCAGCCCAGGAGCGACCGCTAATCCAATCAGCCAACCACAAGTTCCAGGTTTGATCCTGGACGTATTTGCTAAACTCTGGTTATAGGGGTGGGGGGTTAGGTTAACCTGTCAGCTAAACCTGACAGGTTTAGCTGACAGGTTTAGCTGATATAAGCCGGCTAATTTCCGATAGCGCTATCTGGATAAATGCTTACCGGTTCACTTGAATCGTGCTCGGGATCGGACCAACGGGTAAACCGGAATAGGAGGCCAACGAATCGAACGCCGATCCTGGTGATGAAGGTGGATTTCATACCGTAGGCCATTTTAGCAAGGCGGAGCCGGGTAGGGAGCTGCTTGAGAAGGTAATGGTCCAGGATGCGATCCCGGTAATCTGAGAAGCTGAAATCCTCGTTCTCGAAGGCGTTGGCCACGGTCTGGGCGGCTACATCCCCATAACCGAGGGCAAATGAAATCCCCTCGCCGACCAGAGGATCGGTGCCTGCGGCGTCGCCGGCTAACAAAACCCGTGGTATGGCAAAGCGACCATCTTTATCGAACCAACGAATGGGGTGTCCTTTGAGTTGGTAATCGTCCAGATCCCGGTCCCTATCGGCCAAATTATGGCGAAGTTCTTCGACGAGATCCGCTTTCGGCCGTTTGGGCTGGGTGCGACTATCGAAGACGCCCCTGTTCATGAAGGATTGTCCATCAACTCTACTGGGAAAATCCCAATAGTAACCTTGCACGCCCCTTG
>DASRZI010000010.1:0-5890 GCA_035686605.1 Candidatus Zixiibacteriota bacterium
TGGTACATACGTGATGTCTATTATTTGACCGTGGGACAGGATGCCCAGTCCGGGATTGGCTCACTTGACCTCGTCTTGTACGATTCGTATTCTGGAGAACGCGTCACCTTTGAAGAAGACGCCGAAGTGCTTCGTTTGCTCGACGTGTCTTTTTCAGAACAATCCAGCAAACGAGATATCAATGAGTGACTATTTAGCCGATTTTACCGCTAACAGTTTTGCCTGGGCGAACAACTCGCCCAGGTCTGCACGTCTCCTCAACAGGCGAAATCCATGAGCAACAGGCATAGAACCTGGCTGTTGCTGATATTGCTGGTTGCCTTCATGCTACGGCTGGCCTTCCTTGGGAGCAAGAGTATCTGGTTAGATGAAGCCTTCTCCGTCTGGCAGACAGAGCGAACCCCAAACGAGATTTGGAATACCGTAAACGACAACCATCCTCCCATGTACTACCTGCTTCTACAAGCCTGGATGTATTTTGGGAAGAGCGAGGCCATCATCCGTTTGCCTTCCGTGCTGGTATCCATGACAGGTTTGGTCCTTCTCTCCTTGCTCGCGCGCCGGCTGTTCAACCAGCAGGTGGCCCTTTTCGCGGTCGCTTTGCTGGCCCTGGCCCCCATTGATTTGTGGTATGCCCAGGAAGCACGCATGGTCCTCTTCGTCGCTCCGGCAGCATTGCTGATCGCCCTGGGATTATCGAAAATGGGGTGGAGCGGAGCAGTCCTGATTACAGTGGGGCTCGCGTTAGGGCTCTATTTCGACTACACAATTATTCCGCTGTGGGGTATTTTGAGCGGTATTTGGTTTGCTCAATGGTGGAAGGGTGGCCACCCGATCAATCAACTTGCGACCTGGTTTGTCGCATCCTTATTAGCCTGGTTAATCTTTATGCCTTTGTGGCCTCATCTCCAGCTCGTCGCCAGCCGCATGAGCGGCATCTATGTCTTCGCCAACATCCGTGAAGTCACCGGTTTGCCCGACTTTGGGGTACTACTGCCCGTAATCGCCTTGATTTTTCTCGGTATTGGCACGGCGGTGCTCGCCTGGTTGACTCCGCAGATCTTATCCCGTCCCAGTGCAGGCCAGATCGTGGCTGCCCTGTCTATCGTTACCTTCTTCCTCCTAACGGCCCTTATGCCGATACCGAGGCTTTACACCATCAAGAGACTCGTTGTAACTGGCTGGCCAATCGTGGTTCTTGGCGTGGCCTGGATTGCATTGAACAAGGTAAGAAAACCGCGGCCGATCATATATGTCCTTATCACAATCTCGTTCATTGCCACTCTTGTTATTTTGCTGGCTGTTCCGAAGGATGACTGGCGTAGTGCTGTATCCTACATAAACGAGCATGCAGGGCCTGGAGATATCACCTGGTTGGATCCATCTCATGGCAGAATACCTTATAACTACTACGAGCCCACGGTTGATATACTAGAGTCATCCAAAAACTTAGAAGTCGAACAAAACGCCAGCGTCTGGCATGTCGCCGAGAGGCAGCCAAACCGGCCAATTCCAGGTTCAGAAGTCGAGATCTGGCTTGACGAAAATATGCAATTAGTGGAGGTCGTACCCCTGTATCGCCTGGAACTTCGTCGTTATTCACCAGTTGAATAGAAACTGACAACTGTAGGTATCTGTAGCTGACCAAAATCCTATAGGCTCCAGGTCGAATTCACTCGCGATTACCATGTCGTCGGGGTAAAATCAGTATATTGAAAATTGATGGCTTATCTTGACCGTTTAAAACAGGTTCGCGCTAGATTTCTTTGATCGTCCGATCTACAACCATATAGCCAATCAATCAGGCGTTTACAGCCAAAGGTTGTCCGATGAATAAGAAAACAATATCTGACGTTGATGTAAGGGATAAGACGGCTTTGGTCCGAGTCGATTTCAATGTGCCTCTAAGCAGCAAAGATCCCGCGGATGAGATCGTGGTAACTGATGACACCAGGATTAAAGCGGCCTTGCCGACGATCAACTATCTCCTTGAAGGAGGAGCGACGCTGGTTTTGTGCTCCCATTTGGGCCGTCCGACCTCAGCGGAGGACAAACAATTCTCCATGGATCCGGTGGCCAATCGTCTGAGCGAGCTGATAGGACGCCCAGTAAAGAAATTGGATTCGGTAGTGGGTCCTGATGTTAAAGATGCGGTTGAGGCTGCCAGCAGTGGCGATGTCATTCTCCTGGAAAATACGCGTTTTGAACCGGGTGAAAAGAAGAACGATCCGGCCCTTGCAAGCCAGTTCGCAGAACTCGCGGACATGTACGTAGATGATGCCTTTGGTTCCGCGCACCGGGCTCACGCAAGCACTGAAGGCGTCGCTCAGGCCATGCGCGCGAAAGGCTCGCCGGTTGTCGCCGGATTCCTGATGGAGAAAGAAATCAAGGCTTTAAGCGTGGCTGTCGAGGACCCGCCACACCCTTATGTAGCTATCATGGGTGGGGCAAAGATATCTGACAAAATAAAGTTGATCGACAATTTACTGGAGAAAGCAGACACCTTGCTTGTGGGCGGCGGTATGGCCAATACATTTCTGAAAGCCCAGGGGCACGAGATTGGAAAGTCCCTCTCGGAAGATGATGCCCTGGCGGAGGCCAAGACACTGCTAGATACGGCCGGTGAAAGGCTGGTCCTTCCGGTCGACGTCGTAATCTCAGATTCTCTTGACGGGGATGCCGATGCGTCCAACGTACCGGTTTCCGCCATCCCTGACGATAAGATGGTCTTGGACATCGGTCTGGTGACAATCCAGCACTTCAACAGTATTCTACAAGGTGCCAACTTAGTCGTTTGGAACGGCCCAATGGGCGTGTTCGAAGTAGACCGGTTCTCCGCTGGCACAAATGCCCTGGCGACCCTATTGGCGGGGTTAGCTATGAGGGGCACCACGGTGATTGTCGGCGGTGGTGATTCGGCCGCCGCTGTAGCGAAAGCCGGTCTATCGGAGCAAATGACTCACGTCAGCACCGGAGGTGGAGCCAGCCTAGAATTCCTTGAGGGCCGGACGCTGCCTGGCATCGCTGCTTTGGATGACAAATAGCCACCGGCGCCAGATTCTCTGAATCCTCCTGGCATAGTCACCCGAACGACGATTTGACTCGCATAGCAACAACTGCCATCGATCAAGCGCTTAAAAATAAAGAAGAATCGAGCAAAATGCCCTATTTGGAAAATCGAATGCAATACTACTTCAGAAGCAAATTCCTCATTGCCATATTATTGATGACTCTCTTCGTGCTTTCGGCTTGCAGAAAAGATGAGCCGGCCTCTGACGATGAGCAAAGTGGTGCGGCGAGCGCAGCAGAGAACGCCGGCCAAGTTGAGGCTGATAATACGCCGACGTCAGTCTTTATCGCCTCAACGGCTACGGTCATCGGCAGCGGGCTTGGCCTTCCACCCACCTCAACAATAAGCGCACCGCCTACCCCCACGCCACTGCCAACAACTGAAGTTGCCGAGCCCACGCCATCTGAGGATCTAAATGCGCTGGACGGACTGCGAAATCCCCTAACCGGGGAACTGGTTGAGGATCCAGCCTTACTAGAACGCAGGCCCCTGGCGATCAAGATCTCCAACGCGCCAGCCCTATGGGTCCGTCCTCAATCCGGTCTCAACGACGCCGATCTCGTCTTCGAACACATTACCGAGGGGGCACTCACCCGATTCACCATGATCGTATATGGCAAAACACCACCAGACGTGGGTCCGATTAGGAGCGCGCGTCTCATCGATCTTGAGCTGCCGATAATGTATGATGCATCTTTGGTTTACTCGGGCACCAGCATAGGCGTTGGCCAGAAGTTATTCAATACGGAACAATGGCCGCGCGTGTTAAGAGCGCACGAGGCGGGATATTACAGGACGGGCGCCAATAAACCCTTTGAGCATACATTATACGCGAATCCTGCAGCGCTTTGGGAGGTCCTCGATGACAAGGGGCTCAACAACGCTCCTGAGTTCAGTACAAACTTGACCTTCGCAATCGAACCTCCCGATGGCGGGACGCCCGCGAGTGAGGTCGATGTTCAATTGGCGACCGAGCTGGTGGAGTGGAACTATGATCCGGAAAGTGGTCGCTACCTGCGGTGGGCGGCCGGACAACCGATTCTGGACGCAAATTATGGCGAACAGGTATCAGCCGCCAATGTGGTGATCGTGACTGCGAATCATGTCGAGGATCAAAATATCTGCGAGCAAGTTACCAACGGCGTCTGTGTGGCTCTCTCAATCGAAGCCCAGATTTGGGGTTCTGGACCGGTTACGATATTCCGGGACGGGCAGCGCTATGATGGCACCTGGGAGAGGATCAGCAGCGAAGATATGTTCACTTTTTATGATGACGCCGGCGATCCTATTCCACTCCAGATCGGCAACTCGTGGATTCAGGTGATGCCTACCTGGTATGATAATCCGGTAACATCTACTCCCTAGAACAAGTCAAATATAGACCATGTTTGTCGGGCGGCGGTTTATCCGCTCAATGCCTGCCGCACCTCAGGAACCCAATCGGCGATCTCGCCAGCCAGGAGTCCCGCGTCCACCGATGCCCATTGGGCGGCGGCGCCATGGAGATATCCACCCAGAATCGCGGCTTCGTACGGAGGGAGACCCTGGCCCAGCAGGGAAACGATGATACCTGCAAGCACATCGCCACTCCCGGCCGTGGCCAACGCGGGATTTGCGAACGGAAGAATGGTGCATTGACCTTCTGGAGCGGCGATTACCGTATAGGCTCCCTTTAAAAGGACAATACAATCCCATTCCAGGGCCGCTTTCTTGGCCAAATCTACTCGATCCTCGTGCTTAATGTCCGACAGACCAACTCCTAACAATCTTGCCATCTCCCCCAAGTGCGGGGTTAGGATTGTCTTTGACGGTAAAAGCGATGGCCAGCCAGGCGTGGAAGCCAAAATATTCAGGCCGTCGGCATCAACAACTAGAGGCGGTAATCTATCCTTGCTCGCCAACAGATCTTTCATGAAAGCCTTCGCTTCATGGAGGCCGGGTCCCACCAATATGGCCCTGTAGGCCTCGATCTCCTCAAGGACTTCACTGGCTGCATCTTCACCTAACACGTCCGGGTCCGAAATCGTCGGGTATGTGGCTTCTGGCAATTGGGTTGCTAGTGATGGAAGAATAGTCGATGGGACTGCCAGGGCTACCAGGCCTGAACCCGCCCGGTAGGCGGCTCGTCCGGCAAGGGCGGCCGCTCCCCAGTACCTTGACGAACCGGCGGCGATCAGCACCCAGCCGAAGGTTCCTTTGTGACCCTCCAGCGTTCTCTCAGGGATAAGTTTTCTTGCAAGATTGGCCGTCGCTATTTCAAGAGAAACAGCCTCCACCTCAGGTAAATCTGGGCTGATATCGATATCAGCAACGACCAGTTCCCCACAAGCGCCCGCTCCCGGGAAGATGAAATGGCCACGCTTAGGTCCGGCAAAAGTGACCGTCAAGTCGGCGTCGATGGCCAGCGGATCTAACGCACCAGAATCACAGTTTAGTCCACTTGGGCAATCGATGGCGATGACAACCGGCCGTCCTGTGTGAAGCTGCGCAGATTCACTATCCGAGAATGGGCTCTCGGGTGGGTTGGATTCAACTTGCCCGATGGAGACAAGGCGGGGGCGGTTTCGTTCGGCTTGCTCTCTAACCCTCGCGCCGATGGCCGATTTCACTTGTCTCATCAGCTTGGCAAGGTCTCCTTCCACCGGGCGGGTGACACCTGTGCCAAGCAGCCCGTCGATCAGGATCTCGGTGATATTGAGACGGCCACGAAGCAGCCGGTAATCCAGGTCGTTTTCGGCCAATACGACGGGTAGGTTCATCTCCTGGACCAGGGCCAGATTATGATCTGCTTCCAGATCCCTGGCCCGGTACATGTAAAAA
>DASRZI010000011.1:0-10145 GCA_035686605.1 Candidatus Zixiibacteriota bacterium
AATGCCCTTCGCACAGTCTCGTAGTTATCCAATATTCATACTCGAAATTGACAAACCCACTCTGCCGAGAGTGGGGTTTTTTTGTGTTAGGAACTTAACCGTTAGCTAAAGACAAGCCAACATTTTATAGTTTTTCGATGAATGTCTTGGCGATGGAGGTGTTTGATCCCCCCCATCTTATAAGCCAATCCGCCCACCTGGGGAAGAAGATCAGGCTGCGTTGAATGAAGTAGGATCGCCTCATCCCCGACCGGAGCCTGTCGTTGAGACGTTTGTCATACTCACTCAAAACTTCCAAAGAAAGATCGTCATTGGATAGAGCCTCATCGACTATTTCACTTGCGACCATAGCCGATTGCAGACCATTTAAGATCCCACCGCCCGTTAGCGGATTGATCAGTCCTGCCGCATCGCCGATCAAGATAGCGCCATCGTAGGCCCGTTGCATATCCTGGGATCCAAAATTCAGCTGCCAAACGGCGATGTCTTTGAGCACGCCACCCTGCTTGAGCCGTTCTTTAATCTTCGGAAGATTCAGAAAGACATCCAATAACTCTTCCAGGCTTTTGCTTTCCTCTTTGAATTTATCCAACCGCATCCCTAATCCGACATTTGCTCGCCCTTCAGCCAGAGGGAATATCCAGGCATAGCCTGGAAGGATTTCATTGTACAAATAGAACTCAACCACATGTGGGATTTCTTCGAGGTCCTCGATATATGCCCTCAAGGCGATGGCCCGGTGCTTGTTTTCTTGTTTGTCTGGACGTAGTGCGCGGGCAATTGACGAGGTGACACCATCGGCGCCGATAACGACTTTCGCCGTTATTTCCTCAACCACGCCATTGCTCTTCACCTTGACGCCGGTTACCTTTCCATTCTCGATTATCGGTCCTATTACCTGCCCTTCTTTAAAGGGGACCCCAATTTCTACGGCATGCTCCTGTATCAAGGCATCGAAACGCATTCTAGGGATGACATACGAATGGCTTCCCTGTTCCCCTCGCACAAGGGGCGCTCGTAGAACATACCCACTTGGCGAACTCAGCAGAATTCCCACAATTTCGTAGAAATCCGATGCCAGTAATTTCTCCTTCATGCCCAGATCGTATAAGATCTCGATGGCACTGGCTGGTATTCCATCCCCGCAGGTCTTATCCCGAGGAAATCTCTCCCGGTCAATGAGCAATACATCACGTCCTCTTTGGGCCAGAGCAGTGGCTGCTGCTGCACCACTGGGACCCGCTCCGACGACGATTACTTCCCTATCCATTTATATCTCTCCAGATAAGATCTCTCCAGATAATATCTCTCCATATAAGATCTCTCCAGATAATATCTCTCCAAACCCACCAGGTCAGGTTTCACTTCCATATCCTCAATCAAGAAGCAGCAATCATGAAGTACTGAATTTAATGATAGATACATCCGGCTCTTCAGTGTGCGATGCGTCCGTCTTGGTTCACAAAGGAGGCAAGTATATCCAATGATCGATATGTCACCACTGCACGCAGCTCCGTAGGAATCATGGAATTACATTAGGTCCAGGGCACCCACAACAACTGCTCGCTGATTTGAGCGGCTGTGTAGATATTATAAGCTTGCCCGGCGTCACTTGACTAGAATCGGCTTATATTCCTTCTTCAGCCCGAATCGCCGCCAGCAGTCCTCTTGCTCCGTCTTCCACAAGTTCATATACATATTCGAAATTGTCGTTGTAGTAGGGATCCGGGACATTCCGGACGTCGCTCTGGCTGGCGAAATCCAAAAGCCGGTAGAGACGAGGATGATCGCCGAACGTGCTGCGAATCTGACGCATATTGTTGTCGTCCATGGCGATGATGTAACTCTCATCGCTAATCATGTCACTCCTATCCAACTGCCGGGATCTACCTTTGTAGGGGATATCGTGTTGAGTTAGAACACGATTCGTGCCTCGATGCGGTTTTTGGCCTACGTGCCAGGAACTTGTTCCAGCCGAATCGATCTCGAATTGGTCTTCAAGTCCCGCCTCCCAGACGAGATTGTTAAATACGGCCTCGGCCATGGGTGAGCGGCAGATATTGCCAAGACAAACAAATAGGACGCGAACAGTCATGTGAATTCCAGATCTAAAACGGGGGCTTATTGCAGGTGCCCAATAAACAGGATAGAAAAACGTCAAGCCGGCCTATAAGCCGCATTCTGTACCCGAGCAATACACGGAGTGTATTCCCCGGGTGGTGGTCATCTATCTTGGCGAACCATTGCTGATTCGCTCGCGCGATCTACCCGAGTGTCAGTCGGGGCGAGCAACCCCGATGAGTTCACATGTCCGATATTGCCATGCTTTCACACAACAAAACAGCCGTGCTTGTCATCCACTCTGCTTGACCTTGCTCCCGGTGGGGTTTTCCGAGCCAGCAGCATCTCTGCCACTGCTGGTGGTCTCTTACACCACCGTTTCACCCTCACCGACCAAGAGCCATAGCTCCGGCCGGCAATACGCCTCTCTGTTGCACTTTCCGTCGGGTTTCCCCGCCCGGCCGTTAGCCGGCACCGTGCTCTGTGGAGTGCGGACTTTCCTCGACCTGGATAACCAGGCCGCGACCACCCGGCCTGCTTGACCGTATGATGTTAGCATTCCGCAATTTCAGCGTCAAGCACAACCTTAAACCGGGGATAGGAGGTGATACTCGAGAGTCACAGTGGCTTGAACTAGTGAGCGCCAGGCTCCCACACGCGCTTATCTCAGACCATTACAGGTCAATAATCGGCGCGCTTCATGGCCGGCACATTAGTCGGTGCAAAACCTTGAAATTACACACTGGCAACGACAAACTTCCGACAGGAAGAATCCGCAGAGCCCTAACTTAAAGCCCCATCTCGAGGAGCAGCCGCCGGGTGAGGACGAAAGCCATCTCAGCTCTGTAGCCGGCGTCACCCCGGAAATCACCTGGATGGCTCGACCTATCGCGTACTGCTCCTGCTGCTTCATCTATTCCGGCGCCAGCAACCAGAGCTTCTTCAGCCGCCTCGACGCGCAGCGGTCGCTGATCAATTCCTGTCGCCGCAATGCGAGCATCATCCTGGTCGGATTTAAAGATGGTAATCGAGACAATGGGGTAATCAGCCGGCGTCCTGGCGACCCTCTCACTTGCGCCCCTCCCCTGAATCCATGGGATCTCGATGCCTGTAATGAGCCCTTTTGGTCGCTCCCCTTGGGTTAGATAATCCGAGATAGTCATCTTCTTTGCCGCTGGATCAAGAAGATTCAAGTTAGCATCCAGCACAAGCAGCGAAGCTAGAAATTCGCTGTCGGTCAGCCGGGATGCGACGATACCGCCAACAGTGGCAGCATTGCGGAACGTGTTCGGCCCTGCACGGTGGATGGCCTCCATTAACATCGGCCCTGGTCCTGTCGTAACGTCAGCCTCCCCAGCCATTACATCGCCAGCGATAAATCTGCTTAATCTAGTCAGGCTTGTGGTGGCGCCAACCGTCAGCTCGCCGGATTCATACTCTTGCTTATCAAGATCTAGATCCTGTAGATCGACAACGGCGCTGCCGGTTCCGTTCGCCAGCAGAATGGTCCCACCAGCTAGCGGTTTAGTATCCGGTCTGGTTAACATATCCAAGGCTTCGTCAATACTCTGAGGACGGTAGTAGGACGAGGGTTTCATCGGCATATCGTTATCATCCTTATCAACAGGCGAATTGCTTGCGAGATCGAACCTCCTATAATTAAACCATACGGTTGCGCATTGTGACAACCGGACCTTGCAAAAGAACTTCAGGGGTCCAGAATAGGATGATTGGGCAATTTACACGTGGTTGGTCGAGAGCACTATCCCAGCGTGCGGTACTGTTTCTTATCGCCATAGTGGCCCTTCTCTTTCTCGGATTCTACACAGTCACCGACAGCAGCAGAGTAACTGACAATCACCTGCTCAATGCGGCTGACTACGCCGGATACGCGGTCTGTCACCGCATAACCGAACGGTCATTTACAATTGCCGGACGCCAAATGCCATTGTGTGCTCGATGTACGGGGATGTACCTAGGTATAACTCTCACCTTTGTAATCCTTTCTCTGGCAGGGAGAAGACGTTGGAGCAACCTGCCACCCCCAAAAGTGTTAGCAGTTTTCGGCGGCTTCATCGTTCTTTTTGCTATTGACGGCATCAATTCCTACAGTCACTTCTTTCCCAACGCTCCACACCTTTATGCGCCTCAGAATTGGCTGCGATTGGTTACGGGGATGGGTGTTGGCTTGGCCATGGGAGTGATTGTGTACCCAGCCCTGGCACAGACTTTGTGGAAAGAGCAGATTTTTCGTCCCTCAATCGGCTCTATTCGTGAACTAGCTGCCTTGGTCCTCCTCGCCTTGCTGGTTGTCGCTCTTGTATTAAGCGATCAGCCAATCTTGCTTTATATTTTTGGACTGGCTAGTGCCGCCGGCGTGCTGTTGATCCTCACCTCCATTGGAACCATGTTGATCTTGATCGTCACCAAGCGCGATGCTCGCGCCGATCGATGGCGGCAGATCGCCTTGCCTGTACTCTTTGGCGTGTTGTTTGCTGTGCTGCAGATCGGCATCGTTAGCTTCGCTCGTTTCTCGATCACGGGCACCATGACCGGCCTACCAGGTCTGTAATCCCGCTAATTATCACGACGATCTGGATCTTAGGTTGCTATAGCTAACTCATTCTGGATATAATCCCGGCTAGTTGTGGCGATTCTCTCGGCTCAAATCCCTCCTGTTCTGGAAGACTCTGTATAACATGAAGGTTTTCAACCGCCGTAGTGATATTGAGCAGTCGAGATCTTCGCAGTCAAGTTGATTTGGCGATATCGTTTTTTTACACTCTGCTGAAGGAGACACTTGTGGATAAGATTAACTGGCAAGACTTCGCGATTTTTGATTTCTCGTTCACCAATTTCGTCACCACGAAATTGATCAAGCTGCTGTATATAATTTCCCTCATTTTCATCGTCCTCGGCTTTTTTGCCTTCGTGATCGGGGCTTTCGGGCTCATGATCAACGACAACATCGGTGGCGGAATAGCCATGCTTTGCTTCTCCCCCTTCATCCTCGTTATTTACGTGCTTATGGCCCGCGTTTGGTCAGAGTTCATCATCGTTATTTTCCGCATTGCAGAAAATATGGCTGAGCTCGTAGAACAAGGTCGCGATAAGGCAGAATAGTCCGGCGATAACCCCATCGTCTAAAATATCTTCGCACGACCGCACAGCACCCTTTGACGTGGCGGCGTTTCTACAACCTTGAATTCGTAAAACGACGCCGAAAACTCGACGCTTAGCAGACCCTGATGATCTTCCCTAATATATTGTTGGGTAGATTTTGTGTTTTGCGGTTAGCCTGATTCCAAGTAAAATCGTAGTAAATCTATACAAAAGTTGGTATATTCGTGCTGGTATGTTAGTCCACTGCCGCAAATGATGCGTAAAAAGCGTGGTTAATAGATTTAGCGAGTTAGGCGGCGGTAGACCTTTAAGCCATCGATAACACTATCGATAGATAAACAGGAGGATGGGATTCTGGCCGAGGATTCGAAGAAGCGGGGAAAACAAAATGGTAGGCCGTCAAACCGGATGCCGGCTGACTCCACGTTCTTTAATAAGATCGTCCCCATTATCCTTGTGGCTATCGCAGCCTTCACAGCCATTGTTGTAGTTCTCGCGGTCGGTGTCCTTCTTGGTTTTATACCGGTCTAAAGTTGGACCTATATGGATAGACCCCTGTTTACCAGCCATTTGGGCAAGCGACAATCAAACTCAGCCTGGAATATTAGTACTTTACCGGAGGTTCATTAGTGTCCCTCAACCAAATCCTATCCTTTCTCGCAGCGATCATCATGTTTGTCTTCGCGGCCTACGTGCTTCAACGATACGTGACCCGTCGAAAACTTCACTTCCTGTTTTGGGGAACAGGTCTGGCCATGTTCGCCATCGCCAGCCTTTCTGGCGCCTTACTTTCGATTGGCTGGAGTGATGTATTTTTCTTCACCTGGTATTATTTCGGCGCTCTCGTAACGGCTGCATGGATCGGACAAGGAACTGTTTATCTGCTCATGCGAAAGAAATGGGCTCACATTCTTGCGGCCATCCTTATCGCGGCGAGCATCGTGGCGGCGATCATGCTCTTGCGGGTCATGCCGGATTTGGACACCTCTGCTTATACGACATCCGAATCAATCGGCGAACAATACCGTGACATCATGCCGCCCATCGACGAAGGTGGCTACGTACGTCTGGCAACGCCCTTCTTCAACGTCTATGGCCTGGTAACTCTTGTAGGTGGAGCGTTGTGGTCTAGCTATCTCTTCTGGCGCAAGCGGATCCTACCAAACCGGGTCATTGGAAATATCCTCATTGCGGGCGGTGCCTTGGTCATCGCCTCAGCTGGATTGCTGACCCGAGTCGGCCTCGGATCGGTCCTTTATTTCGGAGAACTCGCTGCAGCCATCATGATGTTTAGCGGATTTCTCATCGCGGCTGCTCCCAGACCGGTGAGTGGGAGCGAGAAACAATCTCCGGCGCCGGTCGCCTGATCTGACAACTCTCCCCAATAAACAGTACAATTATTCCCATTATAGGTCCGGATTAATAACCCGATCTAAGTGTTCGTATCGCACATTCGATGTTAAAGAGAACGCAGCTAGGTTTCTGGATTTATGTCCTGGCGGTCATCGGGGTGTCTTTGCTCCCCAGCCGGGCTCTCGCTGGGACTGGATCGGCAGATAAGCTTGGCCATTTCCTCGCCTACGCCATCATGACCTTCTGGGGGCTAATGGCCTTCAAATCCCGACGTGCCGCAGTCGTGATAATCCTGTTCTCATTATCTCTGGGAATCACGCTTGAGTATCTTCAGCAATTCATCTCCGGACGGGATCCTTCCGTCGCTGATGGCCTGGCCAACATGCTCGGAGTTCTCGCCGGAATGATTTTCTATTGGCTCATGCGAATTCGTATTGGACGATAGAAATCATTCCATAGGGGACAATATAGGGCAGGTGTAGGTTATCTCAGGGAGATAGGAAGGTCACGGTCATAGCTCAGAACCGAGACCGGCTTCCTCCAGCATGCGCATGCGCTCCCATTCAGGAATATCAATCCCCTTACCTGCTTCTTTCAACACAAGGATCTGGCGCATCTCAACTATTTGGTCTCGTATGACGGCCGCCTTTTCGAACTCCAGGGCCTGGGCGGCGGCTTTCATCTGCTTCTCTAGCTCCTTGATCAGTCGATTCAATTCGTCCTTGGGCAATTCAGCCGCCGTCATGTAGCCTGCGCTCTCCTCAGCTAGCCCGGTCGCCTGGCTTTTGGCGAAATCGGCGGTCAAATCGCGCACTTCTTTTATGATGCTCCTGGGTTCAATGCCGTGAGCCTGGTTGTATGCATACTGCTTCTCCCTGCGAGCGGTTGTAGTGCCTAAGGCTCGGGCCATGGAGTTGGTAATCTTGTCGGCATACATGATAACTTTGCCATCGATATGCCTCGCTGCCCGGCCGATAGTCTGGGTAAGGGCCGTTTCCGAACGGAGAAAACCCTCCTTATCCGCGTCCAGGATAGCGACCAGCGAAACCTCAGGCAGGTCCAGCCCCTCTCTCAGTAAATTGATGCCCACAACCACATCAAACACGCCCATTCGCAAATCACGAAGGATCTCCGTCCGTTCGAGCGTATTAATCTCCGAATGTAAATAGTGGACCTTGATCCCCATCTCGAGCAGATAGTCGCTCAGATCTTCTGACATTCGCTTGGTCAACGTCGTCACCAGCACCCGCTGTCCGTTCTCCGTTCGCTGGCGGATTTCGCTCACCAGATCGTCGACCTGCCCCATGACCGGACGTACCTCGACCTCGGGATCCAGCACTCCTGTGGGGCGGATGACCTGCTCCACGACGCTGGATGAATGTTCAAACTCATAAGGTCCAGGGGTCGCACTTGTGAAAATCGCCTGGTTCACTCGCTTTTCGAATTCGGCGAAATTCAGAGGTCGGTTGTCCATGGCGCTGGGCAGCCGAAATCCGTAGTTGACCAATGTTTCTTTTCGACTGCGATCTCCCGCCCACATACCTCTTATTTGGGGTATGGTCATATGACTCTCGTCAATGACCAGCAGAAAGTCTCGTGGAAAATAATCGACCAGAGTCCAAGGTGGTTCGCCTTCATTACGCCGGTCAAGATGACGGCTGTAGTTTTCAATACCAGAGCAGTATCCAATCTCCCTGAGCATTTCCAAATCGTATAGGGTACGCTGCTCGATTCGTTGGGCTTCGAGGTACATATTCTCTTTTTTGTAGTGCGCGATTTGATCGTTCAGCTCACTCTCGATGGCGTTGATGGCATCGGCTAACTTATCTTCATCGGTGATAAATTGCTTGGCTGGAAAAACCTCGATCGACATGTGCTCGGCCAACACTTCACCGGTGAGGGGTTCTATCTCCGTGATCCGCTCCACCTCATCACCCCAAAATTCGATCCGGTAGGCCGTTTCGGCATAGGCTGGAACTATCTCCAGAGTATCTCCCCGCACCCGGAATGCCCCTCGTTTCAGCAGCAAATCGTTCCGCTCGTATTGGATGTCAACCAAATGCCGGAGAACGGTGTTTCTGCGGTACATACCGCCTCGTTCCAATTTTACGGTTACTTTGCCGTAAGCCTCCGGATTTCCAATTCCGTAGATACAGGAGACCGAGGCCACGATGATCACATCTTGGCGGCTTAAGATATTCGTCGTCGCCAACAACCTGAGGCGATCGATCTCCTCATTGATATCGGTCTCTTTCTCGATATAAAGATCGTGCCGGGGGACGTAGGCTTCAGGCTGGTAGTAATCGTAGTAACTAACAAAATATGACACCGCATTGTTGGGAAAGAATTCGCGGAATTCGCTGTACAGCTGCGCCGCCAAGGTCTTGTTATGGGCAATAACCAACGTGGAGCGCTGGGTTTCCTGAATCACCTGGGCTATGGTGTAGGTCTTTCCGGTTCCAGTCGCCCCAAGCAAAGTCTGGTAATGCTCTCCGTTATCTAAACCAGAAACAAGCTGTTCGATAGCGACCGGTTGATCACCGGTCGGTTGGAAGTCAGATACTAGCTCAAATTTGGGCATACAATCCTCGTGGTTCCCTATTCGGTGGTTTGTCGCTGTCTTCCGATGACCCGTTTAGTGCTCTGCTTACACTATAGAACGTAAGTTCTCTATTCTATCACAAAGTGGTCATTTCGATCCATCTCATCATAGCTTCGGCGGACCAATGTTCGGACTCTGTCTCTAAAAAAAAGCGCCCCCTTTCGGGGGCGCTTCTCGAAGGTGGAGATGGCGGGATTCGAACCCGCGTCCGAAAAATTCAACCTCCAGACGTCTACAAGCTTAGTCAGCCCATTTGATGTTTCGCGATGACTGCCCCGGCCGACGGGGTCAATGCCTTCGCTAACCGATAGCCCCCTAAAGGGCTTCTTAGCCTCCCTTAGCGGTGTCTGGGAGGAGCACGTTGACATTTATGTCGCCTTCATCATGCCCGGCCAACGAGCGGTCAGGAGAGACGTGGTTCCTCGTTGGGAACCGACGCTAGTCACTCGCTTATGCAGCGAGTGGAAGAGCGCTGTATGCAGTCGTGCGGTTGGCACTTATGCGTTTGCTTCCAGTTTTTCGAGATGTAAAGCGTGCTCGGCTTGCAGTCCAGGGTCTTCCTTCTCCGTCAAAGCCTGTCATCCCCAGACCGGCCTATTATATCATACAGAGCCTATGGTTCATATAGGAGTTAGATTAACGGATTGATAAGCTCGTCGTAACCTTCCTGACCGGATCAGCGCGAACACTCTTTGAAAGCAAGGGCATTATGGGAATTAGCTCGTGATGTTCAGCCAACCAGCAGCGACCAAGGCATTATATTGGTCGAGAGAGAATGAACGTCGACAGGGGTGCTAATTTGATGCTGTAACCCCGATGATTTAACGTTCGCCTGCGGTATAATTCGGCCATGTTTGAATTTGAACTCGAGGCTGTCGATAAAGGCAGCGGTGCTCGTGCTGGGAAATTCCATACCCCCCATGGCGTCATCCATACGCCGGTCTTTGCCCCAGTCGGAACGTTGGCTACCGTTAAGGCATTGCGCCCGACCGATCTCCATGCCCTT
>DASRZI010000012.1:0-5508 GCA_035686605.1 Candidatus Zixiibacteriota bacterium
ACACTGTAGAAGTAAGCCACCGAAGAACCGAGCGCTACTAAAAGGTCCATGTTGGCGCTACGATTTCGCAAACTTTTTACCGCGCCGACATAGTAGTCCCAGCCGACATAGAACTGCACTGGGGTCGCCAGGGCCATGAAAAACCAGTTCACCCAGGTTGCGTCACCCCACTCACCCAGCAGACCCAGGTCGCGGGCCATACTAAGTAAAAACAGTGGGGTAGAGAATATCAGGCCAACAATGAACCGCTTTTGTTGGTGCTTGATTTCGGCTTTTCGGGCGGCCGCTTCGGCATCTTCCGACTCTTCGTCCTCGGCAACCTCCACGACATCGTAACCCGCCTGGCGGACGGCTGCCACCAGCTCTGCTCGAGTGACAGCTCCTGGAGCGTAGGTCACGCTGGCTTTCTCGCTGGCAAAGTTCACAGAAGCTTCCAAAACTCCGTCCACCTTGTTCAGGCGTCGCTCAATCGTATTAGCGCAGTTAGTGCAGGTCATACCTATCAGCGGCAGCTCGAGAGTAGCCTTGGGAATATCATATCCAGCCTTCTTTACCCGTTCGATCACATTGACCGTAACGTTCTTCGCATCGGTCACCGCTGGATCATATGTCACCGTTACCCTTTCGCTAGCGAAATTCACACTCGCATCGGTTACTCCCTCGACCTTTTTTGAGCTACGCTCTACCGTTGCTACACAGTTGGCGCAGGTCATTCCCAAAACAGGAAAAGTTAATTGTGCCTGCTCGGACATCTTGTCCTCCATAAAACAATAAAAGATGCGTAAGCAGCAAAGGCATTACGCATCAACTTCAATCTACACCACAACTGATCTAGTTCAGCTGGATCAATCCTTCGGGTGGGTAATTAATCTCCTGTAAAAGCGACTGGATATTTCCCCAGGTCGCTGGTTCTTCCCACACCACGGTGACTTGTTGGGTCTCTTGGTCAGCTTCGACGCGAGTTACTCCAGCCACTTCACCAAGTTCCATCTCAATTGTATGGGTACAGTGCCCACAGCTAATATTGGGCACAGTGAAAGTTTTAGTTGCCATTGTCGTTTTATTCTCCTTCTATTGAATAGTTATGCTTCTTTGACATTTCAAAAATGCAAGCGACCTCGCCGAGCATGCGCTCGCGTTCGGCGAGGTCTTCGCCTTGTACGGCTTTCAAAATGCAGGAGTCCAGGTGTGTCTCCAGCATCATGACACTAACTTTGTTAAGGGCTGCCTGCACCGCCTGAATCTGCCTTATCACGTCGATACAGCAGGCATCCTCGCGAGTCATACGTTCAACGCCACTCAGGTGTCCTGAGGCGCTTGCCAATCGTTGCGTTATGAATGCCCTTGTTCGCTGATCCATGATGTTATTCCATCCCCCCTGGGGGGGGTATGATCATATTCTAAACGACAGGAATTTCCGTGTAAACCGCCGTTTAGCCTGCGCCGTTTGGCCTATTCTGTATTCAAACAGACTTGTAATTAAGGTTGAGCCACGCCACATTTTTCATAGTTGAAGATGCGTCTGCTTCAAGAAACCCTTAAGGGGCTTGGGAACAAATAGTTTGTCATAGTTGCCGATTACACCAGTGAGAGCCAGGTCTAAAGCCGCCTTTCATAGTTGCCAGCAGTTTCAAACCGATCCGGTTGAGTTCATCTTAGAGCGAATTGTCACCAAACACGACGAGTTAACCCTCAGTCATAATGGGCGAATTTCCAATAGCTCGGCCACTTAAATAACCAACATAGGCCGGGACTAGGGGTAATACACATGGTGACAAGAACGATAGTAAGCCCGCAAGGACAGCGATGAAGTATGTTGGGGTAGCTGAGCCACCCACAGGTAAGTCAACGAATAGGCCATTTTGTTGGGCCCAGATAGCGATCATGGTCATGCGGTTCGTTACTAAAAGCAGGCCGATGATTATCAGAAAAATACCACTTGAGATCTGGATCTTGCGCATGTGCGGCCGAAACCGGCGAATCGTCGCAACTGCCCGGTTCATGCCTAGGCCGATTAGTAAGAAAGGAATACCTAACCCAAGAGCATAACCGCTGGCTAACAGCATGGCTACTCCGGAGGTCTGTTGGCTCAAACCCAGGGTTAAGATCGCACCCAAAGTTGTGCCGATACATGGAGTCCAGCCAGCTGCAAACACCACCCCCATCATTATTGAAGAGAGTAGGCGATTACTCTGATTGGGCTGCCACTGGGGACGCGTATCATAGTACAGCCAGGGGATTCGTAGTACACCTAAGGTGACCAGGCCAAATAAAATAACCACGATTCCTCCAGCTCGGGCAATCAGTTGCTTGTATTCTCTAAAGAGCTGGCCAAATATCGTTGCAGCACCACCCCAACCAACCACGAAAATAACCGAAAATCCGAGCACAAACAAAGCAGCGTGGATGAAGATTCTATATCTTTGGCTCTTTGACAGCTTTTGCATCGTTGTCGGTGTTTGTGCCATTAAGGCTATTTCCTCACTCCTTCACGTTCTAAGGCGGTCTGCTAAGAAGCCATCAGGTCGGCAAACACAGCAATACGCTTCGTGTTCACGCGGTAAGGGTAACAAGATACTAAGGTAGCGCTGGCAAACTCGGTCGGTTCCAGCACCCATACATCGGTAGGATTCACAACCATCGAATCACGCACGACATACGTATAACTCTGGCGCTGCGTGGTCACAATGATCTCATCTCCCGGAGTTAATTCGTCAAGGTAGCGAAATACTTCGCCGTATATATCATTGTGTCCCGCTAGGGCCATGTTCCCCACCTGTCCCGGGTGTGCCGAGTCGATTAGTTGTGCCACCCCCTTCTTCAACTGTTCCCAATCATACATTCCTTGGACGACAGGGCTGTCGACATCAATTGCCGGAATCTGAATACGGCGGGGTTGCTCTGGACCAGGAGTGGGAGGTGGCGGTGGATAATAGGCGTTGATAACCGGCAACAAATGCTCGGGGATATCGCCTGCTTCTCCTGGTTCGGGGACACGGCCGTCAATCGGCGGCTTGTGTCCGCCTGGCAGGATGATGACATTTATCACGGGCGTAGAAGTAGGGGTAGGCAGGACTAAACTTTGGCTTTCCGCTCGCAGAACCTGTGCCAACTCTTGATTAAGTTCGTTGGTAGTGCTCCACAAGCTTATCCCGATAGCAACAAGCCCTATGACGACCACAACTTCAACGAGCAAGAGTGTTTTGTTTGTTACGCGCCGCAATCTTGTCGGTGACTGGTTTCCAGGACCATTGCCATCCGTGGCTGCAGAAAGCAGTTTACCATTCTCCGATTCGCTCGCCCCCGCATGGAACGATTCGGCTGCTTCGATCCCAGGATGAACAGGCGACGGGGATGTTGCATCTAGAGGCACTTGGCCGAGCGTCTCTACTACACGGCCGTCCGCTTTTAAGCGCTTCAGTCGCCGCTTGCGCAGATTTCTCCTCTTGCGGTAGAGCAGATGCTCTAGTTCCTGGATAGAAAGATCTTCTTCGGAGCGGTTTTTACTCATATATCTGGCTGCAACGCTCGACGAGCATGAAGTAACAGGCGCACGCATTTGGACGCACTGCCAATAGCTACCGTTATAGACTGAAGAAGTCCAAGAGCCTAGGGCCGAACTGCCCTACTGCGACATAGGCAATTTGGCGGGTGGCCATATGAGAAATGTAGCCCCAGAAATAATGACAATCGTCATGTTGACCCCCATCACTGACAACCTGACTAGTCTCATCCGTCGTGGCGAGTCGCTTATCCATTTCAGCCATGGTGACCGGGTTGTGGAAATTGCCGACCGAGATTTATGGTTTGAAGATGTGGATTTCATGAACATGGTGCAGATTGGAAATTACCTAGGCCTCGGCATGTCCATAGACAAAGAAAACGCACCAGCGCACGAGGCGAATAGCGGCCGTGATTTTTACTTCTGGGCCAACGGCTGTCGCGATGTATTCCTATCGGAACCTACTCAGCTTTGGAGTGAATAGGCTGTTTGCCTCATCCTGCATAGGCCAATTGACGCTTGGATACGACTACCGGCGCTTGATATAGTGAAGGTGGGAATTGAGGAGGCTGCGAGATTTTGACTCTTAGACACTAGACATGGAGATAACGCTGGACAAACAGTTGGGTTTTCGAAATGTAGCGGTAACTATCTTTATTGTGTTAACTATCAGTTATGTGTTATGTGCTCTCGGCGACGTTCTTTTTAGTTGGTCTATGTACCAAGTCTGGGGACCGCTGCTGCCTGGTTTTACCTGGCCACTGACGGTCACTGGTTCTCTCATTGGCTTGCTATGGCTGGTTGGCTAGAGTCTGTATACGGCCGCGTTGCTGGTCCTGCCCTATAACTACATGACGCGACGCACGAATACCGCAGTGTGGTCAGGGTGTTGTCCGATGCGCGATGTTCCAAAGCCTTGGGGGTATCCTGTTCGCCAACTCGATCCAGGACAATAGCAAATTGGCTGTTACCAATATTCTGAAGGAGATCCCAAGGGTTGGTGAACATTCAGTAAATCCTATACAAGGCAGAGCGTAAAACGAGACATGAAACTGATTAACCGTCGAAAATTCATGAGTATGGCTACCGTGGCAATTGGAGGTTTCATCAGCGCGGCTATGGGGATTCCGGCCATTGCTTATATTCTTGGTCCCGCCCTACAAAATACTACGGAGCAGAACTGGGCCCATCTTGGAGCGACCTCAAAGGTTGAGCTTGGTACACCGACATTATTCAAAGTTAAGATTGAGCGCCAAACCGGGTGGATTATGGAAGAGGAAAAAATTTCTGTCTATGTCCTGACGGACAACGGTCGCGACTATATTGCAATGTCAAACATCTGTACCCACCTAGGCTGTCGCGCTCGCTGGATTTCTGCTCGACAGCAGTTCTTCTGTCCGTGCCACGACGGGGTATTTGACAAGGAAGGGAATGTGGTCTCTGGTCCACCACCACGGTCTCTTGACCGATTTGCAGTCAAGCATGAAGAAGACCGATTGTTAATACTGGTAAGTTGACCAGGGGTGTAAAGATTTGGATGTTCCTATCAAGGCATAGCCCTTATTGAGATGAATGATACATATTATAGTCGGTGGTTGGCTTATTCTCTTTCAGCCGCCCTAGCAGTCAGTTTTGTGCTTTGTGTCGCCAGTGATCTGAGTTTCAGTGCGACCCTTGATAAGGCCGATTTGGTCCTACCTGCAACAACCGGCATCATTGCCTTGGGTATCTCCTGGTTGGTGGGTCACGGTCTGCATGGCGCAGCCGTCATCGCCGTGCCATTCTTCTTCGTGACCTCTGGCAAAGCTGGGGCCGATAAAAAAGGCATCGAGCCACACTGAGATTTCATTTTGGATGTGTCGTAGTGAAGAACGGCGCCTTAAATATCGCCGGAAACGTGGGTGCAAATCCCACCACATCCACTGCAATTTGTATTCAACAAGATTACAAATATATCTGATACAACTAATACGCTATTAGCCCCCTATCTCAAAAAAACCCAAGCT
>DASRZI010000013.1:0-19990 GCA_035686605.1 Candidatus Zixiibacteriota bacterium
GGTCTGGACGCAAGTCTCAATGGGTCATCTTTATGGCCAGATAGCTGCTAAGATTGAAGGGAAACCGTTAGATATGGCATACGCTGAGTAACTAGTCTCAGTTTGAAAAGAGCCTATCAGCAGAAAAAACCGGCGAGAACAAAATACAGAACAACACAAATAAAGAAGCGGCGTGCCTGTTAATGGGCACGCCGCTTGTTGATCCGGTGTGAATTGCTGCTTAGTTTATTGGTTACTTCGGTGGTAAGTCATCTTCTGGCAGGGTGTCCATCACGATTTCAATTTTGTCCCGGTATGCTTCAGCTGAAAGGGGATAGTTGCGAGTACCGAACCTGGTCAAAGTAACGGCGCCCAGTCCGGCGCAGGTGATGGCCAAGACTACAAAGGTCCACAGCCAGCCGCCAAGTTGGAATGGAAGCGAGCTCAGAAAGCCTGCGCCCAGGGTCAACAACGCAGTACCAAGAGCTGCGGTCACAGTTAGCCGGTGATCGGTGAGCTTCAGCACTTTGCCTAGCCACCTTCCAAAGACTACACCGGCTGAAACCCATCCCATGAACAGACCTCCGGCTAACAATACGCCGATGCCAATGATGATGGGAATGCCAATAACTCCGATGCAGATGAAGATCAGTATCGCGGTTAGAATGGCAACAATAACCAGCAGAGAGATTGCCGCAAATATCGTCAGGAATCCCACTGCACCACTGGCGCCAGGTTTCTGCTTTATGGTATCGGTGACCTGAGAAAGCTGCTTAGGAGCTACAGCCGCTAACGCTAGAGCCAAGAGCCCAAAAAGAAGGCTCCTTCCGGCTATATCACCCATACGACCGAAGAACCCATAGGAGGCCTCGGCTGATGTTTGAAAGCGAGGTAGGGGAGGGATGATTGGTATATCTGAGATCGCCGGTACTGTGATAGAGGAGATATCTCCAAAAGCTGAGCAGTTTAGACCACTCTGACCTTCGCTGCGGAGATTTCCACCGACGAGGACGCATTCTCCATTTACTTCGGCCGCCGAGCTAGCTACAAGATTACTGCCCAGGATGACCAAGTCGCCATCCACGGTACCGCTCATATTGGCCGATCCACCGAAGATAGCTACGTCGCCACTGACATCTCCCGCCAGGGTTACATCACTGCCGAATGCCACAACATCCCCTAAAACACGGGCGCCTTTCTGAATGACCAAAGTTTCCCCGAAGATCACGACATCATCGTGGACCGTTTCACCCTCTCGGATGGTCCGATCAAAGTTTGGAGCAGCATGAGCTACCCCAGCGGGCACGAGCATCACGATCAACAGTATTGGAATCGCAAATATTAGTAGGCGTTTCATCATTAATTCTCCATCACACGCTATTCAATCTTCTAGGTCTAGTTAGCTGGCTGTAAACACCACCCCAAAGAAGGATGGCGCCTACCATGACCAGTAGTAAACCGATAATCGCTGGCTGCTGTCCGATCAAATCACCGCCACTGACCAACCCTTGTCTGAATGCATCTAGAACTGTGTTCGAAAGCTGGGCCACCTGCCCACCTGCGCGAAGTACGCCGTCTACGAAGGCTGGTTGATCCAGGGCTGGGCCAAATTGCGTGGTGAGCCAGATGATTACTAAAACTGGTAAAAGGCCGCTGACAAATAGCAGTCCATAGACAACGCTGCCCATCCACAACCGGTAAGCCTGGTTTGGCAGAAGGCTGAGCGTACGTTCGGCAAATCCGGCTGCCGGACTTAAAGTCGGTGTATCGAGAAAGAGCTGATGGATCCCCTGAATCGCTTCCCACTCCTGGGAGCAAGAAAGACAGCTTCTGAGATGAGTCTCCATTTCAAGCTGTCCGCTTTCTTCGATCTCATCATCTAGGGCTTCCATCATTAGTATAAATATCTCTTCGTGTTCCATATTCTTCTCCGACTTCTCGGTAAACTAGGCTACCGGTTCGACCTCCGAGGTCGTGACGATACCCATCTGCAATCCAGTTTGAGCTAACTGGCGCCGAGCACGGAATAAGCGCGATTTAATGGCGCTCACCGTAGTCTCCATAGTTTCTGCGATCTCCTCGTACGACATGTCATACCAATATCGCAGTACTACAGTTTGTCGATATTCGGCTGGTAGTGTTTCCAGTAAATTCTGCACAACAATCTGCAGTTCACTTTCTGCAACTTTTGCTTCTGGTCCTGAATCTTTCTCTGACATAAGTGCTGGATGGATGGGCAATGGTTCATCAAGTGACAGTAGAATTGCCCGCCTCTTTCGTATTTGATCAATACAATAATTTGATGTAATCGATAACAACCATGTACTAAATTTATGGGACGGATCGTATCCTTCCAGACGCGTCCACGCCCTTATAAAGGCTTCCTGGGCAGCCTGTTCAGCCTCGTCTGCATTGCCGAGCATCCGATACGCTAGATTAAAGACTGGCGTCTGGTATGCTTCGATAAGCTTTCCGAATGCTTCCCGGTCACCATGTCTGGCTTCTTCCAGCCAGACGCTCTCATCCTTAAAACCCTGGTATTTCATTTCCTGACGCTTTGTTGAACAATACGCAGTATATCAGAAAAGGTTGTACGATTAGTTCAGAGAAGACTGAGGTAAGATTACCTTTTCCAGAGTAGGGCAGGGCAAATTCATCCTGTTTTCGATCACTCGACCGGCGCCTTGTGCCCAGGCAAAATGGCATTTAATGCGAATTTCATTTCTCCTGACGGCGCGTTGACGTGTATTATTCGCTGTTCTATAATGCGCGTTAGTTATGGAAAGTTTAGAAGATAAATCACTGCCTTCGTCGCTCTATACGGAGGAATACTTTCTAACCGCCTGTGAAGGATACGATGAATTCCTTGAGAGCGAAGGCAAGCATCTATCACGTCGACTTCGCGACGCTTTCGCGAAAGCTAATGTCCAGGAAGGGATGCGGATTCTTGATGTTGGCTGCGGGCGAGGTGAGATCATCCGTCATTGTATGCAGATGGGAATCGAGGCGTTCGGGATTGATTACGCCGAGGTAGCCGCCAAAATGACCGCAGAGGTCATAAGACAAGAGGTCGAGCAGCATGACGAGGTGACCATTCCTACAGGAGTGTGCCGCGCAGACGCCAAACTATTGCCCTTTCCAAGCGGGTACTTTGACCGTGTCTTGATGTTCGACGTCGTTGAGCACCTTTTCCCATGGGAGCTTAACCAGGCCCTGGAAGATATTCGACGCGTCTTGAAAGAAGATGGTCAGCTTGTCATCCATACCGCGCCAAATAGATGGTATGACAATTACGCCTACCCCGTGGTCAGATTTGGAAGACGACTGATGGGCCAGGGAGACAATTATCCCAAGAACCCCAGGGCAATCATCCCTGCTAACCAGGTTGTCCACGTAAACGAGCAAGACATGAGGAGTTTGAACCGGACGCTAAAGAAGGCCGGATTTACAGGCAAGGTATGGCTTGATTCGCCTCCACGCACGGAAAGCGAAGGCCCCATTCTTGATGGATTGCACCGGCTTGCCTTTTCAGTACCCCCGTTCCGTTGGTTCTTCGAACGCGAGGTATTTGCCGTAGCCTGGAAACAGTAGATTTCCGGCTGGCTCTGCTCGCTGCAACTTGTATTGAACCTGACAGATGGCAGGATGAAGAAAGGACGAATATTCTGAGAAGTCCTGTAATAGGGTTTCTTTAGTTTTAGACGAGTGGCTAGATCGAAGATTTACATGAGTGATAAGCGCGAAATCGAAGACCTATCGGTTGAGGAACTCAAACAATTACTCTATACCAAGAGGCGAGTTAAACGCCAGAACAGGCTGCGGCGCCTGAAGGCCGAAGGCAGGGTTGTTGAGATCGACAAATCTCCGGATGACGATGCACAAAGGTCGGAGACCAGGGCAGAGACCACGTTAGAGTCCGAGGAGCCAGATATCGAGTCGCTGGCGGCCGGATCACCGGACTCTGTGTCCGTTACGCCTGGGGATGAATCCGATGAGTACAGCGCGGATGTCATCATTGAATTTGACCGTGCTTCCCAGCCCACTGAAGAAGAGAAAGAAGGTTATTCATTTCTCAACTGGCGCCCGTTTGCGAACCGCTTCTTGCTTATCGTCGAAATAGTAGCCGTAGTGGGTTTGCTTATATTGGCTTACACGATCTGGCAGACAACCCGTGAACTGAACCAGGAGATCGCGGTGGTCCAGCAAGCGGCCAGCGATAGCCTGGCTTTGCCCACGCCGAAAGCAACACCGGTAATTGGAGTTGCCGTTCTACCGAGTGGGCACAAGCCACCTTTAAACGGCCGGCCACCCGAACCCGGTGAAGCGGGCGATATCCCAGCCCATCTCCTGCCTATCTTGGATGCTTATATACCTCCACCTGCACCAACCCCTGGTCCAGAGCAAGCACGGCGTATTCAAATCCCGGTGATCGATCTTGATAAGCCGATCGTTCAAGGTGACAGTTGGGAAGAGCTTAAGAAGGGGGTTGGTCAGCACGTTGGTACGAGTCTACCGGGACAGCTTGGTAATATTGTTCTTTCCGCCCATAATGACATTTATGGAGAGATTTTCCGCAACCTGGACCAGCTAGGACCAGGCGATGAGATCATCATCTCCACCGAACGACAAGTATATATCTACGTTGTGCGGGATCTTCAAGTAGTGGATCCAACGGACGTTTGGGTCATGGCTCCAACAGAACACGCCAGCTCAACCCTGATCTCCTGCTATCCGTACCTCGTGAACAATAAGCGAATCGTCATTTTCGCGGACTTGGCATCGCCAAATCCGTTGTCCTAATTAACGATCACTAAAGAGAGATTATGGCCAAAAAAGTTCGCCGAGTTCGTCGACAAGGTCCAAGAAAAGAGCCGATTGAGTCCCAGAATCTGGCGGCGATGCCCGATGAGGAGGAACTCAGCGCGCCCCAAGACAAGAGCACAACGGCCCAAGAGGAGGAGCTGGGCGCGCCCCGAGGTAGGGGTAAGAAATCCCAAGAGGAGAAGCTGGGCGAAGAGTACGCCTACGTCATGAAGGATCTTCGCCGTGTCTTCCTGTTAGCTGGCTTGCTGTTTGTCCTCCTGATAGCCCTCAACCTCCTTCTGGGGTGACAGAATTACTGAAGAATAACAATCTGGGGTGACGTTTATTGACGCCCCTTACCCCTTGTGTTATCATTTTGCTGCTGTCCGGCCCCTGGCTGGATGGTTTTGCTGTTAAGCGTATTTTAGGTATATCGCGAGGTAATTCATCAGCACTAACTATCGTATAAATAACCGTATTCGTTCCCGAGAAGTCCGGCTCATTGACGGCACTGGTACCAACCGAGGTGTTGTGCCCATTGAGGAAGCTATTGATGCGGCTCGAGATGTTGGCCTTGACCTTGTCGAGGTGGCTCCGAATGCAAGGCCCCCGGTTGTACGGGTGATGGACTACGGCAAATTTGTATACGAGAAGACGCGGCGCGAGCGCGACGCCCGTAAGCATCAGAAGCAGGTCGAGATCAAGACCATCAAACTGACGCCAAAGATTACGGCGTTCCATCGCGATTTGCGTGTGCGCCGTGCGCATGAGTGGCTTGAGGAAGGCAAAAAAGTCAAGGTAGTTGTGCGTTTCAGAGGTAGAGAGATAACCTATCCTGAAATCGCCCAAGAGCTAATGACTAATGTCGCTAAGGACCTTGAAGAAGTGGGAACGGTTGAGCAAAGACCAAATATGGAAGGCTGGTCTATGGTCATGATGCTGGCTCCAATCGGCTAACCACATATCGAAAACGGTTCTAGCTTAGCCAATCTGAATATTATGAGAAGCAGTGAAGCCCTTTGTGGGCTTTTTCGTGAGCAGTACGTTCAAGTAATGATGGTATAGAACTTCACAGCATTCCAGAAATACCGCAGGTGATTGAGGACAAGAGATGGCCAAGAAACAGAAGAAATATAAGCTGAAAACTTACAAGGCGGCAGCTAAGCGTTTTCGGATGACCAAGACCGGCAAGATTATGCGTATGCAGGGCGGCAAGAGCCATCTTCGGCGCAAGAAATCGAAACGTGTTTTGTATAAGATCAGAAAAAACGTGGAAGTTACAGCTAGAGGTGACAAGAAGAAGATCATGCGGCTGGCCCCATATCTGAAGAAGTATAAAGCCAATCCGCCAAAGTAAATCGTCTATTCGCTGCCTGGCCTCGACTGTCAAGTAAGGCATTCGTCTGAGCGACCAGGCCAATTCAAATGCGAGGTATGAAAGATGCGAGTTAAAAGAGGAACGGTTTCGCGCCGTCGTCATAAGAAAATCATAAATTCCGTTAAAGGCCAGTGGGGAACTCGTGGCCGGCTATTTCGCCGCTCCAACGAAGCCTTCATGAAGTCCAACTGGTATGCCTACCGGGATCGAAGGCAGCGTCGCCGAGACTTTCGGCGTCTTTGGATTGCCCGGATAAATGCAGGCAGTCGAGCCAATGGCTTATCATATAGCAGGTTTATTCACGGCCTTAAACTGGCCGAGGTTGACCTGAACCGGAAAGTGATGGCCGATTTAGCTGTTCGCGATGAGGTTGCCTTTGCAAATCTCGTTACAATAGCCAAGGATGCCCTGGTTAACTAGGCACGATTGAAACAGTAGCTGATTCAAAAACGCCGCGCTTATTCTAAAGCGCGGCGTTTTTATTTTCAGGACAATTGGTGTACTCATACTTTTCCAGGACCTGCAGATCGCAGACCGGCCAGGCGAAGTGTGCAGCGGTCCAGTTGAGTGTCAACCCTTTAGTTAAGGTCCAATATGACTTTGATGTGCTTGCCTTGTCGCTCCACCTGCGATTCTGTATCATCAGCCCATCATGGCCCATAGACGTACGTGGCTGGTACTAATCCTTTTGGTCGCTGCCTTCTTACGGCTGGCAGCCCTGGATGAAATACCGCCCGGCCTGACGCATGACGAGGCTGACCATGGCCTGGATGCCTGGGGAGTCGTGAACGGAGTACGCCCACTTTACTTCACAGTGGGATATGGGCGCGAACCGCTGTTTGACTACAGCACTGCTGGGTTGATGACCTTCCTGGGACCCTCTTTTATGGCGGGTCGTCTGGCAGCTGCTTTTTTCAGCCTTATCCTGGTCGCAGGCACTTATGCCTGGATCAGGCGCTCATTCAACGGGCGCGTCGCTCTCCTTGCAGCTGCCGGAGTAGCTGTTAGTTTCTGGGCTGTGATGACCGGCCGCCAGGCGCTGCGTTCGGTGACCTTTCCCGCCTTGTTCGCCCTAGCTGCCTATTTCTACTGGACTGCCCTCTCGAATTCGGGTCGGGGGAGATATTCGGGTCAGGATTCAAAATCACGTTCCTTAGACCTCCGTTCGCCAACCTCTTCTTTTCTAATCGCTGGCATCATATTGGGGATCACGTTCTATGCCTATCTCCCAGCCAGGATCATGTGGGTTATCTTTCCAGCCCACCTATTTTTCGTATTACTCTTCAATAGGCCCCTATTTTCGAAAACATGGCGTGGTACCGTATTGATGTTGGTCGCAGCAATATTGATCGCTGCACCACTATTCATCTTCCTTGCGACCAACCCGGGGGCAGAGGTGCGGCTCGACCAGCTGAGCGGGCCGCTAGAGGCGGCGACTCGAGGTGATTTTGAGCAGCTGCTGGCCAACGCGGCCGGTAGTCTGAAACTGTTTATGGTTGAGGGCGACATTCTCAGTCGCTATAACATCCCGGGAAGACCGTTTCTGTCAATACCAATGGCTGTTCTCTTCATCATCGGCCTCATTATAGCCGCGTGGTGGGTGATAACAGGAATCAAAAATCGGCACCTCATTGGAAGAGCTAGCCCTGCCTTCTTCGCCTTGATCTGGCTGGTTGTTGGTTTATCACCGGCATTGATTACGGGTCCAGATGCAAGTACGACTCGAGTCATAGGCATGCTGCCGGTACTCTACCTGTTTCCCGCAATACCACTGGCTGGTTTACTGGACAGCGAGTTGATACCCAGGAGAATATCTTCAGGTCTTGTAATCGCCCTGTTCGCCATTGTCTTCACTTTGACTGTTCGCGATTATTTCGCCATCTGGGCCAATGATCCTGAGGTCCGAGTCCAATATGAAACCTCGCTGGTCTCGGCATTGCGTTACCTGGATGCAGAGGCCGAGGGACCGGCGGCAATATCCAATACAACCCCTGATCGCTATCACAGCCCTTCGGTGGCCCTTTTGACAGTTGAAAATCCTGATCTCTCATTGCGCTGGTTCAACGGGCATCACAGCCTGATCGCTCCAGAAGGTGATGAAGGCATCACTATCTTTACCGGTTTCGCTCCTCTAAACCCAGACCTGGAGCCCTACTTTGCGGCTGAACTTCGAGAGGTTATTCCTCTTCGCACGACAGATATCGATAGGCCGGTATTGGTTTACTCGACCGATGGACCTTCCATGGCCGATACATGGCAGGACGAATTCCAGGATGAGATAATCTCTCCTTCTGAGTCCACGACTCCTGTATTGTTCGGTGAGGCTGCCGAATTTCTTGGATACGACCTTCAGACGCAGTCGCCTACTCCGGGTTCAGAAGTGCGCCTGGCTACTCTGTGGCGAGTGCGACAACCGCTTGAGAATGCTGTCCTATTCACGCAAGTCATTGGCCAGGATGGATTACCTATAGCCCAAGCTGATCGGCTCGACGTGCCGGGCTACTATTGGCATCCTGGTGATGTCTTTATCCAGCTTCATCGATTTCAACTGCCAGAATCGACCCAACCAGGTGAATACACCATGATTGTTGGACTCTACACGCGTCCGGACCTGGTTCGTCAGCCAGTTATCGTCGGCGGGAGTATCGCCGGAGACTATGTCCAACTACCTCCTCTTCACGTAGCCGAATGACCACAGCAACCAATACTCCGGACAGTCCATGGACCCGTGTCGTCCAGTATGCTAAGCGGCATCCTGACTGGATAATCCTGGTGATTGCGGTGGTCGCCCTGCTCCTTCGATTCTGGCAGCTTGACTCTGTTCCACCTGGTTGGCGAGACGACGAATTGATCAACAGCCTGGCCATTTCGCAAAAAGTGATTGACGGCGATCTGGCTTTCTATTACGCCGACGCATCCGGACATGAGGCTCTATACCACGTCCTGTCGGCCGGAACGCTGGCCTTGTTTGGTCCTGGAGTCGCCGGTATCCGTTGGCTGCCAGCTATCCTGGGAACAGCGACGGTCATACTAACCTATTTGCTGGCCTCGCTCCTTTTCGGACGAAAGGTTGCCATCGTTGCCGCCCTAGCTCTCGCCGTCAGTTTCTGGTCGCTGATGTATTCGAGGATAGGGATCCGCCACATCAGCCTTCCTGTATTCATGCTTGCCTCCTTCTACGCTTTCTGGCGGGCTCTGAAAGTTTCTGGTGCGATGCCAGGCTGGAACGAAGTCAAGAAGGGGGATGCCGGTAACGCCCGGAGCTCGGCGATATGGTTTGCTCTCGCTGGGTTGTTTTTAGGTATAGGCTTCTACACCTATTTTGCCTCACGTGGAATTCCCCTGATCTTTTTGCTCTTCGGCATCTACCTGGCCCTGTTCCAGCGAACTGCCCTTAAACGCAGTTGGCGGGGATTTTTACTTATGCTGGGGTTGGCCCTGATAGTGGCCATTCCTTTGGTTGTTACTTTGATGAGACAGCCAGAAACGGAAGCCCGAGTCGAAGAACTTGCCGTCCCGTTGGTCGAGGCCCGCGAGGGAAATCTTGCTCCTTTGGGAGAGCATATACGGCGCACGCTAAACATGTTTCATAGTGATGGCGATGACGAGTGGCTTTACAATATTCCAAATCGCCCTGTCTTTGGTCCAGTGGGAGCCGCATTTTTCTGGATCGGTTTTCTGGCAGCGCTGTGGTATGCATCCAAACCAATTCTAAGGTTCGCCTTGAGGGTGGTAAACGCAGCGAGGCCTCTTTCGGCTCTCGATCCTAATCCATATCTAGAAGGGGCAAGCGCCTTTGTCCTGATATGGTGGTTGGTAGGTATCTCGCCGGGATTTGTCAGCGTTCCGGCTGCGAGCCTTGGACATACAATCATTGCCCAATCGGCCGTATATATCATTGTTGCTCTTCCGCTGCTCCCTTTCAGCAGCTGGCTGCAGCGTCGTTTCCCCTCAAGAAGAACCTTCAACAACGCTCTCACCGCTGCGATGGCGGGGCTGCTCCTCATATCAATAATCGCCCGCGATCTTCCAGACTATTTCATCGAATGGCCTTCACGAGGAATGACCCGCTTTCTCTACCGGGCAGACATCAAGGATCTGGCTCAATACTTGAATGATCATGAGGAGATCCAGGATATCGGAGTGACTGGATTACTCGCCGGACCTTGGGACCGGCTTGCTTTAGAGATCGACCTTGAAGACCAACAGCGAACAGCTCCTCGGTGGTATGATCCCCGGAAGACGGTCATCCTCCAACTAAATGGCCAACCAGCCCTGGTCTTCAGGGGATATCCAGAAGAGTCAGCCTTGCGAGAGGATCTCTACCAGCCGGTGTTGGGTGAACAGGCTGGCGGTTATACCTTGGCCCGGATCGATCTTCAGGCTGACCCAGATCATAAACCAACCTGCTTCAACAATGGTTTATGCTTGTTCGCGTCTGAGTACGATCCTGAAACCGGGGCGCTCGATTTGAGCTGGCTCGTCAACCAACCACTCGATTTGCCGCGTCTTCCGCTTATCAGCAACCCGCCACCACCGGGAGTGTATGCAGGACCGCGTCTATCAGTATTTACGCAAATGGTAGATTCGGCAGGATCCTTCCTGGTGGGAGACGACGGCCTATGGATTGATGCAGCTGGCCTGAAGCCGGGGGATCGTTTTCTACAGAGACATTGGTTAGCAGCCCCCGCCGGCATTGAGTCTGCGACTATCATCTTTGGTCTCTACGATCCAATGACGGGTGAACGAATTCTGGTCGACGACGGCCGCGACCATATACGGCTGGAACCTAGAGACTAATATACCCTTGACCCAATCAAACAGGGCTTTACTGATAGATTGGTATTGGCAAACTGTCGATTCTCCTTTACTGTATGATCACAGGTCTTATTCTTGAAGATATTCACTCCTGATCTGAACGGTGGAACTTCCCCATTTGGCCGAAAGGCCATAATTCTATTATTGATCGCCTTTGTTGTCCTTGGCGTGGCCTATAGTGTGGTCAATCCGCTGCACGAATCTACAGATGAGCTCCGCCACTATCGCTTCGTCCGGACCATTGGCACCACGGGAAAGCTCCCGGTCCAGGGGCAGGAACCTTGCCGCTCTCAGAGCCACCATCCCCCCCTCTATTACGCAATAGGCGCCTTGGCAACTTTCTGGATAGATACTGGTCACGATGTGTGCTACACACCCCCTGAGAACCCTTTCTGGGCTTATCGTTACTGGGAAGTCGGAAGGGATAATAAGAACCAGTTCTTCCATGGCCAAGAGGAAGCATTTCCCTGGAGTGGAGAGGCTCTAGCGGTACACATTCTTCGGGGATTGAACATACTTCTTGGCGCTGGTGTTGTGTGGCTGACATGGGCATCGGGCCGTGTTATCTGGCCGAAACGACAGGCGGTGGCTATTGGGGCAGCAGCCCTGGTCGCTTTCAATCCCATGTTTCTTTACATGTCCGGGTCAATCAACAATGACATCATAGCCGCCTTCAGCGGTGCAGCTATCCTATTTGCCTGTCTCTACCTTCTGCATGATCCTGGAGGGCTAAGCATCAGGTGGGGATTAATCCTGGGGGTGTTATATGGTCTAGCCTTGATGAGCAAGGCCAATCTAGCCGTGACCATCATTGTGATAGAAGGCGTCATATCCTGGATAGCCTGGAGGAGACGCCAAGGGAAACAGTGGCTGATTGTAAATATGATTATCGTGGCCATAGCCGGGATAATCGCCGGATGGTGGTTCGTACGAAACCTTTCGCTCTATGGCGAACTCACCGGATTTTCGACGGTGACCGAACTGTGGGGCGTTCGAGATCCAACGGATAGTTTCGCCCTAGCCATTTCCGAGCTTCCTTATGCCTGGTCAACCCTCTGGGGACGTTTTGGCTTCGGGCAAATTCCCTTGCCAGAGACATTCTATAATGGACTGTTGGTTCTCACAGGGATCGGCCTGGCGGGCGCGCTTCTAGGTTTCTTCCGCCGGGCGACACAGCTTCAAAAGGTAAGTCTTGCGGTCCTCGCAATGTATGTAAGCCTCTTCTTCCTCGTTCTGTTCGGATATATGTTGGTCAGCCCTGCAGGTCCAAATGGTCGCTTCTTCTTTCCAGCGATTTCAGCCTTGGCCTTGCTTACCTTCTTTGGGATTGACAGTTGGGCATTGGTAATAGGAGATGGAATTACCTCTATCAGTGCCCGGATCCGTAATCGCCAGATAGGATCAGCACCAGAGCGAGCATTGACAGGGATCATTACTTTGGCGGTTGTGCTTGGCATGTTGACCCTGTCGTTGGTCGCATTATTTGGCTACTTATCACCAGCATACGCGGAACCGCCATCTATCGACGATGATGCTATCATCCCCAACCAGGTGAATGCCAGGTTCGATTCGTTAGCCACTCTATTGGGATACGAAATGGGGGCGGACACTTTGCAACCAGGTGATCCCTTGGATCTCGATCTTTATTGGGAGGTCAATGCCAAACCACCAGGGGACTATTTGCTATTTGTCCATCTAACAAATGAAGAAGGAGCTATCATCGCTCAGCGTGATACGCACCCAGGCCTTGGGAATCTGCCGAGCAGCCAGTGGGAACAGGGGCAGCGATTCGTGGACACCATTCGCGTTTATATTCCGGAAACAGCCTATTCTCCAGACTCCGTAGGGCTGTCAATTGGGCTGTACGATCCTGAGGCCTATCGGCTGGCAATTTCAGACGAGGACGGTTCTCCACTGGGCGATTCAATTTCCCTGGGAAAAGTTAGTATACTCCCGCGGGCTGGCGATTACCCCAACGTGCAAAACCAAAACTTTGGAGATGAAATTAGATTGATCGGATATGAATATGATCAACGGGAAGTAAACCCTGGCGAACCTATTAGAGTTGACCTTTATTGGGAGGGCCTAGCAGAAGTCATGGGCGACTATATCGTGCAGGTGCGGCTTCTGGATGAAACCGGCAGGAGTTGGGCCGATGCGGACGATCGTCCTGGTCAGGGTTCTTATCCTACGGATTTGTGGGAAGTAGGCCAGATTGTCAGCGATACCCATCTGTTGACGACGGCAGCGGATTCGCCTGAAGGGACTTATGTGATCGACATCGCCTTGTATAATACGATTACCGGACAGAGACAGAATATCGTGGCCAACGATGGGCACTGGATAGACTCCCATCTTGCTCTGGCGCCAGTTAGGATCCGATCCTGACGATTGACCTACATCCTGGATCCGAGGATTGACAGAGACGATGTCGTGATTATACTTTGAATATGTGCGGTGCATCAGGTGCTACATCCCGCTCTTTGGTTGATATGTAAACGCGCGCAGCCGGCGTGCGTTTTTTTTTAAATTTACTCTGGTTAGGATTTCCTATCCAGACGAACCACAGTATCTAGGAGAGTGCAATGGATTATGGAATGATCGGTAAGATCGAGAAGTCGAAGATATACGCTGAGGAAAGGGACAGGATCCGTTTCGATTCGTTTGAAGTTGCCTTCCAGGGTGAAAACAACTCCCATGTCGTAACCTACGACCATGGCGTCTGGAATTGTGACTGTGATTTTTTCGCTTCTCGAACTGTATGCAGCCATACTATGGCTATAGAACGGCTGCTCCCGGACATGGTTGAAAGATCCTAAGCGCGTATTTGATCACCCCCAAAAAGGTATATTGAGCATCTAGTATCAAAAATGCCCGACCGGCGGCCGGGCATTTTTGTTATAATCTGTTCTACTGTTCTACCACCATGAATGAGCTCAGAAAGCGTATGACCATCGGCGGCATCGATTTCGATCTTAAACTCACCCTCATCATCATCATGGGAGTATTGCTGCCGATGGTGGACTACTACAACCACCGTATCACCGGTAACAAGGCCTATGACCGGATGATTCTCTATTTCATCATCCCTATGGCGGTTGTTTTGTTGCTTTTTAGGGACCGGCCCGCCGATTACGGCTTCCAGTTGGGAAATTGGCGAGTCGGCCTTATGTGGACCGTCATTGGCTGTGCAGTGATGGCAGTGATTCTCTGGTTCATTGCCCGAACACCATCCATGCAGAGTTTCTATTCCGAAAAGGCGCCGGATAACCCTCTCTATCTAATTTACATTACCGCTGTAGATTTATTTGGTTGGGAATTTATGTGGCGGGGGTTTATGCTGTTTGGTATGGCAGCTGTCCTTGGACCAGGACCCGCTATTTGGCTGCAGGCTGTACCTTTTGCCTTTATGCATTTGAATAAGCCCGAGCTCGAAGCCCTGACCACCATCTTCGGAGGTGCAGCTTTCGGCTATATAGCCTGGCAATCGGGTTCTTTCCTGTACCCATTCCTAATCCACTGGTTCATCGCCGCTTTTACGATGCTTATTGCCTCCGGTAAAATAGGTTAGTCGAGACGATTAGCCGGGTGATACCCTTTCCACCGAACTCCTGTTCCGATGCCTGAAGATCGCCAACCAACCAACGGGGAGATGATTACCCTAACCCTAACCGCTATGGCCAATGGTGGTAAAAGCCTGGGCCGGGACCACCGAGACCGCGTCATCTTCGTGCCATTGACGATTCCCGGAGAAAGGGTGCGAGTAGAGCTGGTCGAATCAAAACCTCGCTTTGGCCAGGCGGCCCTTGTCGAGGTTCTTGAACCTTCACCTGACAGAATTGAACCAAGGTGCCCTCACTTCGGTCCTTGTGGAGGGTGCCATTTCCAACACATCAACTATCAGGCGCAGCTTCGCCATAAAGAATCAGTCATAATCGACCAATTACGGCGAATCGGAAAATTTGCGCAGATCGAGGTCAATTCCACCATCGAGAATCCAGAGCCATGGTCATACAGCACCGAGGTTATCTTTCACCGTACGGCCGACGATGCTCTCGGTTTCTGGTCCCCTTCATTGAAGCAAATCATACCAATCGAGAAATGCCACATTATCAGAGATGAACTCCAGGACCTGTACCAGCAGTTTGATCTCAATCTGGAATCGCTTCGACGGTTGGTACTACGAATCGGCGATGACGGCGAATTACTAGCGGCCTTAGAAACCGATGATAATGAGCCGCCAACGTTGACCGCTGACTTTCCGATATCCGTCAATCTACTTCTACCAGATGGAAAAACGGCAAACCTGGTTGGAAACAACCACACGGTTTACGAGGTTAAGGGCCGATCCTTTCGAGTAACTGCGGGCTGTTCATTCTATCCTAGTTCAAGAGCGGCGGAGCTCGTGGTCGACACAGTCCTGAATTATGCATCTTTGTCGGAAGACGATCGGGTCGTTGAACTCTATTGTGGGGTTGGCTTGTTGACGGCGTTTCTTGCCGGATCTGCTTTAGAACTTGTGGGCATCGAAAGCAATGATGATGCGATAGCTGATCTGTCGGCCAATCTGGACGACTTTGATAACGTCACCATCTATCAAGGCAGCGTAGACCAAGTCTTACCGATTCTGAAAGAGTCTCCAGATGTTTTAATTGTCGAACCTTCATCGGATGGATTGCTTCCAGAGGTCTTGGACGAGATCCTTCGGCTGTGCCCAGAGAGGTTAATCTACATCGGATCGGATATCGCCACCACGGCGCGAGATGGCAGGCGTCTCAAAGACAAGGGATACCAGCCGATTGAGGTTCAGCCCATAGATCTGTGGCCTCAAACCTATCACGTGCTGACTGTGTCCCTATGGAAACTAGAGAGGCAGCGTTAGGGGATATTATTTTGTCAGGAATCAGCCTTTATTAATGCAGGAGGTGGCAAACAATGTCTGACAATAAGACAGAAAGCCAAATAATAGATAGAGCAGCAGCCGTCAATATGACCTACGAGCTGTTTATCATTTTTCTTTCAATTTATTCGATCGTCGTTGTCATCCTGGCGACGATCGTGCCGGTTAAGGAAACGACGGTAGAAATCCTCATCATTGTCGACCATTTTATTGTGGTTATCTTCTTCTATGATTTCATCCGGCAGCTGTACAAAGCGCCTAAAAAGCTGGCTTATTTGAAGTGGGGTTGGATGGATCTTGTAAGCAGCCTGCCCGGCGTATATTATTTGAGAGTTCTTCGCATAGGGCGGATCGTCACTGCCAGAAATAAACTTCGTGCTGCAACAGGTCGCTCTGTATGGGAAGCATTCAAACAACACCGCGCAGAGAGTGCTTTGCTGACGACAACATTCGCCTTGTTCTTTCTAATTCTCTTCACCAGCATTTTGGTGCTCAGCGCGGAAGCGGATGCACAAGGGTCAGATATTTCAACGGCAGAGGATGCAGTCTGGTGGTCTTTCGTTACCTTGACAACTGTTGGTTATGGTGACGAGGTTCCAATAACAACGTCCGGGAGACTGATAGGGTTCGTTTTGATGGCCGGCGGGATTTTACTAGTAGCCGTTTTTACAGGTTACACAGCCTCGTATTTCAATCCGCATTCCGGGAAGGAAGTCGAACTCATTGAAGAATTGAGGAGTGATTTAGCAGAGATAAAGCGATTACTTGCCGAGAATCAGGAGAAAGGCTAAGTGTTGGCGGAGCAAGGCGATCCGAAGACTTCTTAAATCGACTTTTAAGTCGACAAGACTAAGCACTTCTTTGTCTTCAAAGATAAGCGCTGATGCCGGAGACTATCAGGCTGTTGAAGATGAAATAATTGCGGATTCACGGGAAACCAGGGTAGACGACGATGACCTTAGACATCTTGTTTTCAAATTGGGAACGAATCAGATCCAAGTTGCTCGAGACAATCGATTGCTTTCAGGAAGGAGACCTGGCCTTTTCTCCTGCTGAGGGTCTCTGGACGGCGCGAGAGTTGATTCTCCATATCGCGCACGAAGAGAGAGGCGAGGTCGGTTACGGGATTATTCAAGAACTGGAAGAGTGGCCTCCGGAGTATGGACCAGGAGATTATGAGACGATTGAAGATGTCAAAGGACTTCTATCAGACGTCCATAGTCAGACGCTGGACTATATAAAAACACTGACCTATGCCGATCTCAGGCGCACCGTCAGTACCCCATGGAATGAGGATTTTTTGCTGGGAGATATGCTTGCTCACGTCATAGAGCATGAGGTACACCACCGGGGGGAATTATCACTGATCCTTGGTCTCATCGGGCGGGAAGCGCCGGATGCCTAAAGGCGAGTTGTAAATAGGCCGTCGCTACCTTCGCGCCCCCTCATATCCGCGGGCTTGCCATGCTGCATAGAGAGCAACCGCTCCTGCTGTAGCCGCATTTAAGGAGCCAACATGCCCCCGCATGGGTAGTTCCAGCAGAAAGTCGCAGTTCTCTCGAACCAGGCGGCGCAAGCCATTACCTTCATGTCCGACGACAATGCCTATTGGTAGATTCAGATCCATGTCTCCCAGTAAGTTTGATTGGCTGTCCAGGTCAAGACCAGCAATCCAGACATTTGAAGCTTTCAATCTCTGGATTGTCTGAACCAGATTGGTCACCTGAGCTACCAAAAGATGCTCGGCGGCGCCTGCTGAATAGATCACGACTTGGGGAGTCATATCGGGTGCGCGACGATCCTGCAGGATGACCCCGTGCACACCGCATGTTTCAGCTGTGCGCAAGAGCATTCCGATATTGCTAGGGCCATGGAGGAGATCAAGCAGAAGCAAAAAGGGCATTTCTCCCCTTTCTTCAGACAGTGCCAGCATATCGTCGACCTCACTGTACAAGAAAGGCCCTACTTCGAGCACGACTCCCTGGTGGCTTCTGTCGTCAGTTAGCTCGGTTAACTGGCTCTTCGTCGCCGACTCAACTGAAACTCCACGCTGTCGCGCGGCATAGCGGATCTGGTCGACCTGCTGCAAGCCATTTTGTATCAGAAGACGGTGTATCTTTCTCCGGCTCCCGCGCAGTGACTCTAGAACAGTGTTACGGCGATATAGGTATTCGATCACCTCAAGCTCCCGATTCTCTGAACAACTCTTACCATCACTATATAGGAACTACCGTACTTCTATGGTCGTATCGACGAACTCGCAAGTGGTGAATGGCGCTAGAATTCCCCCGCACCAAAGTAACGATGAGCGAAAAACGCTACCTTGATAGGAGACTACTTTTCGTCTGGAACCAGAACCATTTGCGGTCGAGCGAAAATCATCCTGCCGGCAGCTGTTTGGAGAACCTTGGTAACTACGACCCCAGTGGTATCGTTAAGATGATCCTTGCCGTCTTCAACCACAACCATCGTACCGTCGTCTAAATAGGCGACGCCTTGGCCAACTTCACGACCCACCTGAACGATTTTTACTGCGAGTTCCTCCCCTGGCAGGAAAACCGATTTCACGGCATTAGCCAGGTCGTTGATGTTTAGGACGGTTACTCCCTGCAATTCGGCAATTCGATTCAGGTTGTAATCATTGGTCATGATAGGGCAGGTGAGCTCGCGGGCTAGAGCTACCAACTTACTATCAACCTCGCGTACTTCCGAGACATCCATCTCGCTAAAACGAATCGGTACTGGACAATCTTCCTGTAGAAACTTGAGCACATCCATACCTCGTCGTCCACGATTGCGGCGCAGCGGATCGGCGCTATCAGCTATGTGCTGGAGCTCTAACAATACGAAGTTTGGTACAAGAAGAGTGGCACGAATAAAGCCCGTTTTGCAGATATCGCTGATGCGTCCGTCAATAATGACGCTCGTATCCAACAGTAGAACACTCTCTTCAGCAGCCGCTTCGACATTCTGTGCAGGCCTGCTCGACTGCAGAAAACGAAGGCCAGACCGGAGATCGTTTTGTCTAAGGGATAGAACGATGATGGACAGATAGCACAGCACAACAACCGCTATCAGAGGAACTATCTGTCGAAATGGATTAGGCAGCATGGATAGGGGGAGGGTAAGCAGGCTTGTAGCAATCAGCCCCAGAAAAACACCGCCAATAATGGCTACCAGGCGCTCAGCGGGCATCCTCTCTATCCGTCTCCGAGCGTATCCCAGCGGCCTTGTTATGAACACCGGGGTCAGTATTAAACCAATCAAAAAACCCAGGAGGCCAAAGGTCAACACATAGATTACAAACTCAGAATTCAGTCCGAGGTATACGGCGACCCTCACTCCTAAATAGCCAGCGAAGACCGCGCCTACAACTGCACCAAATAGCCGAACAAAAAACTCACTACTCAATCGTTTTCGCATGGAAAAATCCTATAAGAACAAAAAAAGGCGAACGCAAACGCGTTCATCTGAGTGACCGAACACAAATTAGCAGGTAATTAAACCCTCAATGTAACTATCTATGAATATCGAGTGCGTCTACCAGCTAATTAAGCATCCTCTTTCGTATCGAACCGACTTCTCTATGATGACTTGACTGAGAATCCAATAGGATTAAGAATGAGTCCGGATTGCGCAGGGTACCGCGCGCATTTGATGGTAGCACAGCGCGATCCATTAATCAAGGTGTACTACACTACTATCGATATCATTTGCCCAGGAGGAAGTGAAAGGATCCGGAGCGTGGAAAGGACTAATTCTCGGTCCACATGGGCTGAATCTATTCCCTGATCGTACCCACAACCCTGGTACAGTCATCGTGGAAATGGGGCAGCAATGTTTAATTTACTGCGTCTGGCTAGGCGCTTCTGGCGTGCCGGCGTCCGGTGTTGGAGATGCAGTTGGCTCAGGTGTGGGCAGTATGGTGCCGGGACCATATTGGTAGATATTTTGCCAGGGGACGTAGTAACTAACAAAGCTGTCCTGGCGAAGCAAATCGCCGTACAAGTTATAGACCGTTCGCGTGACTGTGACATCGGCTCCCTCAACAGCCCAGTCGACCTGCTCAACCTCACCCTGTTCTAACTCTTCATTAAGTTCCCAGATGTCTG
>DASRZI010000014.1:0-4354 GCA_035686605.1 Candidatus Zixiibacteriota bacterium
GTTGAGCCGCCACTGGTTGTTGCCATTTAGCATGCTTATAGGGTTATTCGTGGGTTTACCTTGGGTAGCGCCATTATTCATGGAGATGGGCTGGGTCCATGCTGGTAACGCTATCTACTTGCTCTATGCCACCCAGTGCCACCAGCTACCGCAACGTTCCTTCTTCCTATTCGGAGACCGGGCAATGTATTCCTTGGCTGAAGTCCAAACAGCCTGGAAAAATAATAGTGACCCGATGGTCTTGCGCCAATTCACAGGCAATCCAACAATGGGCTGGAAGGTCGCCTGGTCCGACCGGATGGTCTTCATGTACACATCCATTCTTCTCTGGGGTTTGTTATTCTGGCTGCTTCGGAAGCGTCTCAAACCTCTCCCTTGGTGGGGCCTGGTCTTGCTTCTCCTTCCCATGGTAATTGACGGCTCCACTCACATGATAAGCGACTTCACTGCTGGTATTGGTCTTGGATTCCGGGATAGCAATGCCTGGTTGGCCGCGTTGACCAACAATACTTTTTCGGCTACCTTTTATGCTGGTGATGCTTTAGGGTCCTTCAATTCTTGGATGCGCCTAATGACTGGATTGCTCTTCAGCCTGGGAATCGTATGGATGCTATGCCCCCGATTGCACAGCAGCTTTACAAACACAGCGAGGCAAATTGAAGAGAAATTTCGGAAGGCAGGGTTTGAATCGTGAGTGAGCAAATTCGTGTTCTATTGGCTGATGATCATGCTGTCGTTCGGGCCGGTATTTGCCAGTTTTTGGAACAGGCACCCGATATTCGGGTAATCGCTGAAGCAAAAGATGGCGATATGGCGCGTAGTCTTATCCAGGAACATAAACCCGATGTCGCGGTCCTAGACATTCAGATGCCCAAAGCAAGTGGTATTGAAGTAACTCGCTGGGTAAGGGCTAACTATCGGGAAGTGGGCGTTCTTGTGTTAACGGCTTACGATGACGATCCTTACGTTATGGCGGTTCTGCAGGCCGGCGCCAATGGCTATGTGCTGAAAACAGCTGCACCTGCAGACATTGTGCAAGCTGTCCGAGACGTGAATGAAGGCAAATCGGCTTTGGATCCGACTATTGCCCATAAGCTCATGGCTCAAATTGCCGGACGTAGCACCCCACAACCTGAATATGAGTCGCTGACTGACCGTGAACAAGAGGTGTTAGCGTTGGCAGGTAAAGGGTTCACCAACAAAGCGATTGGTGTGCAGTTGGGAATCAGCGACCGCACTGTCCAAGGGCATCTGGCCAAGACTTACAGCAAACTGCAAGCCAATAGTCGTACGGAAGCTGTCATGCGAGCCGTCTCGATGGACCTTATTACAGTGGAATAATCGAAGTTTACTTAAGCTCACTGTGAGTGAAACGTGACCATAATTCACATTTGGCGAGTCATGAAATACCCTTCCATATATGATAAAACGCTGGCGTGGGTTTCCCGTTCAATTATTTGTGTTCATAATCCTGCCACTAACGGTTCTGTTGGTAGGTATCGCCTTTGGCAGCTTAGCCTTGCATCAGCGAGCCATGCGTTCGCTTGTAGGCGAGCGCGATGAGCGCGCCACGCGTGCAGCGGCAACAGCCATCACCGAGCAATTAAATCACCGCGCCGCCTCAGTTCACAGCCTGGCTCTTCAAGCTACCGCGACCGGGGATCCTGAACACACATTAAACGACGCTACTTCATTCCTACCAGACTTCGAGGGAGGGCTAGCATTCTTTGGTGCGGATGGGAAGTTATTAGCCTCAACCAATTCTACGGATATTTGGGAGAGTCGAGACGCCAACAAACGATTAGCCGAATCCGACCTCCCTTATGATCCGCGCAACTTAGCTCAATTCATTCCAACTTTTACGGATCCGAGTACCGGTGAAGAGATCATGCTCGTATCCACCACAATGCCCGACGGTTTCGTTGCTATGGGAGCCTTTTCTCCTGCCAACATGTCCCGGCGGGCTTTGTCTGATATTTTTAGCGCCAGCGATCAAGCCGCAGCCTTCTTGGTCGATTCAGATGGCCAGATGCTCTACCAGTTAGGCGTTGAACCACATGCAAGTATGGAGCCGTTTCAATATCCCGGCGTCGAGGAAGCGCTCCGAGGGGATAGCGGAACAACATATGTATCTGTTGCCGGCGACGAACACGTAATTGCATTCAGCCCCATATCTCCCGTTAATTGGGCGTTGGTATTCGAAGAGCCATGGCGGGCTGTGGCCGATCCACTCCTTCGCACGACCGAATTGGCGCCTCTTGTCCTCGTACCAGTTATCATTATCGCTCTTTTAGGTCTGTGGTTTGGGGTGCGCCAAATAGTGCAGCCATTGCAGTCCCTAGAGCGGAAAGCAACGGAGCTAGCTTGGGGTGACTTCAATGCAATTGAGGAACCTGTCGGGGGCATCAATGAGATACAGCGCTTACAGGCAGAGCTCATCCATATGGCCCAAAAGGTAAAAGCAGCACAGCAAAGCCTCCGTGGCTATCTTGGCGCCGTCACTGCTGGACAAGAAGAGGAGCGTCGCCGGCTGGCTCGAGAACTACATGACGACACAATCCAATCGCTTATTGCACTGAACCAACGGGTGCAGTTGGCGCAGATGGCTCTGGATGGTCACCCTGCTTTCAACCAATTAACAGAAATGCAGGGAATGACAGCTCAGATGATTGCTGACTTACGCCGATTAACCCGGGATCTGCGTCCCAGTTACTTGGAAGATCTAGGACTTGTCCCTGCGTTAGACATGTTGGCTCGGGATACGAGTGTTAGCTTGAACATTCCGGTTGCCTTTAAAACGTCCGGCTCCGACCGTCGTCTGCGTCCGGAAGTTGAACTCGCGCTCTATCGCATGGTTCAGGAAGCGTTGAGCAATGTAGCCCGTCATGCGAATGCTTCCTCTGCCGAGGTTGCCCTTGAATTTGGACCTGGAGCCATCAAGCTAGCAGTATCTGACGACGGTTGTGGTTTCCATGTACCCGAAAGTCCGGCCGAGATGGCTCCTGGAGGACACTATGGCTTGCTAGGTCTTTATGAGCGTGCAGAACTGATCGGCGCTCAATTGGTCATTCACTCGACTCCAGACCGGGGCACAGGTGTAACCGTTACTCTTCCTACCTGATTCCCCTCCGGTTTACCGGAACCATCAGCCTGGTTGCAGCGTCTTATCCTCAGCACAGAAAACAAACAGAAGGAGCAATAAAATGAAATTTTTTCGTCAGATCCTGCTAAGTGGCTTGTTGCTACTTTTACTGTTACTTGTTGCCTGCAATGACCGGCAGCAGACAGTTGAAATAGAAGACGATTCGGTGATCGATCTTACGGGTCTTGTTGATCGTCTCCAGGCGACCGGGGCTACAGTTGAGATGGCCGGTACAGTATCGCAGCCCTTCTTTACGCCTGAGGGCCAGGTGATTACAGTTAACGGTCAAGATGTCCAGGTATTTGAATATCAAAGCGAGAGCGAGGCTAAGGCCGAAGCCAATCTCATTTCCCCGGATGGCAGCTCAGTTGGCACCTCCATGATGAGTTGGATCGCCACACCCCACTTCTACCATAGCGGAAAGCTTATTGTATTGTACGTCGGCGACCACATCGACACGATTGAGCTGCTTGACGGTGTTCTGGGTCCTCAAATCGCTGGGGGCTAGAAACTGTTACCCTTGGCCTTGTGCGTAAGCCAGATGGCCTATTCCCCGTAGGCAATACGGCGCTTTCGTATTTGCCGAAGTTCCTATAAAATAGGATCAGCAGTTACCCCTTGCCTGCTAAAAAAGATCCAGACAGTATGACTGAGCAAACAAGAATAGGATTAGCCAGATCTCTGCTGGAAAGTGATTGAGGAGGAACAATCAATGAAACGTCTTTTATCCGTGGTTCTTGTTTCAATAGCATTCATTTTCCTTTTTGCTGCCTGTGGCGGCGCGGCATCGGAAGAAGTGGCTGAAGATGAGCATATGGAAGCTGAAGATGAGCACATGGAAGAAGAAGATGAGCACATGGAAGAAGAAATGGACATGGAAGAAGGTATGGACATGGACCACGCTCATGTCGAAGCGCCCAATGAATTTGCCAGCCTGACCAATTCGTTTGCCGGTGATGCGGATGCCATTGCCGCAGGGAAGGAAATATTCGTTACAAACTGCGTCACCTGTCACGGACCGGAAGGCGCAGGAGACGGGGTCGGAGCAGTAGGCCTGGATCCGCAACCGGCCGATTTGGGTGACCGCCAAATGATGCCCACTTTGAGCGATGGCTACTTGTTCTGGCGTGTCAGTAAGGGTGGGGCAATAGAACCGTTCAACTCGGCAATGATTGCCTGGGAAGGGACCCTAACCAGGCAATCATTGCCGAG
>DASRZI010000015.1:0-2819 GCA_035686605.1 Candidatus Zixiibacteriota bacterium
TTCCACTTCGATGAGCTCGGACGGGTCACCAATTTCGTCGCCGATCGTTATAGGAGTGTTGGGAAGGATTTTGTGTTAGAGAAGTGGTCGACGCCGCTCTACACGTATGCTGGATTCAATGGATTCAACCTACCTGCAACAGGTGAAGCTGTATGGCATCTGGACAGTGGAGAATTCAGCTATATCAAATTGGAAATCACCGGCATTGAATACGATTATCCAAGTGGTTATTGGCAAGGATAAGGATCGGTTGCTCATCGGCTTAGACCATAGATTGCTGATCTTTACTACTGCATTCCCATATGGTTGATGCGTCTTTTTCAGTTGGTAGTAGAATACTTGCGGTTTGTATTCTATCTTGATTAACAGCGGAGGATCATTTATGGAAATTCTCTCCATCATCGGGCTAATCATTTTAGCGGTAGTCGTATGGGTGGTTGCCAAGTTTTTTTTGAAGCTCACGGCTCGGGTTGCCGGTTGTGCGGTTACAGGGCTGGTCGCCGTAGGTCTTTTGGCCTTACTTTGGTTCTTTGTCATAAGATAGGCCTGCTCTGGGAGCCAGCGGCTCGACCGTCATGTGAGCGTAACGGTCATGCCCGGCGCTTTACCCCTGTTTGTTTTGGCGACTCAACCCAGGAAGCGATGAAGATTTACGAATTCGGGCACTACTAGCTTCGTGTGGTTCTCAGAACGTGAACTGGATTCAATCGTAACTACCGATTGCCACAGGGTTATAGTAAAGTGAAGCGAAAAAGGGATCACGGCTAAGCCGATTTGTTTACTGGAACATTCACATTTGCTTCATCATTGGCTCGCTACTCAGAGCCTACCGTATCAAATATCGTGGGTAATTTTTCTTGAATTAGTTGATACTTACTATAGAAATGCTGGCGATAAGATCAGAGATAATATCGGATATAAGATCATAGGAGGGTTTTCATGACCAAGAGTCGTCCCATCGGTGTTACAATTCTGGCTTTGCTGGCTGCTGTTGGTGCCATTGTGGCAATTATTAGTACGCTGCAGTGGTTTGGCGTCAGTTTCGCGTGGTACAGTTCGCTTGTTAATAACATTTGGTATGCGTTGATGTGGGCCTTAATGGCCGCCATATACATCTGGCTTGTCCGGATGCTATGGAATGTCGATTATCAAGGCTGGTTGTTCGTGGTCGTTCTTTCAACACTGAACCTCATCCTAGCCTTCGCTACGCTGATCTTTGACTCCAGCGTACAATTCGCCGATATTGCGGCAGCGGTGGTTGTCAATGGATTAATTTTGATCTACGGCATGCTGCCGGGAACGCGCGCCGCGTTCGGCCCCCCGCCAGGACAAGAAGGATAACGGTCCACCAGGACTGTCCACTAGTACTGTCCATTAGAATAGATAGGGTCGCGGATGTTTGTCCGCGACCCTTGTTCCCCCATGTCGTTATTCAACACTTCCGCTCTTTGGCGACGCTTCTTAATCGAAGTGCGTTAGGCGACGTGCCTTAGGCGACGTGTCATACGAGACATGCTCTAAGAGACGGTTTCTTCCCCAAGTATTCGCAGTTTTGAATCAATGAAATCCTTGTGGGTGAGATTGATTCCCCGAGACATCTTGCGGATCTCTTCTGTTTCATCGTAGGAGATCTGCCCGTCAGCGTTGGCGACGGCGAACAGCACGTCGAGGAATTTCCGTCGCTCTCTTTCGCTGGTGCTCTCGGTTAGTTCCCTCATCATTCTGAAAGTATCATAGGTCTCGTCTACGGCCGATACGGCTACTTCGGCGACAAAGGTCGCTAACTGGGCGCTGACCTCCCATATGTCCCCGATAGCCTTGACCATCCCATTAAATTCAGTTTCGGTCACCTCTCTGTCAACGTAGGCGACCTTGGCCATCAGACCGCCGACCAGGCTGAGGGTGCGCAGTTCGTCCTCAGGGATTTTGAGATCGCTCTTGTCTATCTGCAGCCGTTGGGTCAGGCTGTAAAACACTTTATTCTGGATAAAATCGTCGAAGTATAACTCTCTGTTAGGTGCACCAGCGACGGCACGCGAGCGCTTGTTCACAGCGCCTCCTACCAAGCGTTCGAGATCTCCGAGGAAGCCTATCCCGACTGAATCGATGGCCTTATCTATCTCAGCCAGAACTTCTTGCTCGCTGTCTGAAACGACGCCATCGGCTTCCATGACCCGCCTTAACGTCTGGTGTGCCATTTCCTTCTGCTGCTGAGATTGAAGGGCATTCTGTAAATCAACAACCAGCCGAGCACGTTCCGTTTCGTCCACTGGTGTTTCAATATACATTTCCAATCTTGCCCATTCCTGGGCGTTGAGCTGATTTACGTCGTCAAATCCACTCTGCCTGAGGTGGAAAATCAGGTCTTTAAGGCTGTTTACTTCATCATTAGTTATCTCGCCATCCGCCCATGCGGCGGCGATAATCACTTTAGCCAGGGTCATTACGAATTGTTTGTCACTCATAGTCATTCCTTTAGCGGTTGATTGTCGGTTGGCAACCGTAATCAAACTGTTGTGATTATTACGAAAGACGCCGATTCTACCTGATTTCTCGATCCACGTAGTCCCGGCAGCCGACTCCCAATCATATCCTCATAGAGGTAAATTGCCAGAGATCGAAGTGGTATAATAATACAAGAGTGACTGTCACTTCTTAAGTGACTGTCACTTGATTGGTGTGAGTCACGTACGAAGTGACTGTCACTTTGGAAGACGAGGAAATGACGATGCGACTTGGAATCATGCTCGGCTATTTTGCTGGAAATATCGATCTGCCGGTTGATCTGGTGCAGGAAGCGGATAGATTAGGGGTACACG
>DASRZI010000016.1:0-4266 GCA_035686605.1 Candidatus Zixiibacteriota bacterium
GATTCATCGCCGCGGCGATAACAGCCATGCTGGCAAGCATGGTAATCGCCAAGGAGCGCGAAATTGGGACACTCGAACAGTTGATGATCACCCCTATCCGTTCGACTGAGCTCGTGGTCGGAAAGTCGGTCATGGCGGTAACTCTGGGATATACGCTTTTTGTCCTCATGTTCGGCATGGTCGTCTGGGGTTTCGGTGTTCCCATGCGAGGTTCGTTATCTCTCATGCTTGTCCTGGCCTTGATTTATATGCTGGTTGAACTCGGTTGGGGATTGATGATTTCATCTGTCGCGAAATCCCAGATGCAAGCCCTGCTCATCGTCTTCGTCGTAATCTTAGTGATGGTAATTTTTTCCGGATACGCTTTTCCAGTAGATACCATGCCGCCATTCATGCAGTTAATCGCCAATCTATTTCCGCTAAAGCACTGGTTGATCGTATTTCGCAGCATCATGTTGAAGGGGGCTGGTCTTGATGTACTTTGGCCAGAGCTACTGGCAATCCTGGGTCTAGGTGTTCTGATCTACACGGGTACCATCTTACTTCTTAGGCGGAAAATACTGGAATGAATCGACCAACGGACGAACGTGACCGCGAGAAACCAGTCGCCATCGAAGTCTTGCATTTGACCAAGGCATTTGACGGTTTTACAGCCGTCGACGATGTTAGTTTTCACGTAGACCGTGGTGATATCTTTGGATTTCTTGGTCCAAATGGAGCAGGTAAAACAACAACGATTCGCATGCTGATGGGTCTTCTGGCGCCGACCAGTGGTTCGGCTGCCGTGCTTGGCTACGATATCGCAGGGGAAACAGGAGAACTTCGAGAGCGAATTGGCTATGTTTCGCAGCGATTTAGCCTATATAACGACTTGACCGTCGAAGAAAACCTGAACTTCTTTGGTCGTGCCTACGGTGTTACTGGAAAAAATCTCTCTATTCGAAAAAGCGAGATTTTGGATATGGCGGGACTCAATGGGCGAGAAAAAGAACGTACGAAGAACTTATCCGGTGGATGGAGGCAGCGATTGGCTTTAGGCTGTGCCATTATGCACCACCCAGATCTTCTGTTTCTTGATGAACCAACCGCCGGGGTAGATCCGATTTCTCGCCGTGAGTTCTGGGATCTGCTCTATTATCTGGCGCGAGAAGGCAGGACGGTTTTTGTTACTACGCACTACATGGATGAAGCGGAACATTGCCAGCGGTTAGGCTTCATCCAACATGGGCGACTTGTGGCCTTTGGATCTCCGGAGGAGATAAAGGCGGAGAAGATGTCCGGAAAGGTAGTTGAGATCGATTGCGACAATCCGACTCGGGCCATCGTCATTCTTCGCGAAGCAGCGTTATTCGGTGATGTATCTTTATACGGGGCTCAGATACATGTCGTTACCAAAGAAGCTGAAAGCCATATGCGCATAATGCGCGGCCTACTATCGAATGAAGGGATAGCTGTTAGGAATGTGGCTATCATTTCGCCAACGTTAGAAGATGTTTTTATTGCCAACGCCCGAGAAAATGAATTTGTAGAAGGAGACGTGCGATGAAACGTACGCCATTTGTTATTGCAGCTATTTTGCTTCTTCTTGTCGGTGCTGTTGCCATCGGCTGGATCTACTATCAAGATAATCCAGATGAGTGGGACAGTTTTCTAGAGGAGATGGGTGGCCAGCCCTCGTCTTCTACGGCGCCGAAGGCGGAGAAACGATCTGCTCGAAATCAGGATGAACTCGAAGCTTCAGGCTCAATTGAAGCAAACGAATTCCTCCTGTCGACTTTGACTGGGGGGAGAATTGTCGACGTGTTGGTCGAGGAAGGACAAGCAATTGCTGCCGGAGACCTCCTACTTCGAATCGACGATGCACATCTCCAGGCTCGCAGGGATGCTTTGCTTGCCATTGTGGACCAGGCCGCGGCGGTCCTGACAGCAGCCCAAGCTCAGTTGGCAATGGCGATTGCCAGTCCCCGGCTTGAAGAGATAGCCGCAGCGGAAGGGGCTGTCCAAACTGCTTCGGCTCAAGTAGATTTGGCCAGTGCAGGATTAGAAGGCGTGGAAGCAGCTATCGATAGTGGAGAAGGTCCGGTCATCCCCAGCGACCAAGATCTGGCTGCGGCCGAGGCGCAAGTGGAGATGGCAAGGGGTCAATTGGCTCAAGCTCAAGCCCAGCTTGTTTTGGTATCTAGTGGTGCAACCGTCCACGACCTGGAGATTCTAGAAGCTCAGGTCGATCAGGCTGAAGCTGGTCTCGCTGCTGCACAAGCGGCTATCCGGTCCATAGACATTGAGATCGAGAACGCCTCGATCTCCTCGCCGATTGATGGCATCGTCCTTCAGAGACTTGCCAATCCTGGCGAGATTGCGGCACCGGCAGCAGTTCTCTTCCTGGTGGCTGATCTTGACGAATTAACCCTCACCGTCTTTGTTCCGGAAGCTGAACTAGGCAAGGTCATGTTAGGGCAGCGCGCTCTAGTGTCAGTAGATGCTTATGAAGACGCTTTTGACGGGATCGTTACTCATATATCGTCTGCCGCAGAGTTCACACCAAGGAATGTCCAGACCCAGGAAGAGAGGGTACACATGGTATTTGCCGTGAAAATCCTTCTTGACAATAGTGAAGGACTTCTAAGACCGGGTATGCCTGCGGACGCGACTTTCGCCGAGAGCATGGAATAGATATTCTACGATGGCGATTATTCGATTCGATTAAGGTTGAATCAATCGACGAAACTTGTTGAGACTGTCATTTGGACATGCCCGCACATGCTCAATTTAGAGTAAGAATTATGTAGGCGGCAGCCGGTCTTAGAATCACTGCCAATCCTCTTAAAAACTGCTACAATCGTGCCTGGATTTCTATTTTACTACACCCACAGCTGGAAAATGCAGGCCCGCAGTTGTGCCGGCTTCGAACGAGCAGTAGCATTCCGAGATAATCAGCTTTGTTAACCAAGGAGCGCGATACATGACCGTGGATTACATATTTCGCGGTTCGGCTGCCGATCTGGACCCCCAATTGTCGGCTGTCGTTGATTTAGAAGATATAAGGCAGGAAGAGAAGATCATCCTGGTAGCGTCGGAAAGCATGGCTCCGGCGGCGGTCAGAGAGCTGATGGCCTCCAATTTCGCCAATGTCTATGCGGAAGGATACCCCCGCTCTGCGAGCAGGAAGCAGAGTGAACCAGCCATTCTTGATCTTGATTTCGAACTTGCACATTACCGGCGATATAGCGATCCGCGATACTACAAAGGCGTCGAATTCGCTGATATTATCGAGGCCCTCGCCAGGCGTCGTGCGGCCGAATTGTTTTCAGCCAACAGCATTTCACCAGAAGATCTCTATGTAAATGTTCAGCCTCTGAGTGGCTCCCCTGCAAACATAGCGGCCTACAGCGCCCTGCTTGAACCTGGGGATAAAATCATGGGGCTCGATCTTAAGCACGGTGGTCACCTCACCCATGGCAGCAAAGTAAGTCGTTCTGGTATATTGTACGAAGCGATTCCTTATACAGTCGATCAAGAGACGGAACAGCTTGATTTCGACGCCATCGAGACATTGGCCATGGAGCAGCGACCAAAGCTGATCGTCGCTGGATTCACTGCCTATCCGCTGTTCGTCGAGTGGACGAGATTCCGCGAAATTGCTGACCAGTGCGGCGCTTACTTAATGGCCGATATCGCCCATATCTCAGGTCTTGTGGCTGCTGGATTACATCCCAGCCCTATTGGAATTGCAGATATCGTCACAACCACGACCCACAAGAGTCTCTGCGGACCCAGGGGTGCGATGATCATGACCCACCGGGAAGATCTTGCGAGAAAGATCGACCGGGCAGTGTTCCCTGGAGAGCAAGGGGGACCCCACCTGAATACGATCGCCGCCTTGGCCTTGGCTCTCAAGTTAGCCAATACAGATAAATTCAGAGCATTGCAGGCCAGAGTAGTTGCCAATGCGTCCCGCCTTGCTGTTAAGTTGTCGGAAGCAGGACTGAGGGTCGTCGCCGGTGGTACTAAGAACCATCTGCTGCTCGTCGATACCAAGAGCGTCAGCCACAACGGCAATGTTCTCTCTGGTGATATGGCAGCCAGGATACTGGACGTGGCGGGAATCGTAACAAATAGCAATACGATACCCGGCGACCGTACTGCTTTTTCAGCCAGCGGTATTCGGATGGGTACCGTATGGATCAGCCAGCTTGGATTTGCAGACAAAGAGATTGACTTGCTGGCAGAGGCAATCGCTTTGTCTGCAAATCCAAGCTGGCTGAT
>DASRZI010000017.1:0-4569 GCA_035686605.1 Candidatus Zixiibacteriota bacterium
TATCGAGGATGCTGGCACAGATACTGGTCAAGGGCACTACCACCGGCAACCAGAACGACGGCCGATAGCTCACTGCGACGCCCTGCCCTTCCCGCTTGCTGCCAGGTTGATGCAATAGAACCAGGATAACCGGTCAGCACAGCAGCCGATAAGCGACCAATATCCACGCCAAGCTCCAATGCGTTTGTGGCGACGACACCTCTCAGCGTACCCTGTCGCAGGCCCCGTTCGATGTCTCTCCTTTCCAGTGGTAGGTATCCTCCACGGTACCCGACAACCGTATCCGCTTTTCGAGCATAACGGCCCGCATCATCCTGCAGATATGCCAGAAGCAGTTCCACCGTCTGACGAGCTCTCGCAAAAACCACCGTCTGCACATCGTTGTTTAGGAAAGTGTTTGCGACATCCTTGGCTTCCAGGATAGAACTCCGTCGCATCCCGAGTTCCTGGTTGATTAGGGGCGGGTTGTACAAGATGAACTGCTTCTCGCCGGTTGGAGCGCCATTTGAGGATTCTTCGACGGAGGTGAATGGCACTTCAACCAAACGTTCCGCATGTTCTTTCGGGTTGGCGATGGTAGCCGAACAGCAAATGAATTGGGGCTCGCTGCCATAGAATCGACAAATACGCTGGAGGCGGCGAAGCACGTTCGCCACATGGCTGCCAAAAACGCCTCTGTATGCATGGATCTCATCCACGACCACAAAATGAAGATTTGAGAACAGATCACGCCAGGTTGTGTGCTGCGGCAGTATGCCGGCATGCAGCATATCTGGATTAGTTATTAGAACTCCTCGGGCTTGTCTTGCCTGGCGGCGTTGGTTTTGCGTTGCATCGCCGTCATAACCATTCGCCTCAATCGGTAGATCTCCATGAGAGATGATAGCTGCCATCTCTGATAGCTGGTCGTGGGCCAAGGCTTTTGTAGGAAACAAATATAGAGCTCTGGCGGGGGGCTGTGCCAACAGCCGGTCTAGGACCGGGATCGTATAACAAAGCGATTTGCCTGTTGCCGTCGCTGTTGAAACTACAACGTGTTCCCCTCTTAAGGCAGAATCTATTGCCGTTCTTTGGTGCGTGAAGAGTTGGACGATGCCCCGCGCAGCCAAGGCCTGCCGAATTCGAGGATCCACTCCGTTCGGATAACTTGCGCTGCGTGCTTGCCTAGCAGGAATCCGCTCCCAGGCCACAACTTGCTTCATGAAACCTGGATTCATGCGCAGCTCTGATAATGCACGCCCCAATGCATCTGATGTGCTCTGTACCAGGACCTTGCTGTCTGGATTATTCATACGTCGATTATAGCGCTATCGTGCTGCAACGATGCGATGTCATCAGATTGATGCCCGTATCCAGCTGACATCGTGCATATGGCTTATATTTCTGGCAGATCATTTCATCCCGTTCTGATAACAGATAAGCATATACATTATCCCTTGGGATAATATATATATAATTAGTAGTTAGCAGTAGGCCCTGTTAATAAGTGAATAACCCCTCGAGCACCCTAGCATACGGCAATGCATCGCTGTCGCTTCCCACATGTGCCGCTTTCGTAAGAGTAGTTTAAAGGTATCAGTGTGGATAACTGTGAGAAATGCCACGTATAGCTTATGTGAAATTTCCTCAACAAAGCGTTAATTTAGTTAGCTAGTGCGCTATATGGGTTCAAAGGCAGGGAAAGCCCAATATATAGGGTTTGCCATCGCCAACTTAACCGTAAATTTCCATGACTTATCCCCGGAAATCAACACTTATCCACAACTTTCCCCCTCTTATCCACAGAAAATAAGAAAACCGGCTAAGAAAATAGCCGGTTCAGGGGAAGCAAGCCAGAGCAGACTCGCTTGAAGTCTTAGATATCAATTTTTCAGTTGACGACGAAAATGAGATCTAGAGTCTATGATGGCGCGCTATCGTAAAGCGCCGCCTTGATCTGCAATATGTCTCTCCGGATATTGGCATCGGTCTCGCGCAGATCAGATATCTTTTCATACCCGTAGAGAACAGTAGTATGGTCGCGATTTCCCAATCTGTCGCCAATCTGAGGGTACGAGAGTTCGGTCTCGGTACGTACCAGATACATGGCCATCTGTCGCGGAAAAGAGATGATCCGGCTTCGGCTATTGCTCAGTAAGGAATCAACTGTTACCCGGTAGTAACCGGCTACCGTGTCAATAACATGCTCAGGAGTAATCTCTTCCCGATGGTAGAGAAGCTCTGATAGGGCCATATTGACCAGTTTGGAATCTATTGTGCTGCCCGTGAGTTGGGCATATGCAATAACCTTGTTCAATGCACCTTCTAGTTCGCGGATACTTCTGCGCACATGCTGGGCGATTGTATCCAAAACCTCGTCTGGCACGTTAACACCACTTGATTCAGCTTTCGCCCTCAAGATGGCCGTGCGGGTTTCAATGTCAGGCAGCTGGATGTCAGCCATCAAGCCCCATTCGAACCTGGATTGCAGACGCTCTTCAAGGGTTACCATGGCTTTTGGTGGTCTGTCGCTCGAAAGTACGACCTGTTTTCCACGGCTGTGCAGATCATTGAAAGTATGGAAGAGCTCTTCTTGGGTACTCTCTTTTCCGGCGATAAATTGGATATCGTCGATCAGCATGATGTCGACGGTTCTATAACGTTCCCGGAACTCAGCCATCTTCTGGCTTCGAATTGACTGAATCAAATCGTTGGTAAAAGTTTCCGAGGATACATAGCAAACATTATTTCCCTCGCTTATACAGTGGTGGCCGATAGCATGCAGCAGGTGGGTCTTGCCCAATCCAACACCGCCATAGATGAAAAGAGGGTTGTATGCCGAGCCTGGCCGTTCGGCAACAGATAGAGCAGCGGCATGCGCTAAGCGGTTGCTCTGACCGACGACAAATGTTTCGAAGGTGTACCGCTGGTTAAAATGATCATTGCTGTCAGTTTGGGTGATTGATTGCGGGGAAATCTTTTTCTGTTTCTCGCCTCGTAAGACAGGAGGAGCTGGGTTGATGATCTCATCGGACCAGACGACGAAGCGGGATGTAATAGGTTCGCCAATAATGGATGATAGCGTTCTATTAATGGTCTCTTTTAGGCGGTTGTCGAGCCAGTCCTTCGCGTAATCGTTCCGGACGCCGATCACATATTCGCCGTCCTCATTGGCAAGCAATCGTGCATCTCTCAGCCAGGTGTTGAATGTCGCCCGAGTCATCTGTAATTCGAGTTCACCGAGGGTCGCAGTCCAGGCTCTTTCCGAATTCATATCGTTATGTTTCCACCTTTTTCTGAACAGTGCATTTCAATTCCAGATGACTGTCGGCGAGACCAACCAAGTTGTTCTTACCAACATCGCTGCCATGACCGACTGGCTAGATCAACTGACAAACAAAGTGTGATTCGCAACACTTACAAGAACGTTTCGGGGAAAGACCAATGCAGGCAACATGACATTGGCGACCAGCGCCCGAGCACGACACAACAATTCGCTTTGTTATTTCCTGAGTTCTATTATCTGCCGTTACAAGGCACACTCCGACCCACCGATGCGTTGGATCCCCCCCCATTCTAGTTTTACGCGACTGGTGATGTAAACGGAATGGTAACACTAACGGCTATAGTACGAGGGTACTATACGAACTTGCTACTTCATTCTAACAGAGCCGGGGGATGCGATCAATGGTTATTGACGTAACAAGTCTTAAAAGGTCCGATCTTTTTAGATAGGCTCAATTTTGAATTTGACAAAGCTTTAAGGAATGAAATGGTAGGATTATGAATCCCTTGTAGTTGGGCTAAAGGATCGTCCGGCTGCCAGATATGCGGGTGTTGTGCTTAATAGACGATGTACCGCCGTAATGGCCAATGACTGCGAGATGCGAACTGGCATGTCAACACTCGCCTCTGCCAATGCAACGATGTGCATTAGGATAGAAATGACTCAAATCTAGCTTCACACTCCGCTGGTCGATTATGCCTGAGTAGGAAAAAACAGGCCAGACCTAAAATGCGGTGAAATTTATGGTACTTTCTTGACAATACCCATGAAATCAGAATAGAATGCGATCTAGTAGGAAGGCTCTGATCTCGCAAACCTGGCACTCAAGTCCTGACGACACATGGAGGCACATCATGAGTGTTATTAAAGTATCCGCACGATCTCGAACCGCCTCAGTAGCCGGCGCGATCGCGGGCGTTATTCGGGAATCAGGAAAAGCGGAAGTACAGGCAATTGGTGCGGGAGCTGTAAACCAAGCTGTCAAGGCCATTGCTATTGCTACCGGATATTTGGCCGAAGAAGATGTGAACGTGGTTGCAATCCCTGCATTCGCCGAGGTACTTATTGACGGGCAAGAAAGGACCGCGATCCGGATACTGGTGGAGCCAAGATAGAAGAACCCTTGAAACCTTTGTCACGGCAAGTGGAATGGTCAGGGGGAGAGGAATGCGATCCGGTTAGGATTGATTGGTGAGACGATTAATGACGTCTATGTGCGATCCCCAGTAGCGTATGTTGATACGATTTGTGCTCTATGGTCTAGGGGGATGGTGCGGTGAAGTTGTTTACACGGCCTTAACAGA
>DASRZI010000018.1:0-5487 GCA_035686605.1 Candidatus Zixiibacteriota bacterium
AACGTACAGCGACTCTGCTAATGCCACCGTTCCACCGGCAGGAGCATAGACAGGTGTACCCCCATATGAGCTGAAATCAACGCCTTCATGGTACGAGCTATATGGCCCACCGTTGTAGGACCGGTTTGCTCCGTAAAATGAGCTGAATTCGAGAAAACTGTCGACGGGCAGCTCAAACGAGTCCCGCCATGCCATCCCATCGGAAACCTGGGACCAGATAGCCGATAGCCGATCCCATTCTTCTCTGATTGACGCTTGGTCTATCGCGGCCGCCGATCCGGTGAGATATATCTGCTCGTAGGTCCATTCACCCGGTTCAAATCTAAGGGGTTGGATCCACGGCAGACTTCCTTCGACGAATATCGACAAACTGTGATTACCTGGTGCATAGAAGGCCCCCGTTCCTGCTACCCCGATTGCCCTGTCACCGGCTTGTGACACCTCGAAGCCAACATCTTCCAGGGTTGCTGAGATCGTTACTGGTTTTTCCAACTCGGCTCTGAAACCGATTGCCTGACCTGGCCTTGCTGGAATGGATTCAAGTTCAAAAGAAGTAAAGGCCGGCGGCAGCTCGCGGGGTACCGACCCCTCGTCAGGGATGAAGATCAGTTGGTTTAGCAGTGGCGAATATGGACTATTGAGACCATTCAGAATTGACCACTGCCAGGGGGGCAACTTGTATTCAGCAGCCAGCTCATAGATTCCCTTTGATTCGCTTCGGACAAGTCTTCCGCGATATGTTGAATCCGGATTAGCGGACGGAACTATAATCTCAGTACCAATTGCTGGCTCCCGCATCATATTCATATTATGGTTCGCATGCCGCACCAGGCCCTCTTCTACCCCGTATTGCCAGGCAACTGCTTGCCAGGTGTCACCAGGCAGGATCACATGGGTGACAACCGTTGTTTCCTGCTGAGCATGCACTGTCGCAGTGAGTCCCGAGGACAGGAAGTTCAAAAGAGTTACGGCAAGGATCGATCCGATAATTATGCTTCGCTTGATTAGTCGTTCATCGTGCATCATCTCCATAAACGGTATCACAGAACGATGTGTACGGCACCCCGTCAGAATATTCCTATCGCCTCAGTAGAAAAGCGATGGGAGCCGGGGTGGCTAGCTTGACACCAGAAAGAGGGCATGCTATATTTTGGTATAACGCAGTGCGTCATAGAGCCCGTATGAAAGGGACAAACAAAGTGGCCAACTTGGTCTACCTCTCCCTTGGTGCAAACCTCGGAAGTAGACATAACAACCTTCAAGATGCTGTGGATGCACTGGGTGAGGTGGCAGCCATCGAGGCCATCTCGCCAATCTATGAAACCGCACCATGGGGACTTACCGATCAGCCTCCTTTCCTCAATATCTGTCTGAAAGCTAAAACGCTGCTCGATCCGGCAGCACTCCTCGTTACTTGCCAGGATATAGAGCGCAAATTTGGGCGAGTTCAATTGGTGAAATGGGGACCTCGACTCATCGACATCGATCTCATCTATTTCAATGATCAGATCGTTGACGATAATGACTTGGTCGTGCCCCATCCTCAGATTGATCAGCGGGCATTTGTTCTGGCGCCGCTTGCCGACATCGCCAAAGATTTCATCGATCCCGAGAACAGACTTTCAGTGTCCGCTATGCTAGATAAGATTGACGCCAGCGGGGTTGTGCGACTGGAGGGATTAGAAGGTAGGTTACAGAAGCCGGCAGAGCTGGCTTGGGGTGTGAAAACCTACGTAATGGGAATCCTGAACGTGACTCCGGACAGCTTCTCAGGCGATGGTCTTATCGGAGAGAGCGAGTTTGTCTCCGCGGTTGTGGAACAAGGGAAGATATTCGTCGATCAAGGGGCGGATATCCTGGACATTGGAGGTGAAAGCACCCGACCAGGAAGCCAACCAATCTCAGAAGAGGAGGAGTTAAGGCGAGTAATCCCGGCGATCGAAGCCCTTTCAAAACATATTGACGTCCCTATATCGGTGGACACATACCGGGCGTCTGTGGCTAGAGCCGCGCTGCAGGTAGGGGCTCGCTGGATCAATGATATATGGGGAATGCGGATGGATCCCGGGATGGCGATGGTAGTCGCAGATGCCAGCTGCCCGGTCGTTTTGATGCACAATCGCAGCAAACCCAAGGATGTCGTCCAAGAAACACGTCTTGGAGCTCGATATAGCGGTGTCTACTATGAAAACTTGATCGAGGATATCCGGACCGAGCTCCAGGAGCTCGTGGATTTAGCTCTCGAAGCCGGAGTCACGAGCAGGCACATCATAATCGATCCCGGGATTGGTTTTGGTAAAACCGTCTCTCAGAACCTCAGGATACTCGACGAACTGGACCGCTTCATGGAGCTAGGTTATCCCATCTTGATCGGACCATCTCGTAAATCTTTTATCGGCTTCAGCCTTAATTTGCCGCCTGAACAAAGAATGGAAGGCACCGCGGCCGCGGCAGCGATCGCCATCGACCGCGGGGCAGATATCATCCGAGTCCATGATGTTAAGGAGCTGGCCCGTGTGGCAAAAATGTCAGACTCAATTGTGAGGAATTAGTTCTGGAACTCAAGGCATTGAATAAGAAAGGATGGTGATTTTGATGCTTGAATTTGAACTCGATGAAGAACAGAAGATGTTGGTTGATGCGCTAGGCCGTTTTGCCGAATCGAGGATGAGAAAGGTCTACCGCGACGCAGAAGAAGAGGGGGCCATTCCGCAAGATGTCGTTCAAGCCGGGTGGGAGTTTGGTTTGATCCCGACGGCACTCCCTGAGGAGTATGGTGGTTTCGGAGAGTATTCGGCTATTACCAATGTATTGGCCATAGAGGAATTGGCCTATGGCGATCTTGCCATTGCTCTCAACATCCTGGCCCCAGGACTGTCAGCTATTCCATTGATGCTCGCGGGGACAGAAGAACAGCAAACAGCTTATCTTCCTAAGTATTGTGATCAAGCTCCTCCTTCGATAACCGCAGCCCTTGCCGAACCAAAAGTCCAATTTAACCCGCGCAAGCTCTCAACTACTGCGATTCTCGAGGGAGACAGTTACATCCTCGACGGCTCGAAGTGCCTTGTACCCCTGGCAGACTCGTCTGAGGTTTTTCTTATCTACGCCAACGACGGAGATACAACTCAAGCGTTTATTGTACACAAGGAGACTGAGGGTCTAGAAGTTGGCGAACGCGAACAGCTTATGGGCATTCGAGCCCTTCCGACATTTCGCCTAACCCTTAAGGGCTGCCGGATTCCTGTCAAAAACAGGTTGGGTGGCGAGGAGGGAATCGATTTCGACCTCATATTGAACCACGGACGGGTGGCCCTTGGAGCTGCCGCTGTGGGATTGGCTAAAGCTGGGTACGATTACGCTCGCGAATACGCCAAGACTCGAGTCCAATTTGACGAACCGATTGCTCACCGCCAGTCAATCGCTTTCCTTCTGGCCGATATGGCCATTGAGGTCGACGCGGCACGGCTGCTTGTGTGGGAGACCGCCTGGAAGCTAGACCAGGGTGAAGATGCAACCAGGGAAGCGACCTTGATGAAGTCATACGTGGACGACGTCGTTCTTCAGATAGCCGATCGCGCCGTTCAAACTCTCGGTGGATATGGCTACGTTCGAGAATACCCGGTAGAGCTGTGGCTTCGGAATGCTAGAGGCTTTGCCTCATTTGATGGCTTAGCCATTGCCTAGAGTTGACCATCGGAAAGAGTGGACGAGATCTTGAAGAAGATCTTGTCCTGGCAGAAGAGGACTCATATCGACTTTGCTGAGGGGTTGACTTTAAGAAACGGAGCTGAAAATGATTAGTTTCAAAATACCAGAGAAAGTTACAAATGAATTACAGTTGGTAAAAATGGTCGCAGAGCAAGTGATGCGATCAAAATCACGCTATTACGATGAGCATGAACACGAGAGACCCTGGGAATACATCAATATGATGTGGCAGTTCCTCAAAGGACAGAACAAGCGCCAATATGAGCGGATCACGAACGGACAGCAGCATGAACGAAAAGGCCCGGGAACGGCCATCGTAAGGCTAGCATGCGTCGTTGAGCTGTTGAGCTGGGGAGACGCTGGACAATATCTTTCTACTCCCGACGCGGCCCTTGGAGGAGCGGCTGTTGAAGCCGTCGGAACCAAGGATCAGAAGGCCCGATTCCTGAAGAAGTTCACCGAGGGAGAACCAAAATGGGGCGCTATGGCGATGACTGAGCCAGGCGCTGGCTCGGATACAAGCGCTATCCGAACAACGGCTGAATTGGACGAAGAAACCAATGAATGGGTCATTAACGGGGAGAAGATTTTTTGTACCAGTGCTTCCCTAGCCTTAGAAGAGTCGGATGGATTCGTGGTATTCTGGGCCACTGTGGATTCCGGTGCTGGACGAGCGGGCATGAAATCGTTTGTAGTAGAACCGGGAACACCGGGCGTTTCGATTGCAAAGAAAGAGGATAAGTTAGGTATACGGGCCAGTGATACATCGTCAATTGTCTTCGAAAACGCCCGCATACCATTCGACAATATTTTGGGCAGTCCCGAAGTGCAGCGCCTGGATCAAAAGAAGACCAAGGGTTTCAAAGGGGCGATGAGAACGTTTGACGCCTCCCGCCCCATTGTGGCTGCCAGTGCCATGGGTGTTGCCCGTGCCTCGATGGAGTTTGTGAAAAGCCGCCTGGAGGAAGAAGGGGTTGAACTAGATTATCGCAAAGCCCCTCATGAACTTACCGCCGTGGAACGTGACCTGATGGATATGGAAGCAAAGCACAAGGCTGCCTGGTTATTGACTTTGAGAGCCGCCTCCATGATGGATCATGGGCAAGCCAACAGACTGGAAGCCAGTATGTGTAAGGCATATGCTGGCGAAGTAGCGACTTGGATTACGCAAAAAGCGGTTGAATTACTGGGCCCCCTTGGATATTCCAGGGAATACCTCGTGGAGAAATGGATGCGTGATGCGAAGATAAACGATATCTTCGAAGGAACGAAGCAGATAAACCAATTAATCGTCGCCCGGAGTATTCTCGGTTATACGCGCCGAGAGCTGAAGTAATGTCGCTGACTTGATGGTGAGTCAATACGACCTGGCAGGCAAAGTAGCCGTAATAAGCGGTGCTTCCCGGGGTATCGGGGAGGCGATCGCCCGGGCATATGTCGGTGCCGGTGCAAATATCGTTATTGGGAGTAGAAGGCTTGAAAACATCAAGCCCGTTGCAGATGCTCTGAACGAAATCGGGCCTGGAGAAGCGGTTGGCATAGAAGCTCACGCGGGGAAGGCAGAGAATGCTCAGGTGATGGTAGATACAGCCCTAAACCACTTCGGGCGTTTGGATATTGCCGTCAATAATGCAGCTACAAATCCACACTTTGGCCCTCTCCTGGAAGCCGAAGAATGGCAATGGGACAAGATCCTTGAAGTAAACGTAAAAGGCTATTTTTGGCTGTGCCAGGCGGCTGCCCGGCAAATGCGCAAACAAGGAACAGGTGGAAGGA
>DASRZI010000019.1:0-15252 GCA_035686605.1 Candidatus Zixiibacteriota bacterium
AGTCTCCAAGCCCGCCCCCCGGATCCAGTTCTGCCAGTACTGAACTGAATACAGCCAAGGCGAAAGCAGGTAGAATGATGATGACGAATATGGCGAAACGGCGGTTGTTCATTCACATCATCTCGCGAAAGGTCCGAAGTAAGGCGATTTACTCCGGTGAAGTCCAGATAGTGCCATCATCGAACTGGTCCGAGAACCCATCTAAATCTCGCATAAGATTCTCCAGTGTTTTGGAGCGATCCTAGTATACAAGACCTCTGATGCTTAATCCTAACACGTACCCTGATGAGGTTATTACCCTGGAAATGTACAGGTAAAATGGTCCTTGAGGTCATGTGAATGAACAATCGCATGCCCCAGGAGGCAGGTTTGATCTAGCTCGAGCTAAGATCACTGGAGGTGTTTGATCAGCCATAGACAGTATGCGACAGTTCCTCCCGCATCATGCGCGAATGACCAGGCCAGGAATCGATTCGAGATACCCTTGGGGTAGCTCAAGAATACTCTCTAGGTCTCTCGAGGATACTGCTAGAGGCGAGGCAATTCAGAAGCACGAATGAAGGCGTGGGAATACAAAACTATTGCCGTGAGGCAGCAAAGCTTTGATTGTGGAGGTGCGAAGAAATGCAGCTATACCTTCCAAATCCGTGAAATATCTGTTTGCGGATATGGCTAGTAGATTTGTTTACTGGGCTTGAGCCAGGCCGATCATTCGCTGGATCATCTCCTGGGCGATGGTCATCTCGGTGGATTTTGAGTCCTCAGTCATGGCCAAGAACGATTCACGGTCAAGGGCCATTACCTCGACCATCGTATCCGGCCCGGCCTTGACCGTAGCCGTCCTCGGCTGATTTTGGAGCAGACCGATTTCACCGAAATACTCGCCAGGCTCGCGCCAATCTACAGTGATATCCCGGCCGTCAGGATGGTGGTCAACAATCTCGCAGCGACCCACGACAAGGATATAAAACCGGTCAGCGGGATCGCCCTGTTGGATGATCACTTCGCCGGGTGCAAATTTTGCATTCGTAAATTGGGGAGAAACACGAGCAAGTTCATCAGGACTTAGCGATGGTAGCGCCTTTGCCAGAGCTAGACTCTGAATCCGCTGCTTAACAACGGCCGCGATTTGCTCCTCACTCTGATCAGAGGCCATGACGAAATCTGAAAACGTGGCCCTGTCCATGACCATGACATCCACGGGACCGCTGTCGCTGGCTAAAACCGTTGCCGTTCTTCCCACACCCTCCACCAGGCCGATCTCGCCAAAATAATCTCCATTTCCCAGCGTGGCAATGGGATGCGACGGGCGGTTTGATCGTTCCCTGATCACCACGACTTTCCCCCGGACGATGAGATAGAAGTTAAGGGCCTCAGCGCCTTGCTTGATGATAGTTTCTCCAGGTTCAAACCGGCGACTCTCCACGCGGGATGCCAATCGAAACTGTGTTTCCTTATCCATCACTGAATCTGGCAAGAGCCAGCCTGCGTTTTCTTCGTTAGATACCACGTTCAACCTCGGTTATCTGTATTGATCTTGGAGCGATAACTATCTCTTCTCCAACGACGGATACTCTCTTTTCAAAACTTTCTGAAGCCCAATCGGTGCAAAAGCGTGAAATACGGATGGCTAGTCATTAACGAGCCTAAACAATATTAGCCCGGCAGGAAGATGGTGCAAGTATCTTGTCACAAGTGGAAGTCCGGGCTAAATATACAGCATGAGATTAACGGAACCACAGTTCTTATTCAGTGAGCTAGAGAACAGAATCTTGGCAGCCAGCATATCTTTTTGGAATGCCTGGTATCGTCCACAGGGGCAAACGTGGCAAATCTCGCAAGGTATCTTGACATAAAGTCGAGTAATGCCATTGATCTGTCTTGCTCTGGGACATTTGGCGAACTTCAAACAGATCCAAGGCTTTGGTCTGATGGCAAAGTAATGCGTGGTGGATCTGCCGACAACCTCTTCGAATTACCGGCAGAGCCAGTCCTTGCCGAAGCGCTGAAGATTGGACTGACCCGGATGGGAGTTTTGCACAATTTAGCTCGACTATCCTTTGGTCTTGCCTCAGAAAAGGCTGCTGGAGGTGTGAAAGAGTGGGTGGAGGGTGGCGATTATCGTTTGGGAGAATCAAACGAATCGAAAGATGAGGAAGCGGCTCCGGTCAATTTCTCCATCACAACAAACAGACAGCGTTCATCTGTAGCCACACTCTGGATATCTCGTGAGAGCGGACTACCAGTTCTACGCGAACAAACCGTTCAGTTCCCCGACGGGCCAATGTACATTACCGAAAAGTATTTAACTTTCGAGCTGCGTTAAACGAGAAGGGACGCTATCTTCGGAGACAGCTAGTGGATCGATGGACCGCCAGGTCCTATAGGCAGGGTACGGATCCTTTCTCCGGTTAGACCGAAGAGGGCATTGGCCACCGCTGGAGCGATCGGTGGGACTCCCATTTCGCCAACGCCCATGGGTTGGAGATCGCTCTGGACGATGTGAACCTCGACCTCGGGCATCTGATCAAAACGGAGGATCGGGTAATCATGGAAATTGCTCTGCCTGACCTGCCCACTTTGGATTGTGATCTCGCTCCCAAATAGAGCTGAAAGCCCCCATACGATGCCCCCTTCCATTTGGGCTTCTACCAGGTCTGGATTTATCACCATGCCACAGTCAATAGCTGTAACAACCCTGTGCACGCGAACAGGCCCATCTTCCATCGAGACCTCGGCGATCATGACAACTCTGGTGACACCCCAGGTGGCAAAGGCCGCTACTCCCTGGCTGTGTCCCTCAGGCAGCGGTCCTCCCCAACCGGAATGCTCGGCTGCCAGTTCGAGGACAGTGCGGAACGGTCCGGGCAGCAGATCAAGGCGAAGCTGCAGTGGATCTTCACCTAGAGCGCCCGCCATCTCGTCGATAAAGCACTCTCGAACAAAACCATCGGTGAAGTTGGATACTGCACGCCAAGCGCCTGTGATCTGGTCCCATTCTCCATAGGTCCGCGAACGGACTTGAGGCATACTTCTCCTCGTCAAATCGGCGCTCGCATGGTGAACGCTGAGCGGATGGTAGTAATCGTGCTGGATATCATCCTCGCGGCTCCACAAAACTTTGACCGGAGCTCCAATTTTTCGAGATATTTCAACCCCATCTCGCACATAATCTACTTGGAGGCGTCTGCCAAAACCGCCGCCGACTCTTGGCACGTGCAGGGTTACATTGTCCGACGATAGACCCGATGCCCTAATCGCCGCGGATTTCGCCAATTGTGGGGTCTGGGTCGGGGCCCAGACGTCGCAGCTATCTTCCCTAACATCAGCAACGCAATTCATGGGCGAGGGAGTCGCGTGAGCCAAGAAAGATACCTTATATAGTGCTTCCAAGACGTCGGTTTCAGTGGTGCCGGTGGCCAGCTGTTCTCCGAAATAACGGGCGACGTCTTCGCTATTCAAATCCGTATAGCGACCCGGCTGCCACTCGGTATGTAGTGCCAATTTCCCTTGTAATGCTGCCCAACTATTGTCGGCTAAAACGGCGACGCCGCTCTCAATTGGGATCACCTGTCGAACGCCTGGGATGGCTTCCGTAGCAGTGGCATCATAATCTACGATACTCCCGCGAAGTTCCGGACTTCTGGCTACGGCCGCAAAAAGCGTCCCTGAAGGTGTCACATCGATGCCAAAAGCAACGCTGCCATCCACGATCGCCGGATTGTCAATATGCCCAATCCGAGTGCCAATGATCTTGAAATCTTCTGAATTCTTCAGCCTTCCCCTGGTTGGCGGGATAGTCGACGCGGTTTCGACTAGTTCGCCATAGGCCAGAATTCTTCCGGTCGGTTCATGGATAACGGACCCGTTTTCTGCATAGCAGCTATCCTCATCGACGCCCCAGATCTGGGCTGCGGCCGCGACAAGCATGTCTCTTGCTTGGGCGCCAGCCATCCGCAGAGGAGCGAAGGTATCGTAAATACAGCTGCTCCCTGCTGTTTGCTGCTCGCCATATCTCGAGTCGCCTGGCGCCTGTACGACACGCACGGACGACCAATCAACTTCCAACTCCTCAGCCACCAGCATGGGCAGGGCGGTTCGAGCTCCCTGGCCCAATTCGACTCGGTGAACGACGATCGTAGCAATGCCGTTGTTATCGATCGTCAAAAACAGATTTGGTTCAAAAAAGGCCGTCGGTTCTGGCGTCGGGCTTGGTGTTGCTGTTGGAACTGGTGTCATCGCCGGAGCGGATGTTTCCGTAGGGGAGGGGATCTCGGCTGTTGGTGGGGGAGACTCTGCGGACCTGCTAACCTCCAAAGCTGTCGCACTGGGAGCTGCAGTATTCACAGGCACGGCTGTCTCGGTTGGGAAGGGTGTTGCCGTTAAGGGCGTATCCGATGAATCCCGGCAGCCAGGGAAGGAAATTCCAATGATCAATCCGGCGCCTGAAGCAGCGGCAACTTGAATGAACCCCCGCCGGCTCACCTTGGTTCGTCTACCTTCTTTGGTCAGTGCAATGGCCCCCATGATGGGCATGAGGGCGGGCAAATACTTCCCCATGTCCACAACACCCAGGTTTTTATTTGCGACCGGGGCAAGGATTTGGGCAAAACGACCTGGCTCTAGGAGGCTGCCTGTTAGATCATTTGTGGCGGCTCTTTCAATAGCCCGCCTGATTCGTTGGTATGTACCGCACCGGCACAGGTTCCCTATCATGGCCGAATCGATGTCCGACGAGCTTGGATTCGGATTCGCATTTAGTAGGGCCACAGCAGACATGATCTGACCGGCTTGGCAGTAGCCACACTGGCTAACATTTTCAGCGATCCAGGCTTCCTGGACGTGATGATACGGAGATTCGGCTATGCCCTCGATGGTCGTAACCGGTTTATCACCGACCGCTGAAATTGGAGTAGTACAAGATTGGACCGCCTCGCCATCGACATGAACCGTGCAGCTCCCACACAAGCCCTTTCCACAGCTAAACTTGGTCCCTGTTAGTCCAAGAATATCCCTTAGCACCCAAAGAAGAGGCATGTCTGGCTCGACAACCAGACTGTGTACTTTCCCATTGACAGTGAGTGATGTCTCCATGGCCAGATTTCCTCTACGTTTACGGATCCAGTTAGAAGTCTGTAAATTGCGGATGAAACGAGTTTCTGCAGGGCTAGTTTGCCTATTGTAAGCGCATCCGGGTTTGTAAAACCAGTGACGTCATGCACCATTAAGGGTGACGAATGTCAAATCCTACATGATAGATCTGCCAGTCCAGGCCTCAGGTTGGTGGATAAGCGTCGACATTGCCGCCCGCGAACTGCGCAACACAGTACCTTATGTCAACCTACGCGACGATATAGTCCCGGCCGTAATAGATCGCTACCTCAGGGTTATTGATCAATGCGATGGAGCATACGATACTTGTAACGATATAAGGTGCAATTGGGCAGCAGGGCAATGATTCCAGCAGCTTCGACCGATATGGCCTAATATCATACCGATTTGTTTAATGACTCATATGATCTTGGAAGGTCAAAACTCCTCAGAAATAATCTTAACCGGTATTTAGCTGACGTTTGAAGGGAAACAAAGCTTATGAACAAGCATCGTCAAACTTTAACGCTGATCTTTGTACTGCTTGCTTCCGTCGTTCTGATCACGTCTTGCCAGGAAGCTGCGTCTAATTTCACGGACAGAGCCATAGAAAACATGGAGGACGAGGTAGGTGGCGCAGCCGATCGCTCACGACAAAGAGCCTCCGATCAGGCGGGTGGGGAGATATGCGGCTCGAATGTAGCTATGGTCCTGCTATTTGTCGGGACCCCAGCTCTGCTGTTGCTGCGCAGACCTGGACTCAATAGCGAGCGGAAATGGACCCGACGAATACCTGTCCTGGGTCAGCGGAAAGATGCCGGCGACAAGAAATCAAATAAGGTGGAGGATGATGGCAAACACTGAGACTGATCGACGAAATCGAGTAAAACGCGCACCCGATCGGGGAGTCTACGAGAGAGAAGCGATCTATGAGATCGTTGACGCGGCGCTTATCTGCCACGTCGGCTTTGTCCAAGACGGACAACCATTTGTTATACCATCAATCCATGCCCGAGATGGCGACGAGCTTCTACTCCATGGAGCGACGTCGAGCAGGTTGATACGCCATGTTCAGAGCGGTCATGAGGTTTGTGTGGCAATTACCTTGTTGGATGGGTTGGTGCTTGCCCGCTCGATATACAGCCATTCGATGAATTACCGTTCGGCCGTGCTGTTCGGGAAGGGTAGACTTATCGAGGGTAACCAAGAAAGGATGCACGCCCTTGAGATTCTGAGCGATCACATCATGCCCGGAAGGTGGGATGATAGCCGGAAGCCGAATGAGAAAGAGTTTAAGGCCACCGCTGTGGTCTCTATCTCAATAGAATCAGCCTCGGCAAAAGTCCGGACCGGCCCTCCCAACGATGATGACGAAGATTATCAACTGCCCATTTGGGCTGGCGTGCTTCCCATCGAGCAGCGTTTTTTGGATCCGGAACGAGATCCCCGATTATTCCACGGCGTTGAATTACCGGATTACATCAAGGAATACCATCGGAAAAAATGAGATCGTAGGAACAATCTACTTTCTTTTCCACAGGATGTCTACTTCCCCGTGGTCATCCAGCGCCTGGCGGAGCATCGCAACTAAGGACTGATCAGCCCCATCGGCTTCCAACATGTCAACTGTCGCGACACTCAGGTAATAATCGACGTCCTCTAAAGACTCCTCCTCCATTTCTCCGATGAGAAACTTCAATTGATCTTCAGTGATTTCCCCGATTAAGACACCGGTTCCCTCGTTGTATAGCTCGATCATCACTTTCCCTCTACTTTCGCTATTTAGTGGACCTTGCGAGTCCTTTAGCAATCATGCTCTTATCGCGGCCGCTGTATCAACTACGCGCAGACTCCTCAATTAAATTGTCTTCTCATTCATACAAATACAAACTCGTATTTTACTAGACATAAAGTATCTAGGCCATCATGATTTAGGTTCGAGAATGAGCAAATCGGAGTTGCCAGCCTCGGCGTCAACACGATCCCAATTTGACGGGTGGTATTCGAAAAATCGCCAGGGATCAATGAAATCATCGTAATGCTCATCCATTGGGTGACCGCTTTGTCCAAGATTATGGACCATCGTTGAGCGGCTAAGGTCCCCAAGATCGATGACCTGTCGCAATGCCGGAATACAGCCAACGTCGAAGGATCTACCTGCAGCCCAGCATGTTTTCTGGATGACATCAGCATTGCTGCCGCTGGTAGGGAATGGTCCACGATTGAAAAGGTCTTCTATCAAACCAATGCCAGAATTTCCCAAGGTTGCATTTCGATAGGTTATTTGGTGCAAATCACCCCATCTCCATTCGGCGAGATCCTCGCCTATCTGCTCCACGCCATCTTCATAGGCCAACACAAAGGAGCGTTCCAATATCTCATCGCGAAGCTCCACCACGGTAGATGTTCGAGGGTCATCCCACCAGGGATTATCCTCCTCGTGTAACAGGTGATACATCGAATCTACGTCTATGTTCGATCCAGATACGTGAAGATCGTCGGGAAGCTGATCGTTGTAAGTCTCGTTTAGCAGATGGGTCCAGAAGAAGGCGAAAAGGGCTGCTTCCGGACTGTCCATAAGCATCTGTGAATCCCAATCGACCAGCTGGTCTCTAGCGGATGAGACGTCAGGATCGTCGAATTCGATATTCTCAAGATAAGGCATGATCTCCTGCGCGCCGACACTGGCATTGTCCGTATGAATGTGCTGGAGATCCTCGATGGACAGCAAACCCCCATGGCCTTCGATCAGCTGGGTGATGCGCTCGGCTCTCTGGCCACGATCCTGGAAATAGCCAAGATCATAGAGATAGGCGTCATCTCTGACTTGGAGATTGTTTGCCGTGGCGATGAAACCCTGCTCTGGGTTCAGAACCTTGGGCGCCTGACTATAGGGGACGAATCCGTTCCAAATATAATCGTCGTTCCATCCCGGCACCGGCAGCGTGCCATCTCCCGAGGCCCGGATTGGTATTTTTCCGGGCAGGATGAAACCGATGTTGCCTTCCACATCGGCATAAATCCAGTTTTGTTTGCCAGCATCAAATAAGGCAAGGGCATCGTTGAAGTCGTCCCAGTCTTGAGCTCCATTGACGCCAAAGACACCCTCTACCGATCTGATGGGATCCAAAGCGGTCCAGGCGTAGCTCAATACGTGCAGTTCGGTCCCGCTAGAATATGGATCCTGATCGATGAGTTCATCAGTGGCGACAACGCCATTCCGGGTACTGCGAACGTTGAGAATATCGGGTTCGTCCCAACCACGGACAACTATCTCGTGCCGCTTGATATCCATATCTACCCAATCCCCGTTTACTTCATATTGGTCGGGATTATCAGGGTTGATTCGTTCGATAAAGAGATCTTCAGCATCGAAGGCCCCATTAGTGAGCCCCCAGGCAATGCGATCGTTGTGGCCGATCAGGATTCCTGGAACTCCTGGCAGGGAAAATCCGCGAAAATTGTAAATACAGGCGGCTGACTTGGGAACGCAGTGGGCGCCAACCTCATACCATAACGAAGGTGCCTGGACGCCCATGTGAGGATCGTTTGCCAGGTAAGCGTTGCCTGAGTCTGTCAGTTCGCCCGAAATAGCCATACTATTGGAGGCGGAAGCAAATCCAGAAGCTAGACCGAACAATTCTGGTTCGCTGCCTAACGCCAGAGCAGACAAGTAGCTTTTTTCCGCTTCGCCTAGCTCAACAAAGGTTGAGCTAGGAATTCCTTGAGACGAAACCAGATCCTCCGTCTGGATGATGGTCGGTCTATCATCACGATAAGGAGGTAAGAGATCCCCAGCCATGTCCCGCCCTACAGTGGCAATTACCTTGAGATATTCCAGTTCGTTAAACCGACTTGCTTGGTCGAATACCATCATGTAGGCCCAGACCAGGGAATCAACAGGAGTCCACTCTTCAATTTCCCATTTGACGCCCTGAAGACCTAGCAAGGCGAATTCAAGACCCAAGCTGGATGGACTTCGATCCATGATATAGGCGTTGACACCGGCCGAATAGGCATCGAGAATTATTCGAGCTTCCTCTCCCATTGAAGCATAGATTTCCTCTGATGATCCACGGAAATCGAAATGCCTCAGAAACCGGTCCGTTTCTAGTGAACTCTCGCCAAATATCTCTGACAAGCGACCGCTACCCAATCGCCGTTGAAATTCCATCTGCCAAAATCGTTCCTGGGCATGAACGTACCCCTCCGCGAAAAATAGGTCTTCGGGGGTTTGTCCATAGATGTGTGGTACGCTGTATTCATCACGGACGATCTCGACCGGTTGAATCAATCCGGCAACCTCGACCGTCCCACTTGTTTTCGGAATTGCCTGTCGCGAGAACCAGGTCCAGGCTCCAAAAAGTATCAGAGCTAGTACGACGATGACGCCAAGCACTATACCTGCAATCTTCAAAACCTTGGCCATGTTCGATTCTCCCTATCTCGTAGGACTAATGCCAACCACCTGATCAATGATGAAACGGACGAGCGGACAAGTGGTTGTTGGCATCGGGCGTAAGACAAGCTAACAGCATCGGGCCATAGGCCAGCATCCTCGCTGCAATTTATAGGTCCTGCCTTTGTCAAAGTCAAATTTATGGAGTGAATAACCGTGCAGAAGACTAATTTCCCCGAATCCGTTCCATGGGTTAAACTGATGAGGTTCTGCCAACCGATCCATGGAAATGTGCTTCTACATTCACGTTCTTAGTTGATATTTCCACGAGCGATTTATCGTAAAAGCTCAGCTAACAGCTAGGGTCCTTATGCTCTCAAGACTGTCAAAAGAAGATCGCCAATTCTGGTTTTCATGGTCCATTCTAACCGGTGCTGGCTCGATCGCAGGAATCTTATTGCTGACCCTCGCCTTTAACCTGATCACCTTGCCGGTCGAGGGTGGAAGCGAGTCATCTGAATCGCTGTCGCTACCGCTGCTGATTGCCTCCTTGCTTGTATACGCGATCCCTGGCGGGATGATCGGCTTCGGACAATGGTTTGAATTGCGAAATCTGCTGCCGCGCGCAGGCCTGTGGATATTGATTACCGCGGTTGGATGGGTCCTCGGTTTTGGTCTTGGCAACCTCGCCTTTGGCATCTTCGATGGCTTACCGGCTCTGCTCCTGATTAGCGTCCCACTCGTCTCTATTGGCATCCTTTCAGGTCTTGGCCAATGGATGTACCTACGCCGGTTTTGGTCGGATACCGCTCCTTGGATAGTGGTTGCCATCCTGGTCTCGGTGATTGGTGGCTTCAGCTGGTTAATTGCCGGAGCAGTCGGCGGAGCCATTGGTTGGGTCATCGCCGGCGCCATTTCTGGTTACGCCTTGATCATCTTGCGCGATCGTTCTCCAAGATCTTGATCCATTCACTCAGGCTGTTTGCACTTGAGGTGAGGCCGGTCGGCGTAGAAGTAAGGTTCTTCAAACTCTCCACGAATTTGCATGTTCAATCTCTTGTATCGAACAGAGGAATATGATACTGTGTTGTCGAACAGGGTAGCTGCCGTCTTTGAAACCAAACTTATCGACAATTGCAGGTTTGAGATTTGACGCAAGCTGTGCGAGCAAATAGCAGCAATGACTTGAAACCGCATCCTGGTCTGGTGACATCCACAGCCATCATCCACAGCCATCATCCGCCAGCCATATGCTAAGGGATACCGTCCTATGAGTCGCCAAATTCGAGGCTTTAAACGCAGCGCCGTCACCCTGGACTACAACTTATACAGGGTGGGGGTGCCGATTACAGGCATTGTCGACGACGAATTGAGCGTCATCGATATCCAGCCGGAAGGTGTGGAACGGACCATGGTGCTCATTCATGGTTACGCCGGTTGTGCCGAGACTTGGGAACGCCAAATAAACTACTTCTCCAATACCTACCGGGTGATCGCCCCGGATTTGCGCGGTCATGGCATGAGTGACGCACCCTATAGTGAGTACACGATGCCGGAACTCGTCGACGATATATACGGCATTACCCAGAAACTTGATCTGCCAGAGAAGTTCATCCTGGTCAGCCATTCCTTCGGCGGCTCCATCTGCACTGAGTATGCGCTGGCCCATCCGGAGCAGATCGAAAAACTGGTCCTCATAGCCACCGCTGGCGAGTATCCGCTGCCCAAAGTTCTCCAACTCATATTCCACCTGCCTCCTGCCATAGTTAGACCATTCTGGAAATACAGGCCTCGCTGGAATGCTGAAGTACACGTCATTAAGCGTATGATGCTAAACAACCTCATCGACTGGAATGGTTGGCCCAAACTGAAACAAATCTCGGTTCCAACACTGGTCATGACGGGTGAACGCGACAACTACTTTCCTCGGGCGGTTTATGAAGACGTCGGCCGGGCAGTCCCAGACGCGGTCGTTATTGATATCGGCGCCTCGAAGCACAAAGTACAGCTGGAACGACATCAAGCCGTCAATCGAGCTATCGAGTGGTTCATCGCCGGCGGCGGAGAGCGGACCTCCTGGCGAGGAGCGACGGCTGAATCGAGTCTTGTCAACCGGCGACCATGGGTCACGTCATACGATGATGGAACACCATGGACGGTCCCAATTCCTCGCCGTCCTATCCAAGATTTCCTCGAAAGTTCTGCAGAATGGCTGCCAAAGCGAACCGCCACCGTATTCTACGGATCCCAATTGAATTACCAGCAGCTGAATCGAATGACGAACCAGTTCGCCCACGTTCTTCATGGTTTGGGCGTTCAGCCAGGCGACCGGGTAATGATCGTCTTGCCTAATATGCCGCAATTCATCATGGCTTACTTCGCCACGCTTCGCAATGGGGCAGTTGTTGTACTTCCAAATCCAGATGCAAACGCCCGGCAGATCCTCAAGCTTGCCCGGAATACGGGCGCGGAGATTCTTGTCACATTGGGTGCCTTCGCCCCTATGGCCGAGATGGTCCGGCAGCTGACTGATGTGCGTCATGTCTTGACAGCCGACATCAAAAAGGTCGTATCTTCACGAGTGTACAAGCAGCTGCTCGACCGCTGGGGCGTCAGCGATATGATAAGTGACTATCCTGAACAAGTGGCAGGGGAAGAAGGGAAAGCCAGCGTCGCCATAACCGACCTAATGCGGGATGCCCCCTCGGAATTCAAGTCCGTAACAACCCCAAGAGACTCTCTAGCAACCATCGTCTTTACCAGCGGAACAACAAGCCGGCCGAAGGGTGTCTGCTTGACCCACGAGAATCTGATCGCCAATGCCATTCAAGCTCGACATTGGATCTCCGATCTCAGATACGGCAAAGAAACCGCCCTTTCGGTGCTTCCTTTCCTGCATAGCTATGGCATGACAACTGGCATGAATCTACCGATAACCATGGGTGCAACGATGGTTATCCTCCCAGTTTTTGAATTGCAGCAGGTGCTAGAGCATATCCGCGACTACAAGCCGACGATGTTTCCCGGCGTCCCTTCGATGTACGCAGCCATTAACCAGGCGCCCAAGGTGCGTGAGTATGGTCTTTCCGCCGTTCGAGCTTGCATCAGTGGGGCTGCCCCGCTGCCAATCGAGGTAAAAGAGGCCTTTGAGAAACTTACCCAGGGCCGTCTGGCAGAAGGCTATGGCCTGACGGAAGCGACAACTGTTACCCATGCCAACCCACTTTATGGCGGTCAAAAGATCGGTTCAATCGGCGTACCAATTCCTAATACGGACGCAAAGATCCTGGATTTAGCCAGCGGTGAAGAACTTCCGCCAGGCCAGATTGGCGAACTCGTCGTTCGCGGCCCCCAGGTGATGAAAGGCTATTGGATGCTAGAACAAGAGACCGAGGATGCTCTGAAGGATGGCTGGCTCCATACTGGGGATGTGGCCCTAAGAGACGACGAAGGATTTTTCCAGATCATCGGTCGTATGCGGGACACGATCATTGCCGGCGAATTCAGCGTATATCCAAGAGACGTTGAAGAAGTGTTGTACGAAAACTCCAAGGTCCAGGAGGTGGCTGTGGTCGGCATTCCCTCCTCCGATTCCGGTCAAAAGGTGAAGGCCTTCGTGGTGCCCCGTCCCGGCACCAACCTCACCGAAGAAGAACTCATGGATCTATGCCGGAGACGTCTCGAAGAATACGCCGTACCATGGGACATTGAATTCCGGCAAGAACTACCCAAATCTTTTATCGGCAAAGTCATCCGCCGAATGCTGGTCGAAGAGTAGAGCGCTGATCGCCGGATTCCCTTTAGGCGGCAAAGTAATAGCTAGCTTCCTGTTGGAGCAGTACCCATAGCGCGTAGAGACCAACGATGGTCCCGACCGGAAAATTGAGAAGGCCGAGCACCGCAACCACCAGGGCAAGTAATCTTCCCCAAGATTTTCGGGTCAGCAGCCCATAGCCAGCCAAGACGCCGGGAAGAGACAGCACCGCGATAAACAATCCCAGCGCCGTTCCTGTTACACTCAGTATCGAGAAGGCGACTCCATCTCCAGTAGCAGCGCCGATGCCGGTTAGCAAGAAGAAGAGGAAGACCGCGACCACCAGTCCAACGGCATGGGTGACGATCAGAAGCCACCCCAAAATAGAAGCATGTAGCTGTAGATCTTTTTGACTTAACTGGTCCATCTCTTTACCTCGTCTAACTTCAGATACTTCTGTTCTGCACTTGATTTATCTCACTTAACAATACGAGAAAGCAGCTCCTAGAGTTGCTCAAAACGCGGGAAATCGTTAGGGTGTGATGGTATTACCAAGCTGGCTGGTATTACCAAGCTAGTTGGTATTTGGTTAAAATGTGGACATTATTGATACAAGCAAACTTTGTAGTGTTCGCCCGCCAAGAGCTTCGGAGGACCCATTGACAACACCAACCATCGAACAAATCTACCGGCATGTCTCGGTGCGCAAGTACAAGGAAGATCCGGTTCCAAATGAAATGATAGGAACCATAGTTGCCGCCAGCCAGCGCAGTTCAACCTCATCGAATTTACAGGTATGGACGGTTGTTGCGGTAACGGAGAAGTCGAAACGTGCCCGGCTGATGGAGTTATGTGGTAATCAGAAGCATATCCTGCAAGCTCCTGTTTTTCTCGCCTGGTGCGCGGATCTTAGCCGGCTGGACCGGGTCAGCGCTCTTCTAGGATATGAACAGATCGCTGGATACGTGGAGAATTTCATCATCACCTCCATGGATGCCGCCATCGCCATGCAGACTGCGGCCCTGGCGGCTGAATCCCTCGGATTGGGGATGTGCTACATCGGCGCCATTCGCAACAATCCTCGTGAGGTGATAAATTTGCTTGAACTGCCCGAATTAGTATTTCCTGTTTGCGGGATGACCGTCGGTTGGCCTGACGAGTCGCCTTTGCAAAAGCCCCGGCTCCCCCTGGAAGCGATTCTTCATTGGGAGAGCTACGGCGTGGAAGGCGAGGAAGCGCTCTTGCGCAAGTATGATCAGGAGATCATCGCCACGGGCATTTACGGCGATCGCCAGGTGCCGGTTCCTGGGAAGGAAGGGGAGACGCGCCAGTTCGGCTGGATGGAACGTTCGGCGAAGAAAGTCTCCCGCCCGCTGCGGGTGCAGCTTAGTGACATCTTGGCCGAACAGGGGTTTGAGCTAAAGTAAAAACCCAGTTTCTCCAAGGCGAGCTCCGTGTCCGTGCACCTGCCTTGAATGGCACATCGTCTCTCGATGTAATTCCACGCCGGTTGTCATTTCATTCTCGTTTGCCATTCCGGCTAGTTTGTCATTCCCGTGGAAACGGGAATCCATCCTTCTTTCTCCCTCTTCAGCAGGCAGCCTGCCAGGCGTGTATCTATTTACGTGTTTTTTTGGCACCATACCATTGACCGCTCCCAACTTATCCGCACACAGAAGAGTATTGATATGGATTCCCGCTTTCGCGGGAATGATAAAAAAGAGCGCGGTCAGGATAGCGAAATGGCGGTCAGGACAAAATAGATGGGGGTCAGGTTTGAGCTGTGATCGATGAACACTGATAGCTTTATTAACCTCCAGCTTCACCGCCCATAGAGCCGAGAGGGATCCTACGGTGCACGTTGGACGACATGCTCGTAATTGTCATACAGAATATGGAAAGTATTCCCGTGCACATGCCTTAAATGGCACATCGTCTCTCGATGTCATTCCCCATACGAATGTCATTCCCGTGGAAACGGGAATCAATCCTTCTTTCTCCCTCTTCA
>DASRZI010000020.1:0-11063 GCA_035686605.1 Candidatus Zixiibacteriota bacterium
CAACACAATAATTCTCTGGGACCTCGAGAGTGGCGAACCGATTGGAAATCCACTTCTTGGGCATCAGGGCGCGATTGTAGGGCTGTCCTTCAGTCCGGATGGCCAGCTTCTTGCCTCGGGAAGCGTCGACAGCACTATCGCTCTTTGGGACGTTGAATCCCAGCAACGCGTGCAACTGTTTACCGATCACAATGGAATGGTAAACAGCGTTGAGTTTAGTCCAGATGGCGAGCTATTAGCATCCGGCGACTTAAATGGTTTGGCGATCTTGTGGGATGCCTCCGCGGATGGTAGCCAACTGACATACAGAATCGAAGGAGTTGATGGGGGTGTAAACAAAGCGGCTTACTTCGACCAAGGTAGGAAAATAGTTTCCGCTGGAGTGGATGGTTATATACGCATTTGGGATGCAGCCCAGGGAGATCCGATTGGCGAACCTCTACCCCATGGTATGAGACAAAACGAACAGATTAATTCCTTGGTATTTAGTCCGGAAGGTGATCTCCTCGCCTCTGCTAGCGACAATGGAACGATTATACTTTGGGATGTTGTCTCTGGAGAGCAGATCACTACTGCAATCTCGGCAACAACCGGAGGAGCAAATGCCTTGGCATTCAGCCCTGATTCGACTGTTATTGTGGAAGGCAGCAATCTAGGGCTCCTCACCGCCTGGAACATAGCTACCGGAATCCAAGTAGGTCCGGCTTTGGCCGGACACGTCACTCATGTCACTGAATTGGTTTTCAGTCCAGATGGACGATACCTGGCCTCGGGCGATGCGGACGGTTTGATCGTCATCCGGCAATATGATGATATAGTTGCCGGACAGGGACTCGGGACGCCAGTGAGCAATACAATGCTGGTTTCGAGCACGATTACCGCGCTCGCTTTCAATCCCCAAAGCACGCTGCTCGCTTCCGCTGACTCTGATGGACTGATCACTCTCTGGGATCCAGATAACAGCGCGCCGATTACGCAGACCGAGCCTGTCTTACCAGGGACACCTAGCGGGATCTCTTTCGCACCTGATGGAATATCGTTGGTTATTGCGAGCGATACAGGAGAGATTGTTACATTGGAAACGAGTTCTTTGGAACCAACCGGCCCGAGAACGCTCTCGACTGACCTGTCTATCGGTGAGGTTGACTTCGATGCTTCAAACGGACTATTGAGAGTTCTAGGTGACGATGGATCGATTCAAACCTGGGATATTGAAAATGGGCAAATAGTCTCTGAGACGTCTCCTCTTATTGGGACTCAATATTCAACGGTCGCAATGAGCCCAAATGGCGACGTAATTGGGGCCGTGAACGCAAACAACACATTTAGTTTATCCAGTTCACGAATGGGTTCACCATACATTGAGCGGATGGTCCATGACGCCATCTATCAAGGCCCGGTAACTGACGTCATTGTAAGCCCCGACGGATCGACCATCGCAACGGCAGGTAACGATGGCGCCATCGTGCTCTGGGATAGTGAAACCCTCGAGGTCATAGGCGATCCTCTCCTGGGACACACAGCCGCTGTCTTCAGTCTTGCATTCAGCCCAGATGGTTCGCTGCTTGCATCGGGAAGCTGCAGCCAGCTCCATTCATCTGGAAACTGTCTCTATGGGGAGGTTATCGTCTGGGATCTGGATTCGCGGGAGATCATCGCCAGGACCACCGAATCGGTCACTTTCACCCCAGGATTGGCCTTCAGTCCTGATGGCTCGACACTTGCCTTCAGCGACTGCGTGCGAATCGAAGTCGCCGCCCAATGCCTGGAAGCCGCGATTCAACTATGGGACTATCGCGAAGACGTTGTAATCGACAGATATATTGGGCACAGCGGAATCGTTTGGAGTCTGGACTATAGTCCGGATGGGAAACTGTTGGCTTCGGCCAGCGCCGACAATACGATTATTTTGTGGGATACGAAGTCAGGCCAACCTATTGGTCAGCGTCTGACTAATCACGGCGGTCCCGTCAGAAGAGTTGCATTTAGCAATGATGGTGATTTGCTTGCGAGTGGGGGGTTCGACAATCTTGTCTTTTTGTGGGATGTCGAATCGAGCCAGGCTCTCGGAGGTCCTTTCGTTGCTCACACGAACAACGTCATTGATGTTAACTTTAGTCCAGATGATGCTCATGTGACCTCCTCGAGCCTTGATGGTTCCATCATAATCTGGGATGTCGATCTGAATTCCTGGCGCGATAAAGCCTGCAAGATTGCCAATCGAAACTTCAGATTTGAGGAATGGGAGCAATTCTTAGGAGACAGAGATTACAAAGAAACCTGTCCTACGCCATAGACAGCCATAAAAGGATCATCTCCTCACGGAGTAGGTTTTCCCTAGCTAAAGCCCTAATAGCCTGCTGATCTACCCTATGCAAGCAGCATTCTGACTGCTTCGACCACTTGGATGCATCGAGTATAATTGGCTCATGGAGCGGATAGCCGGTCGACTAGGTATATTGCCAACTTTGGTTGTCGGGGGGGTGTTATTTTTGGTTGGTATCCTGATGATCAACAATATCGTGAACAATTTCTGGCCTATCGAAGTCGAGCGATTAGATCTGATTCGGGAGACAGCTTTTGGCAGCGCTGAAGCAACTTCGCTGCTGCGAGCTGCGAATATTGAAGTGATATTGGCTTTCCTCGCGGGAGTGTGGATAGCGGTTACAGGTCTGATGCTTCCCGTTGCCGCGTTCTTGAATTCGCGATTCGGGAATGAGACATTTCACTGGTTCGTGGCTCTGCGCCAGGCAATGTGGGTTGGACTTTGGGTCGCCTTCTGCACCTGGCTCCAGATGAATCGTTCCTTTGGAATTGGAGTTGCGGTACTTGTCGCCGCAGTGTTGATAATGTTTGAAATCTTGCTGCAGATTCGTTCCCGCGCTGTACAAATCATGGAATAGATGGAGAGTATGGCTGAGAATCTTGACGAGAAGACATCCACCAGCGATTTGCAGGATGTTTTACGACGCCTCCCTAGCGTTGATACCTTGATCAACACGCCAGAGGTGGCGGACCTTATTGAGGAATATGGTCGACCCCTCTCCGTTGCCGGTGCTAGAACGATTCTTGAAAATTGGCGTCTATGCATCTCTAGCTCCATAAGTGATATACCCGATGACGGTCAGCTTATCGTTGAATTGGGTAGCTGGCTTAAAGGCGTTGTAGCGCCTACGCTGCAGCCGGTTATCAACGCCACGGGCGTGATAGTGCATACCAATCTGGGGCGCGCTCCTCTCAGCAGCCAGGCGATAAAATCCACTATGGATGCGGCATCAAGCTACTCGAATCTCGAATATGACCTTGACCAGGGTTCGCGGGGATCGCGGAGCGTGCACGCAGAGGATCTTTTGGTCAGATTAACCGGCGCTGAGGCCGCGTTGGTTGTGAATAATAATGCAGCCGCAGTTCTCCTCATGCTGACCACATTGTGCCAAGGCAAGGACGTACTCATCAGCCGCGGACAGCTTATCGAAATTGGGGGCGGGTTTAGGATTCCCGATGTCCTTCGCCAGTCAGGAGCTAGACTGGTTGAAGTCGGTACCACCAATAAGACTCATCTTCATGATTATGAAAGGGCCATCGGCGAGAATACTGGGGCGATTCTTGTCGCCCACCACTCCAATTTTAAGGTGGTAGGATTCGCCAGTGAACCAAGTCTGGCAGAGCTCGCGGATTTAGCAAAGACGGCAGGTATTCATCTACTGTTCGATCAAGGCAGCGGCGCGCTGCTGGACGTAGAGCCCTATGGGTTGGAAAGCGATCCCACGGTGCAAGAAGGGCTTAGCAGCGGTGCGGACATCATCGCCTTCAGCGGTGACAAATTGCTCGGCGGCCCGCAAGCTGGGATATTATGCGGAAGCAAGAATTTGATAACGGCTATGAAGGGCCATCCCTTGGCTAGGGCCGTGCGTGCTGACAAGCTGTGTCTGGCGGCTCTGTCCGCAACTTTGAACAGCTTGGTGACCGGCCGTGCCACTCGAGAGATTCCTATCTGGCAGATGATCGCTACTCCGCTGGATGAGCTGGATGCAAAAGCAAATGATTGGGTCAAGCAGCTGGCCATGAATGGGATAGATGCTGATGTGATTGACGGCGAGTCAACCGTTGGTGGAGGCTCTCTGCCAGGGTCATCTATTCCAACGAGAGTTGTGGCTATAGCTTCGGGGAATCCTGATTACCTTGCCAAGTTGCTAAGGTCAAGTGATCCGCCTGTTATTGGCCGAATAGCAAAGGATCAAATGTTGCTCGATCCACGGACCGTTCTCCCAGGTCAAGAGCAGGACCTTCTTCGTGTTGTAGGCGAGTGCGCCGGTAATGGATGAGCGAATTTTCCCAAGTACGGATGGTGGATACAATGGCTGAAGAAAAAACTCTAAGTGAAATCGACCTGGAAGCATCGTCCCGTATTTTGGGAATTGAGACATCCTGTGATGAGACGGCAGCAGCCATTGTTGAAGACGGACGACGGATTTTGAGCAACATCGTCGCCAGCCAGAGTGAGCTTCATTCGCAATACGGCGGCATATTTCCAGAAGTAGCCTCGCGAAAGCACATTGAGGTCATTCACGCTGTGGTTGAGCGAGCCCTATACGGCGCCCATCTCGGGATTGAGGATCTTGATTGTATCGCCGTAACTTACGGACCTGGGCTTGTTGGATCCCTCCTCGTTGGTGTAAATGTTGCCAAAGGACTGGCACTGGGTCGAAGAAAACCGCTGATCGGAATTAATCACCTCGAAGGCCATGTCTATTCTCTCTGGCTGACGAAGGAAGAAGCCGAAATCGAATTTCCAGTGATCGTGCTGATCATAAGTGGCGGTCACACGGAGATGTACTTGATGGAAGACCATCTTCAATACCGGCATTTAGGCGGTACGCTTGACGATGCTGCAGGCGAGGCATTTGACAAAGTTGGAAGACTACTTGGATTACCTTATCCGGGAGGTCCTCCCATAGAACGGGCTGCAGATACAGGAAATCCCTCGGCCTATAGATTCCCGAGAGCCGTGATGAAACAAGGCTATGATTTTAGTTTCAGCGGACTGAAAACGGCCGTTTATCGGGAGGTGAATCGCTACGATAGCGGCCGAATGCCAGTGGAAGATCTCGCAGCTAGCTTTCAAGAAGCAGTTGTCGATGTCCTGGTGACAAAGACGGTCGACGCTGTTGAGGAATTTGGCGCAAAGGCAGTTCATCTGTCCGGTGGAGTATCCGCAAACCGCACGCTTCAGCGGGCGATGAAGAGGCACATTGAAGTCCCAGTCCGAGTTCCACCAGCCGAGCTTTGCACAGATAATGCGGCAATGATCGCAGCCGCCGCTCATTGGCACTTCATTGGTGGTGAACGTGACTCACTGGAACTAGACGTGAATCCCAGTTTGCAGCTCTAGCCATCCGCCGCTTTCCTGCCTCAATTTGAATTACCCCTATTCCCAGATTATAGTAGCCTCAGTGATAAGTTTATGAGTGCAGACATCGTAAGAAGAGACAGACAACCAGGCCTGACAACAATCGCATCTGCTTTTTCGAGAGCTTCTGGCACTCAAAAAGCGGCGTTGATGCCTTACTACACGCTTGGCTATCCTGACGCCGAGACCTCTCTCGACATCATCGAAGCGATAGCACCTTTCAGCGACCTTGTTGAGCTTGGCGTTCCTTTTAGCGATCCGATTGCCGACGGTCCAACCATCCAACGGAGCACGCAGCGAGCACTAGAGGCGGGAATAACGACCGCTGCCTGCCTGGACATGGTCAGAGAACTACGATCAAGAGGCGTAAAAGTGCCGTTCTTGATGATGGGCTACTACAACCCGGTCCTGGCGTTCGGCGAGGATCGCTATGCTGCCGCCCTTTCGGATGCGGGCGCTGATGGTCTCATCGTTCCAGATCTGCCTCCGGAAGAATCTGGCAACCTGCGAAAGCGATGCCAGGAGTTAGGAGTGGCTCTGATCAGCTTTGTGGCTCCAACGAGCAACGAGAAGCGAATTAAGCTGGTAATAGAAGGGGCGAGTGGTTTCATTTACATGGTGAGCGTGACAGGCGTGACAGGAGCCAGGCGACGCATGTCGTCCGAACTATCTGAATTCGTTTCCAGCATTAAGTCACAGACGGATATCCCAGTCGCTGTTGGTTTTGGCATCAGCACGCCTGAGCAGGCTTCGAGCATAGGCGAGTACGCCGACGGCATCATCGTTGGAAGTGCGCTCATCAACGCGGTCGACAGTTCTGAGAACAAGCCAGCGACAGCGGCAGACTTTGTTGCGAAATTCCAAGAGGCGCTCAAGCTTTAATCCCGAGCTGGTAGCAACTCCCGGTGAGCCCGCTCACAGTTAAATCCCATGAATTGGCTACTCTTAATATGTCACGGTTTGTAGAGCGCAATCCGACTCTGCAGAATTAAAAAAAATCATGGTGACAGTAAACAATTTCCGGTGACCAATCAAATGGCCTCTGGGATTCATAATACAGGTATGGAAAATCTTTTACATGAACTCAGGTACTTCAAACGATGACGAATAAACTAGCGAGCGAGACCAGCCCTTACCTCCTCCAACATGTGGAGAATCCGGTTGAATGGTATCCATGGGGCCAGGAAGCCTTGAGTCTAGCTCGGGAGCAAGACAAGCCGATTCTGCTAAGCGTGGGTTATGCGGCCTGCCACTGGTGTCATGTTATGGCCCATGAGTCGTTCGAGGATGAGGAGACGGCCGCCCTGATGAACGAGCATTTTATCAACATCAAGGTAGACCGGGAGGAACGGCCGGATATCGATCGCATCTATATGACTGCAGTGGTCGCCATGACCGGACAGGGGGGGTGGCCCATGACAGTCGCTCTGACCCCAGAAGGCGCACCGTTTTTTGGAGGGACATATTACCCGCCCTCGCCCAGACATGGCTTGCCCAGTTTCAAGCAAGTGCTAAGTAGTCTCGCCGATGCATGGGTAAACCGGCGTGAACAGGTAGTAGAATCAGCCTCAGGTATTACAGATTACCTTGGATCTTCAATGTCTGTAGATTCGGCTGAGACGCCCCTAGAGGAATCGCTATTAGATAATGCCTTTGCGGGTATTCGGCAGAACTTCGATCACCGCTTTGGAGGGTTCGGTCCAGCGCCAAAGTTCCCGCAGGCTATGACGCTCGAATTCCTTCTCAGATATCATCACAAGATAGGGAACGCCGAGGCACTTTCCATGGTCGAAAAGACCCTGGAGATGATGGCCAAAGGTGGCATCTTTGATCATTTGGGTGGCGGCTTTGCCCGCTACTCGACCGATATTCGCTGGTTAGCCCCGCACTTCGAAAAGATGCTCTACGATAATGCGTTACTTGCTCGAATTTATCTCCATGCTTGGAAGGTAACCGGCAGACCTCTATTTCGTCGCGTTGTCGAAGACACATTGGACTGGTTGATGGCCGAAATGCGGGAGCAGGGTGGGGGTTATTACAGCAGTTTAGATGCGGACAGTGAAGGCGTCGAAGGGAAATATTATGTGTGGTCCGCTGCCGATATCAGAGATGTCTTAGGAGAAGACGCCGACTTGTTTATGAATCTTTACGGCGTTTCCGCGGCTGGAAATTGGGAAGGGGTCAACATATTGCATGTGGCGGGCAATCTACCTGAAGATGGCCTAGATCATGAGGAAGCGGTCAGGATTATCACCGAGGCCAAAGTGAAACTGCGGACCGTACGCGATTCCAGAATCAGACCGGGTCTTGATGACAAGGTTCTTACTTCCTGGAACGGACTCGTATTGGCGGTTCTTGCAGAGGCCGGAAGGGATCTTGAGAACGAGGAATACTTGAAAGCCGCTATACAAAATGCCGATTTTATCTTCAATAACCTCCGACAACCTGATGGACGACTATTCAGGACATGGAAAGAAGGACATGAGGCAAAGATCGGTGGTTTTCTCGAAGATTATGCTTATCTAGCGGACGGCTTGCTAGCCCTTTACCAGAGCACCTTCGATGAGCGATGGTTCGCATGGTGTCAAGAACTGGCCGATCAAATCCTCATCCATTTCCACGATTCTGACAGCGTTGGGTTTTTTGATACACCGGACGATCATGAACAACTAATAAGCCGTCCCCGGGAAACTCAGGATAACGCAGTTCCAAGTGGAAACGCTGTAGCAGTGGGCGTACTGCTGAAACTATATCTCTACACAGGAAACGGACGATACTGGGACATCGCCACGGAGGCTTTGTCTTCGATGCAATCTGTGATGTCTCAGCACCCGCTTGGTTTTGGACATTGGCTCGGGGTCGCTTCATTCGCCCTCGGGGAATCACGGGAAATCGCCATCACCGGCGATCCAAAGGCGGACGATACGAAGGAACTTCTTTCAGTTATTCAATCCGAATACCGACCGAACCTGGTCACTGCTGTTGGCGGTGTGGATGGGCAGGTGCCGCTGCTCATGAATAGAAAACGACTGAATAACAAAGCTACAGCCTATGTTTGTCACCATTTCGTCTGTGAATTGCCTGTGACCGCCGCATCAGAATTAGCAGCTCAGCTGGACGGGAAGATTTCGGAATTCGATAATGAACTCGCGTAGAATCATTGGGGCAGCCCTGCTTGTCTTCGTGAGCTTGCTTGCCGTTTCCCCTTTCGTGATCCGGGCATCTCTTCGAAACCGCTATGATCGTCAGATTTATGATCTTGATAAAGCTCCAGTCAAAGGCGCGGCTCTAGTATTCGGGGCTGCCGTTAACAGAGACGGTTGGCTCAGCACGGTCTTGCGGGACAGAATGGATACAGCCATTGGTCTTTATCAAAGTGGAGCCGTAAAACATATCGTCGTCAGCGGACATCAGGATGAATCAACCTATGATGAACCTGGTTCTATGCGAGCCTATGCTGTCGCGAAGGGAGTTCCTGAATCAGCGATCACAATGGATACCAGGGGAGACAGGACCTACGATACCTGCTACTGGGCTCAGCATGAGTTTCACCTGGATTCGGTACTGCTGGTAACGCAAGAGTATCACCTTCCAAGAGCCTTGTTCACTTGCTACAACCTTGGAATCGATGCGGACGGCGTTCGAGCTGATATGAGAACTTACCGCAGCGCTTCCTGGTACGAATTAAGAGAAACGGTAGCAACTCTCGTCGCAATCGCCGATTTGCTGCGTGGAGAACCTCCGCTCGACGACGCTTTGACGGTATCACAAAATTTTGGCAATTGAAGGCAATTGACTCGATGACGTCCACATGCTGAGAGCAGTGTTCAAGAACGGCATTAGGCGGTCAAACTAGAATGGGAATTTAGTACGATGGTCGATTTTGATTTGAAAAGAACGTTGGATGAGTGTGTGGATTTCACGAGACGTCTTATCATGACGCCCAGTATGCCAGCCCAGGAGCATGATATCGGCCGGTTGGTCATGGATGAGATGACCAAGCTCCAATACGACGACGTGTGGATAGACGAGATTGGAAATGTCAGCGGCCGGATTCGAGGCACAGACCCTCATCTAGGCGCGATTGTTTTTAACAGCCATCTAGACCACGTCGATCCCGGCGATTTGAGTCAATGGCAATTTCCGCCTTTTTCCGCAAAAGTCCACGAAGGTAGGGTGTTTGGCCGGGGAGCCTGCGACATCAAAGGACCCTTAGCGGTCCAGGTCTATGGAGCCGCTGCTGTTCTCCTCAGCGGAGTGAGGCCCAAACGCGACATCGTAGTCTCGGCCGTAGTCCAAGAGGAAACTGGTGGCGCTGGCGCAGTTCATTGGGTGAAAAACCTTGATTACCCTGTCGATCTAATGGTTCTTGGCGAGCCATCCTCCAATCACATCAGTCTAGGTCACAGGGGTATTTGGCTGATATGGGCCAGTTTCGAAGGCAGGTCTGTTCATGCCAGCGTGCCCGAACGCGGGATAAATCCAAACTACGCAATGGCCCGATTTTTGGATCGTCTCAGCGTGCGACAGTTCGAACTGGGCTCCCATCCCCTGCTTGGAGATACAAGCGTTGCGCCGACCATTGTCAAAGTAGATACCCAGAGCTCCAATGTTATCCCTGCCCAGACGCGAGTTCTATTGGATTTTAGAACAGCGACAGAAAGCGTCAGATCGTTAGAAGCCTTCGTCGAGGATGTTGGTGGAGACCTGGAACCTCAGATTGAAAGCCCCTGGTTAGGCTTGCCCGAATCGGATGTCGACCTTGACGAGACCATAAGCGGATTTTACACGCCGCCAGAGAATGAGTTCGTTCGGCGAGCTCAGGATGCCATCGGACGGGGAATGGGTTGGATGCCAGAGCTCACGAATTATCGTTTCGCCACAGACGGCCGCCATGTCGCCGCCCATACCGATAGCATCGCTATCGTCGGGTACTCACCAGGCGAGGAAAATCTGGCTCACACGGTGAAGGAGAGCATATCAATCGACATGATGCTTGATTCTTTGAAAGGGCATATTCAATTGATCAGAGAAGTCTGATAAGCAACCGGCGCGGAGAAAGTTCTACGATTGGGGGGTAGGTGGAGTCCCATCTGTAAAGAGACTCCTGTTGTCAATTGCGTCGCCAGGGACGAGCTAACTACTGAGCCTGGATGATCTGATCCCGACCTGGTCCAACAGAAACCAGGCTGACAGGAACCCCGACTTGTTCAGCGACCATGTCGATATAGTGGCGGGTCGCCTTGGGAAGATCAGCCATTTTTCGTGCGCTCGTGATATCTTCCGTCCAGCCGGGGAGCCTCTTGTATATAGGTCTGCACTTTGAGAGGAGCGTCAAATCGGCCGGAAAATTGCGCAGCTCTTCACCATCGAGATCATAAGATACGCAGATTGGTAATTCATCTAGACCGCTCAGAATGTCCAGCTTGGTAAGAGCCAGCTCCGTCAAACTGTTAATACGGTTGGAATACTCCAGAATAACGGTATCTAACCAGCCGACGCGTCTGGGCCGGCCTGTTGTGGTTCCAAACTCGTCCCAGGGCATTTCACCAGTTCCCCGAAGCCTGATCGCTTCGTCCCCCGCCAGCTCGCTGGGGAAAGGTCCGCTTCCAACTCGACTGGTGAATACCTTAGCGACTCCGACGACTCGGTC
>DASRZI010000021.1:0-3208 GCA_035686605.1 Candidatus Zixiibacteriota bacterium
AGGCAGATATCTTCGAATACATTGAAGTCTTTTACAATCGTCAGCGTCTTCACTCATCGCTGAACTACCAGTCACCTGTAGAGTATGAGTTGTTATATGTTTCACCTTAACTATGTGTCCATTTTTTCGGGGTCATTCCAAGAGATCATAGCCAGCCGGTTGTGACCGGCTTAAGCCACTTCTGTCTTTCACCTTCTGTCCATCAGACTCCTTGTCCATATACCCTCCTCGATAGAAATCACGCCTTTTTCGGTTCAGGCTCAGATTTCTCCTTGATCTCCTCAGCCATAGCCCGCCGTTTCCCCAATTCAAGGGCCAGCGGTATTAGCACCACCAGGACGATGAGTGAATAGACCACAACCATCACAACCTCGTCGTTGCCGAAGTTCAAGGTGGCTACCACCATGGCCGCGGCGATATTGCGCTGCCCGGAGCCCAGGGCCTGTATCCAACCTTCGGCCTTACCCAGGCTGCCCAGCAAGTAACCACCAGCGACGGTCAGAATCACTAAGATCAGGCTGGCCAGCAAGCCACCGGAGCCTAACAAGTTGACCACATCGCTGAAATTCAGCACCACCATCAACACCATCAGGATCAACAAGCTAATATTGGAAGCCTGGGCGAAGAGGGGTTGGGCCGACGCGGCCGCCTCCGGATAACGGGCGCGTACAAAGAGGCTCAAGGCCAGCGGGACCAGGATCAAGTAAACGAGCCCAGAAGCGACATCCCAGAATGTGACCGAGATCCCGGTTAGCAACAAGGGCAGAGCGATCGGCAGAATGATGATGGTGACCACTACCAGGAGAACCATCAAGCCCGTAGCGGCCGCGGTATCAACTTTGGCAAAGACGGCTGTCTTGGGCAAACCTGGGGCGCCGGCGGCCAATGAAACCAGCAGCAGCCCGGCGGCCAGGGGCTCTTCCAGGGAGAAGATGTTGATGAGAAGCAAAGCAGCGATCGGAGGGATAATGAAGTTGGCCAGTAGGGCGACGATCACAAAACGTGCATTGCGCAGCGGCCCGGTGATCTGGGCGATCGTCAGGCTCAGGCCCATCGAAGCAATCGTACCCAGCACGAAGACCAGGCCCATCAGGTTGTAGAGTGTGTTCAGAAGTTCCATGATTATTTCTCCTTTTCTATCTTTTGATAGTTGTTTTTCAGATTTTACATTTTGAGTCGATTTCGCAATATTTTTGCAGTAGTTGCCGCCATATCTGGCGCTTTGAAGCTTGGCGACCGGCGAATATGGCCGATTTGTAGAAAGTGCGATACTACTGTAAATGTTGAACAAATTGCAAGGTGGCGAATAGGCGGCCCAACGGCCCTGGCGTCACCGCGCGCCCCACCGCAGAAGCCCTGCTGCAAGCGTTCAAAGGTGTTTATTTGTCGGTCGTCACGCTCGGTGAGCAGGTTTGGGTTCATGTCATGGCGCTCTCGGATGCCCGCAAGAATATCTTGGCCCTATTGGACTTCACGGTGGAGGTAAACTCCTGAGAACGCTAGGCGCCAAACTGAATTGTAAAAAGTGCTAAACTACTGTCTTGATAGATTATGTTTTCGAAGTGGCTTTATCTGTTACTCATTTTTTGTCTCCTTAATATTGAATGAAATAGTTATCAATTTTTTTGGATCATAAGCCTTCTCAATCGCGGATGGCTCCCATTTTGTCTTCTAGATGCGCTCGCATCCAGAAGTAGCATGCTTACATATCAATTTGAACCAAGGGCGCGATTGGCAGCTTTAGCTTCCTTCTCGCCGCCGACTTCGACCAGATATTGATCCCGAATTCGTCTCCCTCGCAGCCCGACCAGCAGGGCGAGACCGCAGAGCACAGCCATCAGAACGGGAACCCACATCCAACCCATGCTTTCGACCACAAAACCGGTTCCTAGATTGCCGATGATCGCCGCCAACGCAAAGGTCAAGGTAAGCACACCCTGGGCCATCGCTGCGCCGCCCGGGGCCGTACGAGCCGCCATTGTGGCGTAAGCGATATCTTGCACCGGGCGCAATTGCATCAACAGGATATAGATCACCAGAGGCATCCACTTCGCGAGCGCAGTTTCTGCTACCAGGAAGAAGCTCAAGCTCAACAATACGATTGCGCCAATTAGGCGTGCCAGGGCATGAAAATTGAACTGCGATAACGCGCCAGAACGTGCAAACCACCTGGCGTAGAAGCCCACAGTCACAATCCCGAGCAAGGCACCCACCGAATTGGCTGCCGCCGATAGCTCTGGCTCGATGCCGAAAGCGCCATAAAAGTAGTTGGTGTACTGCCCGTTTAGGGCCTGCCAACCGCCGTAAACCAGCAGGACCGCCAGGATAACCAGGCCAAACGGGGAGAAAAGCACCGCTTTCCAGTTGTGGACATCTTCATCCTTGCTTTCTGCCTGGCCCTTGCTGACTGCAAATTGGTCGGCTGTCACCAGCACCCGTTCCGCCAGCGGTCGAGTGGTCCAATAGGCAATTGCCAACGAGATAACCAGGATGACGGATGTCACCGCGAACATGACTTGAAACGGCAGCCCCGCGGCCAACATGACGGCGACGAGCGCTGCACCGATCACTTGGCCGACGAGCCACAGGCGGCTGCCTAGCGCCAAAGCATGGCCTTGAGCCTCGTCAGAGTAGCCACCCGCGACAATATACACCGTAGAAAACACCGAAGCTCCGCCGACGCCAAAGCCCGTCAGAAGGGCCAACAGCCCAAAGAGCAGTGGCTGATGGGCAAAGCCGATCAGAAAGTAGCTAATCCCAAACACCAGCAGGCAGACCAGTTGCACTTCTCGAGGGGCGCGATACCGATCCGCTACAGCGGTTACCAACGGGACCGACAAGGCCCCCAGGGACATCAGAGTCAGCACCAGGGCCACATCTGCAGCCGAGCCGGTCTGGGATAGGATAAATGTTGGTATCAGGACCGGCTGAATCCCAACCCAGACCATGGCCAGCAGGAATGTGGTCAAGTAAAAGGCTTTGAAACCTGCGATATTGCTGTCGTACTCGCCAGTTGTTGGTTTCATTTCTAAGGATGGTTTCTCGCTCATTTTTTGTCTCCTTCACGATGAATAGTATGGTTACTCAAAATGGACGTTGTGCCTTCTTGGTCGCCGAGGAATTCCGGGTGCCTTTGTTGGTCTTCATCCAATTCTTTCTATATTCGGCAATTGTTTTATCGTGCTCATTTTCTGACCTGACGGCAATT
>DASRZI010000022.1:0-9620 GCA_035686605.1 Candidatus Zixiibacteriota bacterium
GGCGCGATTCCCTCTCCTGTGTACAAGCGCGTTAGGCGATCGTCGGTGACCAGGCCGGCATCGAAGAATGGCTGCAGGTCTTCATAGGCTTCTTGCATGGCTTCGCCAGTGATATCTCCCAAAGGCACATACCAATCAGGCAGAGAAGCGGCGTAGAGGAATTCTATTTCATCGGGAGTTAATCCCAGCAAAGGGCTTAAAGCGTTAAGCAAACCTACCTCATCCTCAATCTGGCCCGGGATTACGGCAAGCGTGACCACACTTCCCTGGTAGCCCAGCGCTTCTCCATTTACATCATAAATATTGGCCCGGGCTGGCACGCGATGTTCCATGTGTAAATGGTAGCCACCCTCGAGTTCGGGGAGGACCAGGCTCTCGTCCCATACCACGCCCCATCGGCCTTCGTTGAAAACCAGATCCATGTTGTGATCTCTGGTAATATCTCCGACGACGGCTGTTTCCCAGATGACCCGAGCTCCAAACTCAGCGCGATCGCCGTCCTGCGTAGCCGATAGCGGCTGCGCATGGACAGTCTGAACCGTAGCCTCGCTCATGATGCCCTGATAATAGGTAACAAAGGTCCGGCTGTCGACTAGAGCCTGGCTCTGCGGGGATAGCAGACTGTACATCCCCAGGTAATCCTTGCCTTCCCAGGCTCGGAGGAAGGCCAGCCCTATCCCTTCTGCCCCTCCGGGAATTGGGGTTGCTGTCGGTTCAACTGTCGGCGATGGGATAGGTGCTAAAGTCGCTTCTTCGTAGCTATCCTGAGGAGGCGGGGGGATAACTTCACTGCAGGAAACGAGCAGTAAAAGCAATCCGAACAACGAGACTCGCATCCAACTCATCTCGGAATCCAACCCAGAACAGTTTGGCTCGCAAACATAAATATCGTCTCAGTTTTCTTTACTTCTGATAAGATTACAAAAGATTATAACGATTTGTATGATATTCTGACCACCTTTAATCTTTTCACAACAAAGTACTCATCAATGTGTAAGGATTACGACGTACGATTAGGCCTGGTTCGGTTATCTTGTAAGCAGACAAGTAGAAACTGATTACCTGGTCAATGCCAAGCTGATAAACCATTCGCTGGTCGGTGCAGCTGCTGTCTACCATCGATCATTTTCTGCCAAAAGGAAGCGTTCCTATTTTGAATAAGAAATACCTGTTTCTGCTGACCTTGCTGGTAACATTGGCATTATTGCTGAGCGCCTGTGGTGGCACAGACACATCATCAACGACCAAGAGCAGCGAGGAAGCTGGCAATCAGAGTTCCGGCAATTCGGATACAGATACCGCGGCAGATCAAGAGGAGTCTAACGGATCCTCAGAAGTTGATTCTATTGAAGATGCGGGTGAGGGTGGCTCAGAAAGCGCCCAGAATTCGTCGTCCGCTAATCCAGAGCTGTCGTTTGCAGGTCAGGTACCAGCTCCTGAATTCCCTGAGGGATTAGATTGGCTCAATACAAGCGGCCCCCTCAAATTGGCAGACCTTCGCGGCAAGGTAGTCCTATTGGACTTCTGGACCTATGGCTGCATCAACTGTATGCATATCATTCCTGAGCTTAAAGCGCTCGAGGAGAAATATGCCGATGAGCTGGTTGTAATCGGGGTTCACTCGGCTAAATTCGAGAACGAGGGAGAAACGGACAATATTCAGCGCATCATCCAACGCTACGAATTGGAGCACCCGGTGGTAAATGACCAGCAATTCCAGGTCTGGAGCCAATATGGCGCCCGAGCTTGGCCAACCCTGGTAATCATCGATCCAGAAGGAAAAGTGTTCGGCTCTCACTCCGGCGAAGATATCTACGACCGTTTTGACTTCGTCATCGGCAACATGGTTGCGGAATTCGACGAAATCGGCGCTATTGACCGGACACCAGTCTCAACCATTTTGGAAAAAGTCCCAGACGTTGATTCGCCCTTACTCTTTCCTGGTAAAGTGCTCGTGGATGCTGATGAAAGTCGTTTGTTCATCGCCGACTCAAACCACAACAGGATCGTAATCACCGATTTGGATGGCAATGTCCGGGAAGTAATCGGCGATGGTCAGCCAAGACTCCAAGACGGAGATTTTGAGAGTGCCAGCTTTTTCCGACCCCAAGGTATGACCCTGGATGACGAAGGGAACCTTTACGTGGCAGATACGGAGAATAACTCGATTCGATTGATTGATTTAGATAATCGATCTGTGTCGACTGCTGCCGGAACCGGTGAGCACATGTTTATGAGCTATTCCGAGGCAACCGAAAACTCACCACTCAACTCGCCTTGGGATGTTTTGTATCATGATGGCCTGGTCTACATTGCGATGGCAGGGCAGCACCAGATATGGACTTACGATCCTGATAGTGGATCGCTCAAAGTACATGCTGGATCAGCCAGAGAGGAACTAAAGGACGGTTCCCTCTCTCAGGGGGGATTGAACCAGCCCAGCGGCTTGAGCACCGATGGGGCCGTTCTCTTCATCGCCGACAGCGAGGCAAGTGCCATTAGAACAGCCGATATCGATCCAGATGGCCAACTAGACACGATTGTTGGAACTGGGTTGTTTGATTTTGGCGATGTCGATGGTATCGGGAATGCAGTACGACTCCAGCATCCCCTTGATGTAGTTTTCTATGAGGATCTCCTCTATGTGACTGACACCTACAACAGCAAGATCAAGGTGGTGGATCCGAGCACGCGTGAGAGTACGACCTTCGCGGGTGGTACGGAATCAGGCTGGCAAGACGGCGCCAATGCCCTGTTTGATGAGCCGGGTGGCCTCAGTATTGGAGATGGTCGCCTGTTCATTGCCGATACCAACAATCATGTCATTAGGATAGCTGATCTGGAAACGGGCAATGTTTCCACACTCGTCCTAATTGATGGAGAAGGCCTTCTTACGAGACAGCCAGCAGGAGCGGCATACAGCGGAACTGTTGTTGAAATGGACCCCCAGTCCGTAGCAGCGGGTGATGGGAGTGTGAGTCTAACCATCAACTTACCCGATGGTTATAAGGTCAACGGACTCGCTCCATTTTCCATGGAATGGTCATCCGTTGGTGATGTAGTATCGGTGGAGGAGGAGCATGCCAGCCGCTACATCGTCGATCCAGATTTTCCCATAACCTTTCCGGTCGATTTTCACGAAGGCGAAGGTGCGTTGACAGGCGATCTGGTCGTTTATTTCTGTGAGTCTGTCTCCCAAAGTCTATGCTTGATCGAACGGGTACGGATCACGGCTCCCCTCGTCGTTGGCGATAGCGGTGGAAACGTTGTGCTTATCGACTACACAATTCCTGACCCTCCCGCATAATCCAAGAGGCGAATTCGCTGCAGCCTATCGCTGGCGCAGATATGGAGTTCTAAAGACTTCTGGCTGAAATCTCAGCTTGTCACATAAGCCAGTCATCATCGTTTCGGTGAAGGTTCTACCTCTGCCGACTCATTAGTAATGTACATTTACTGGAGTGCCATAGCTGCTCCAGTTGTAGAGCCACTGGGCATCTGGGGTTGGCGTGTTGACACATCCATGACTCATTGGCGTACCAAAGTTATTGTGCCAATACGTTCCGTGGATGGCATAGTCCCTGTAAAAGTACATGACATAGGGGACACCGGGCAAATAATAATCGTATCCCAACCGGTACCCGTTCATAGTCTGAGATTGGTAGCGAAGGTAAACCTCGAAAAGACCGGTAACCGTGGGAAAGGCTGGCAAACCTGACGAGATCGCAGTCGAGTAGACCGGTCGGGTCCCCTCATATGCAACCAGGCGTTGGGTAGAGAGATTAACGTCGATCCATCGCTCCCCATATGAATGGCTGGCAATTGGCATCAGATCGAGCTCGGCTGTAATCACGCCGCTGGCATCCGGGATGGTAAGGACCTGTCCGGCATAGATGAAAGATGGATTCCTGATGCCATTTACCTGGGCCAGAACCTGTGTTTTTAAACCAAATCTTGTGGCGATCCTGAAGAGAGTATCCCCTCTTTGGACGATGTACGTGCTGTCAGCGAATATCTCTGTATCTGGCTCGACAACCAGATCTGTCGCCTCTATTGGTTCAGGTGTTGTGACCTCAGGATCTGAAGTCCCACCAGGGATTACCAGCACCTGTCCCGCATAAATAACATCTGGGTTGATGATGTTGTTGGCCTGGGCTAATTGCTGAGTAGTCAGACCGTGGTTTAGCGCAATCCTGAACAGCGTATCTCCCCGCTGCACAACGTATGTGGATTCGGCCGATACAACAGGAACAAGCAGAAAGCACAAGCATAATACAACCGCCAGTGGAACGCTGAAACGTGGACTTGTTAACAAGGATTTCATCTCACATCCTCAGTATGATACCCATTATGACGATATTTGACGCGAGCGTCTTGTTATCTGGTAGATGATCAGTTCTGTAGACATCTTCTCTAATCTGGATGGGCTAATCGAACCTCTCGGCTTCACCCGTCGCAGAGACTTTATAATCTTAACATAACATACAGACCAGACAACTGGCGCGGTGGTCACATTGCCTATCGATTCGTGTCTTGCAGCACGCCCGATGGCACCATCCACGGATGAATTTCTACAATTAGTCTGCCTGCTCTGACGGCTGGATCGGCTGCGGCCAACTCTTGGGCTTCTTCAATAGTTGCGGTCCCAAAGAGAAAAAGGCCTCTAAGATCCCCGCCATCCGTGAAGGGACCCGCGAGAATTAAAGCACCATCTTCAAACATCTGCCGTATATGGGCCAAATGCTCGTTTTGTATTCGTTCTGTTTCATCCGTTTCCTCTGGCGTCCACGTCGATCCTCTTCGCAATAGGCCGAGGAAGTATGTAGTCATGTCTATCGGAACCAGGCTCTCACCGTCCTCGTACATGTCATTCTCAGTCATTTACTCTCTTCTCCTGTCTTTGGTACAACGCTTGCTGCAAGGACTGTCCGGCACAGTACTCGCTAGTTGAGGAACTAACTACGAAAGAGCCTTTCGCCATCCAGCAGGCACTTCACCGGAGTAATCGACGTCTCTCGCGCCAAGAAATGCCGCCAGATCCCCAATCGCCCCTGCGACCTCGAGACCTGTCGCTCTATTTATCGGCGTCGTCGGTTCCGCATACACATTATTCACGACTAGTTTCTTTGATTTGCGATCCATTTTGGGATCGATGCGACCGATAAGCCGGTCCCCGTGCAGTATGGGCATCACGTAATAACCGAACTGTCTTTTGGCCTTTGGAACGTAGATCTCAATTCGAAAAAAGAAGTCAAACAACTGCTCAGTTCTATCTCGATCGCAAATGAGGTTGTCGAAAGGTGACAGCAAGTTGGTTCGAGGCTGCCAATCGCCGGATTCTATCTGGTCAAGTAGAACTAGATTCGCACTGTGGATAAACCAATTGCCGGGCCAGATAGCCCCACTCTCCTCGATTTCAATCCGCTGAATCAGATCCTCTGATTCCAGCTTGGTTATTGTATCGGTCAAGTCTGGATAGTTGCTCCGGGTAAAATGACGCTCAATTTGTCGAATTCGGCCGGCTCCCAACGCTTTTAAAGATGTCTGGGCTGCTCGATAAACCACTTCGGACCATGCCAGATCTTCCCGTGGTGTCCAATCGGGCAGACAGCGCTCTCTCAGATCCCACAGCTTCGTCAATCCGTTCCGACGGCTGATAAATATTTCACCCTGTTCCCACAAATAGTTGAGCATCTGCCGGACAGTCTGGCCATTGCTCCAGCCGCTCGACTGCCATTTTGAATTCGAATTGTCTTGGAACTCTCGCGCTGACAATGGACCTTTGCTTTGGATTTCTTTCAAGATGTGGGTTCGCAGCACTTGATTCTCAGCCATCCATGCCCTCGCCCGCTTCATCCAGGGCCTGTCCCCAGGCGCCCACTCTCGCATATGGCGCCAGAAGATGGGGAAATCCTCGGTTAGGACGATTGAAGCGGCGTGCGCCCAATATTCAAAGAGTTTTCTCTCTTCGTAGAGCAAAGAATCTAGGTATCCTGGATCAAATTCGCCCAGGCGGCTTCGAAGAACGAGCAGCTGGGTTCGCTCAATTGCCCTAAGGGGATCGAACTGCACACAGCCCAAATCGCGAATCACTTCCATGATCGCTTCTCGGCCGGATCCTGTTCGTGGACCTACCAGTTTCTGGCTGCTGATCGCCAGGCGCCGGAGAGTTTCGGGGCTAATTCTTCTTGGTGAGTGCACTATTTTGCTTCTGGATGATCTTCAGCATGCTAACCCCAAATAACGAAAAGTAAGAATCTCCTTTCGGATTTTCCGATGTAGGTGCAGAGGATGGTCATACTCTTGGTTAGGATTTTAGCATATCTACCTATCAGAAGTCCGACAAATCGTTTACAGGTTCCTTATCGTCGAATTCATCACCACTATTTTTACCCAACTAAATGCTGTGGATCAGGTGAAGAGACTTTCCAGGACGACATCACGTGGCGTGGGTAAAGTGAGCAATATAAGGAGCGCACTTCAATCCGAACATCGCCTTCTTGGTCACAGTGCCTCTACACAGGATTCGTTCAATTCTGGCTAATACTTCAATTAACGATACCAAAAACGGGCGACCACAGGGGGTCGCCCTTTCAAACGTCAATTTATTTGAGGGCTGATTCTGCATCCGCCAACTCAAGCCCGAACCAATCATTGGTAGTAAGATATGCTGTCAAGTTGGCTGGTGTAGGGCCAGGCCTAGTGCCTGCCCAGAATTCCTATGGCCGAACCCCCGAATCGAACCTCAGATCAATCTACACGAGAGCCTTACCCGCAATCCCAACCCACACTCATTTCACTATGGGCAAGGCGACCGGATTCGGGGACGCATTTCGAACCCAACATCACCTTCGTGGTCGCTTTGCCCCTATTGGCCATTTGCTTATCAGTCCCAGTCACCATTATGTAGCCTTCTGCTCGCTGCCGTCCCCGAGTTCTTCTCAACAACATCCGGCCGCTGCTTCAACCCTACAGTGGATTTATACATCTTCGGTTGATCTTGAACCGGCCGATTACTACCTTAGATTGGGCGCATGGCTGAATACCAAAGATCTTGCCTGACACGTCTGGCTTTTAACGCATAAATCAGCTATCATCTTCGCTTACATTTCAGTGTCATCGATGTCTCGAAGCCCCAATTCAAGATAATCAACCTATGGCTTTCATCAGGAAAAGGAGTCCCAGCGTGCGTAATCAGCTTTCAAAAAACATTTTTCGAATTCTGCCGATATTCGTCCTACTGATCCTAGGAGTATGGTTACTAGGACGGCCAGGAAACCTCACCCAAGAAAGCGCAAAGGCGCGAGAAGCTCAAGCCGACGTCCTCGGTCTTCAAGGTGAAGAGCGTCTTCAGTTCGTTGCCGATCCGGCACTGGAAAACGAAGGCGAGCTCCTAATGAGCATGGGAGACTATTGGGCCACGCGCTACACCTACCCCACTTTCCAATTTAACCAGCGCTGGTGGTTAGATGCTGCCGAGCAGGACAGAGAAGTGGAGCGAGGTGTTCCTGCAGGCCAGGTGGTTTACGATGCAAGCAAAAGTCAATCCGGACTAGTTCTCGACCCGACAATGTGGACCTCGCTTGGCCCTGAACCGATGGTCGGGCAAGGCTGGGGACCAAACGCAGGAAGGGCGAGCTTCATCATCAGCGATCCCGTATCTCCGACCATCGCCTACGTTGGCGCGGATGGCGGCGGCGTGTGGAAGACGACCAATTGCTGCGACAGCAACACCACTTGGGAGGTCACTACCGATGATCCGCTCATTGACGCTTCTTCAATTGGTGACCTGATCTTTGACCCCAACGATCACAATACCATTTATGCTGGCACCGGTGATTTGCGATATGGCTCGTATAGCTTTGGATCTGCTGGTCTCCTTAAGACTACTGACGCGGGAGCAAATTGGGAGGTACTTGGCTTCGATGAGTTCGCACCGCCATACCCCCAACCCGCCGGCGAGTTCCCCCAATACCAGGCTATCGGAAAGGTCCAGATCGATCCACGTGATAGTGATAACGTAATCGTAGGTACGAAAACCGGCCTGTACTTCTCCTATGATGCAGGCGCAAACTGGACTGGGCCCTGCCTAACGAACAGCCATACCGATCAGCGACAGGACATCACTGGGCTGTTGGTCGCGGACACCGGAAGCAGCACTGATCTCTACGCAGCTGTCGGGACCAGGGGATTCGCTACAACCGTTCAGAACGATTTGGACAATACAGGAGCCAATGGCGTTTATTCGAGCACCATCCCTATCTCGGGCTGCCCTTCTAGTTGGACCCTACTTAATAGCGGCTGGCCGGATGGAACAGGTGACGGCAATCCTGCTAACGACCTTATTGGCCGCATCGACCTGGCGATGTCTCCGAGCGACTCCAACACTATCTACGCTCAAGTTGCAGACAACTCAAACTCAAGCGGGACGCGAGGTGTTTGGTTAACTGTCGACGGTGGCGCAAACTGGACCCAGTCAGCCACACCCACCGATTTTGCAGGCTGCGGAGGAGGAATTGGCCAAACCTGGTATAACGCTGGGATGGTAGTCGATCCCAATGATCCTGATGTGGTCTTCCTCAGTATGATCGATGTCTACCGCTCGACCAATGGGGGCGACACGTTCACCAACCTGACGAATGGATATTGCGGAGGGAACTCTGTTCACGTTGACAACCATGGCCGAGCCTTCGTAGGCGGTTCATCCGACGTGCTTCTTGTAAGCAATGACGGCGGCGCTTACGTCACTCACAATGCTACAGCTCCAACACCAACCTGGATCACCCTTAACGATACACTATCCACCATCGAGTTTTACGGCGGTGACCTAACCGCCAATTTCGCCACTGCCGACAACCCCGGAATAGTTGGCGGCACCCAAGACAACGGCACAGCTGCCTTCATCTATTCCACCGAACCGGGACCAGAAGGTTGGATTCACATCTTAGGCGGCGATGGTATGTATGCCAGAATCGAGCCCGTGCTCGAACTGAGATGGTATGCCGAAAGTCAAAATGGTGGAATGGTGGTGTTCAGGCAGGGACCATTCGGCGGAGATAGGCGAACGATCAATCCTGGATGGGGCGCTGACCGGATGAGCTTTATCTTTCCCTATGAATTGTACAAGCATGACTGTTCAGCGGTCACCGGCTGTAATCATCTCATCGGTGGTACTCACCGTATTTGGGAAACGATCGAAGGCGGTTGGCCCAGCAATACCTGGTACACCAATAGTCCTGACCTGACAAAGGGCACGTTAGCCGATCGATCCTTCATCAATCAGCTTCAGTTCGCGGTCACCGACGAATCGATCGTGATCGTCGGTACCAACGACGGCAACGTCCAATATGGATTTGGCCTTGGTCAAGGCATTGCCGAAAGTGCGACTTGGGTGGACGTAACCGGTGGTAACGCTGTGCTGCCAAACCGGCCGATCCTCGACGTTGTAACTGATCCAGTAGAACCGATGGTCGGCTACGCTGCTGTTGGCGGATTCGATCAAAACACGCCCTCTACACCAGGCCACGTCTTCCAGGTGACCTGCAACGCCGATTGCTCGTCATTCAGCTGGGAGAACAAATCAGGCAATCTGCCTAACATCCCTGTTGATTCCATCATCG
>DASRZI010000023.1:0-7717 GCA_035686605.1 Candidatus Zixiibacteriota bacterium
TGCGTGTTTTTTCTGAAAGTGATACCACAACGATATTAGCCGTTGAACCAATGATGGTGCCGTTACCGCCAAACCCAGCCCCAAAAACCAGGGCCCACCAGAGCGGCGTGACATCGATCCCCTCCGCGCCAAGATTCTGAATCACAGGAATCAGAGCGATAGTAATAGGAATATTGTCCACGAGAGCCGACAGAACCGCCACCATCCAAATCATCCCTACTCCCAGCAGAATTGGATTGATATCACTAACCTGGATTAATAAACGAGAAAGATACTCCATCACGCCGGCCGCTTCCAATCCTCCGACCATCACAAACAAGGAGGCAAAGAAAATCAATACAACCCATTCGACATGCTCGAAAGTCTTGGAAACATCTTCAGGACGAACCCATAGTAACGCAGCTCCAGCGGCTGCCAATGCGATAAACGCAGGGCTTAAATGGACGACACTATGAATAAAGAAAAAAACAATAGCCACACCTAGGACAATCAGCACACGGCGTGCTGACTGGGGATCGTGTAAGGCTTTGGCCGGATCAAGCTTTTTCACCGCCTCGGCCGCCCCTGGTTTGGGTTGTAAATCTTTGCGAAACAGCCAAAGCAATAATAACAATACGAGTAACCAGGTGACTACCACAATTGGCAAAGAACGGGTCAAGAAGTCGTTAAATGTGAATGGCGCGGCCGCGCCGATCAAGATATTTGGCGGATCGCCAACCAAAGTGCCTGTTCCTCCCGTATCCGAGAGCAGCGCTTCACCTATGAGCATTGGGAGCGGGTTTATGCCCAGCAGTTCGCAAATCAGAATGGTCACAGGGGCAATAAGCACAACGGTGGTTACGTTATCCAAAAACATTGAGAGCACCGTCGTAATCGTACCTAACAGGATGAACAAGCGTACCGGATTACCACGCGACAACCGCCCAGCCATAATGGCCAGGTATTCAAAAAAACCTGTTTGTTGGAGCAATACGACCAGGAGCATCATGCCCAGGAGCAAGCCTAGGGTTTCAAAATCAATGGCGGCGATGGCTTCTTCTTCGCTGTAAAAGCCGAGTCCTATCCCAACGCCCACCATGAGCGCTGCCGCGACCGTGGCCACAATGGTTCGCTGAATTTTTTCGGAAAAAATGAGAATGAGCGCAACAACAAAGATTAGAATGGATAGAATCGGCGCCATCACTCGGCCTCTTCCGCTGCCGCACTGCGCCAGCCAGCCAGCAACGCTGTGCCAATATCCACGCGTGAGGCAAGACCCACCAACCGGCCATCATCGTCTACAACCGGAAGGTCATACAAATTGTGGCTGTTCATAATGGCGAAGGCTCGCAATAGGCCACTACCGGCCCTCACAGACACCGGCGGAACCATGATGGAGCTCGCCGGTTGGATAGCTACCTCTGGTGGTGGCAACAAGGTTTCAAATATGCTGAAATCACCACGCACAAAGTCGAAATCCTCCACCAGTCTTACGAAAGAAGGCATTACTATTTCCAGAAGGTCTCTGATATGTAAAATGCCCACCAGTTTTCCATCGCCATCTACCACCGGCAACGTTCCAATATGTCCTTCAACAAACAAGGCTGCTGCTTCTCTGATAGTGGCCGAAACAGAGATGGATATAATCTCATGCTTCATGGATTGCCCAATATTTTTCATTTTGAATCCTCCTGACCTTGAATAACTAGCGTGACGCAGTTTGCGCCGCGCAATACTTTTTCAGCCACACTGCCAAATACCCATCGTTCAATTCCGGAACAGCCGAGACTACACATGACGATCAGATCCACCTTTTGGCGATCGGCAATATCAATGATGCCCTCGGCAGCAGGGCCGGTAGTTACACGAAATGCGGAAGGGACAGGGCTGTCTGCCATAGCCGATTGCACACACTGCAAGTAGGAGCTGGCTTCTTGTTCAGCCGCGTCCTGGACGACATCAAAACCGGGCCAACCGGGCAACGTTTTTACATAAATCTGCGGCGCCGTTGTCACCTGATGAAGAATGAGTTCTGCTGAAACGGCCTCTGCCAGCGCCAGCGCCGGTTCCAGGGCCTGTTCGGCAATCGATGATCCATCCAAGGGCACGAAGATGCGTTTGATAGAATAGTTTTCAACTATCACCTGGGGATGGATAATGACCTTGGCACATGGCGCATTGTGCAGAACTTTGTCGGCCACGCCGCCATATATCCAGCGATTGACGCCGGAACGACCGTGGCTGGACATAACTATCAGATCAATTTCCTTCTCTTGAGCGAAGTTGATGATTGACCTGGCTGCTCGACCGACAACAACTTGAGTCTCAATGTCTACCAGCGTCGATGAGAAGCGGGGCTGGATAGATCGGAGATATCGCTTCGCTCCGTCTTGGCGGACTTCGATAATGTGTTGATAGAACTTAGGGTCAAGATTCAAGGATAGCGGGATCACGACCCTGATGAAGAAGAGCTTCGCTGACATCGCTCCGGCAAGAGCCAGAGCAGGGACCAGTGCCCGTTCCGCCAACTTAGAGCCGTCCAGTGGTACCAGAATTCTCTTGAAGCTCATGACTGGTTCTCGCCTGCCGCTGCTATCTTTTTCTGCGGACGACGACGCAACTCAAAGAATACGGCAAGTATGCTGTCCATTCCGATCACACTGCCGATTACAATTACCACGTTTAGAACGCTGCTACTTACCATCACTGTCTCCCGCTAGAACCTGGTTGTTTACGTCCGTGTCGTTACCCCAAGGTGACAACGCCGCCTGAATCGTCTCCATCAATCCATTCAATTTCCACTTCAATCGTGCGTTTCATCTTGCCTTTCTTATCTTCCTCTTCAACTTTTAGTTCGAGGACGACTTTGTCAGGGACATCTATAACGATTTCCTCTGAGCCCTGACGCAAAATGACCTGGTTCTCGGCTAACTTGTCGGCCAGTTGGTGCAAAAACGCGACGACACTTGCCAGATCCTTTCTTTCCTCACTCTTAAAAAGCACAATTTCTTTTCCCATGGGATGCCTCCGTCTAATTAAACAAATGAATCACAGTAAGTGTGTTTTCTTGCCAGTTTGACTTTCCACATTCGTCTCCAAAATCAGGGTGTACCGTTTGATGTTCTTGTTGCGGCTACATCTTTTTTGCCTCTTCCTGCCGTGCTGATACCAGCAGTACCGGCACGCGGGCGCCGCGCATAACGCGATCGGCGACGCTTCCTATCAGCCAACGGCTAATCCCGGAATGACCGCGCGTGCATATGACGATCAAATCCACCTGCTCTGCCTCAGCGCAAGATACGATTCCTCCGTGTGGATTACCTTCGACTGTGATCACCCGCACCGGTACACCTTTTTCCCGGACACCAACCGCAATGCATTCCAAATACTCGCTAACCAATTCGCGGGTCGCCTTCTCAGCCCTCCAGGCCGCCTCGGGCGAAATACTGTGGTGTTTTGTCAACGGTTCAAGGACCTTTAGAAGGATCAACTCTGCCTGAAAGTGTTCGGCCTGGGCGACGGCATGAGGCAGTGCTTGTTCGGCCAAAGCCGAGCCATCCAGGGAAAGTAATATGCGCTTATACATCTCTAGACCCCCTTAATGTGGACAAGTTCTTCTTTGTGGACCGAAACCGGTTCCCGAACAACCAATGTTGAGCAGGCGGTGCCGAACAGCACTTTTTCAGCGACACTACCATAGAACCTCCGGCGAATACCGGACTGGCCGCGACTGGTCATGACGATTAAGTTCACGTTTAGCTTTTTCGCATTACCGATAATGGTTGCTGACGGCTGACCAGAGGCTGTTATTGTTTTGATCTGCAGCCGATCATCTGAGACGCGCGCTTGTACCTGTTGCATGTATGATTTAGCTTCGGCTTCTTTTGCAGCTACCATCAACTCGTAAACATTCGGCGAGCTCACGGTTTCTCCTCGGTCAATTGGGAACGTAAGCGCCTGCAGTAGAATCAGTTCGGCCGATAGAGACCTGGCAATTTCGATAGCAGGCTCCAGGGCCTGTTCCGCTGATGGCGAGCCGTCCAAGGGAACTAAAATGCGCTTGCAGCTGAACGGCCCGATGTCAACCCGGTCGCGAATAATTGCCGTGTCACAAGAAACTCCCCGCAACACCTTTCCTGCCACGCTGCCATATAGCCTGCGACCGAGACCGGAACGACCTTGACTGGACATGACGATAAGGTCAACTTCATTCTTTTCAACGAAATTGATAATAGATTGAGCTATATCAGTGCCCACGATGGCCACAACCTTGCCACCTAAGGATGCAGGCAGAAACTGAGCTCGTACCGAATCAAGGTATAGTTTCGTTGCATCAATTTCTTTTCTCAACGCCTGCCTGAAAGGGTCAATCTTCAATGGCAGAGACGTTACAACACTGAGCAAGATGACTTCTGCCAACATCGCGTTAGCAAGAGTGACGGCAGGCGCGATGGCCCTTTCCGCCAGATCAGAGCCATCAAGTGGAACAAGAATCCTCTCGTACTTAAACATGAATCCCGCGCCTACATGTCCAACTTGCCAAACCCGCCGTGTCGCTCCATCCATTTCGATAGCTCCAAAACAGGCGAAAGCGTATCGACCACACCTTGCGTACTTGTTTAGCTGCAGGAAATGTTATCTGGTCAGGGTTGTCGGCGGTCGCTACCTGAAGGTCCATATCTGGCGAGTCAGCCATGCCCTTTTTCTCCAACGGTGCTTTGAGCCGTCCGCACTGGACGAGCGATCAACAGCGGTCGATTCAGCCAAGCCAACATTGGCGCTACCAGTTCACCCAAAAGCAAACGTCGCCAACGGTCGCTAAATTCAGCGCCAATAACAATTAAGTCGTAATCTCCTTCTAAAACCTCCCAGTGGATTTGCCACTCTGGTTCGCCCTGGCGTATACGTAGGGTGCTCTCAATCTGCCACTGAGCTAATCGCTTGGAAAGGCAGCGCAGTTGTCGGCCAGGTTGCGTGTTGGGCGAGAGGATTTCACCCAAGGCTGATTCTTCAGAGCTAGCTGGCACGTACACAGAGGGAAAAGAGGACAAGACAGGCAAAATGGTCACCTTCGCGTCGCTCGGCTGGGCCAGACGGCCCACCCAATCTACGGCCGCTTCATCTGTTTCTTCAACCTGGACGATCAGCAGGATGGTCTGGATTGGCCATCGTGGTCGAGACGTGACCAGGATCGAAACCGGCGCTTCGTTTACTGCCTCGTGGCAAGGGCGGCCGCTGAGCAATCGTTTGAGCAAGGACCGCTTTGGTTCACCGAAGACGATCAGGTCGCAATCGCCTACCTCCTTCTTGATATGCCGGATGCTACCCTTAGCTGGTATATCTAGATAAGAAATCTGACCTTGGACGAGACCACACAAGTAGTCGGCATAGGCCCGCATTTCCTCGTCCTGACCATACTGGATGCAAGCCAACAGACGCGTGGCCGGTGCCTGTCCCTGGACGCCCTGATCAAACCCTGTGTTAGCCTGCCTTGCATCACTAGCCACCGATCCGCAACTGGGCGGCAGGCGGTCAGATTTGACTGTGCCAGAATCTACGACATCCATACTGGAGCTTACTCTGCAGATATGCGGGCGAGGCGCTGGAAAGGGTGCTGTCTTGTGGTTAACAAGGATCGCCCGACAACCGCGTCTCTGCTCCATGCTTTATACTCACGCATGGTGGCGAGCTAACGTTCAAGTGAACCGTTCTATTACAAACAACATACTCGATGGAGATGACAAGACTCGTGACAAGGTCGTGACAGACCTGTGATAAAAAGGGTTGGGGAGATTCGGGAATATGCGGGTCCACTGAATAGATTCATTCGAATATGATGAAAGTGTGATCAGCGGCCGAATATTGGCGACACTCTGAAGATGCCGTTTGGCTCCACTGTCCGGATAGCTGCGCCGCCGCTTTTTCCGAGTCTAATGCCCGACGATAGTGGTTGACGGCATATTCCTGACCATATTGAGCAGCAAGAACGCAATGGAGTACATTTGGGCGGGGCGTACCGGATGCACGGTTGGCGGAAACTCCACTTTGGTATCGGCTCGGGGCAAGCTACGATCCAGTTCTTCTTCGCCAAGTTCCGCCAGAACTTCGCGGAAACAGCCGATAAGAAAGCGTATGTCACGGTCAAATTTATCAAAATCTGCGACTTTAGAACTGGTTAACAGCATTTGCACTCTCCTTCATATCTTTTTTTATCAGTTCAATAGCTCAACAACGCCGGTGGCCAAATCATAAAGAGCGGCCACGATTTTTACCTTGTCGTCCGATGCAGATTGTTTCAGGAGCGAGCTGCGGGCAAGAAGCTTTTCAGCCGTCATCTTAGCGTTGGTATTTACAGCATTGTTTGCCAGATCGCCGGGCAGTTCTTTGGCTGCGGCCACGGCCGGTTGGATAGCGGCCGCCAGTTTGGACAGGCTGCCCGGTAGTTCGCCGCCGCCGATGGTCGCTTCCACTGCGCCGCATTGGGAATGGCCCAAGACCATCGACAGGGAAACGCCTAACACAATGACGGCGAATTCAACGCTGGCTAAAACAGTATCATCAACAACATGACCGGCGACTCGAATCACAAACAGGTCGCCCAATCCTTGATCGAAAATCAGCTCTGGCGGCACACGAGAGTCGGCGCAGCTTAGAATGAGCGCGAAGGGTTTTTGGCCGTCACGCAGAGCCTGGCGGCGCGCCGCTGTTTGATGGGGATATGTCTGCTTGGCGGCTTGATACCTTCTGTTGCCGTCCATTAATTTTTCAAGCGCAAGTTCGTGGGCTTCCAAAACAGTAGGTGAGTGTATCACAATGGTTTCCTCATTTGGGCATGTTGGGATGGACAGATGTGCTTTTTGAACGGCCGTCTTGCGCCTAGGCTGGACTACCAGCGCGAATAATCAGTGTGGCATAGTTGGCCGCCGGCAATACTTTCTCGGTTTCGCTTCCGTACCGCCATCGCCTCAGCCTGGATCGGCCAAGTCCGGACATGACAATCAGTTCCACATCATTTTCCTGGTCGAAGTTGAAGATTGATTCGGCTGGTCGGCCAGCAGCGGTTACGTTTTCAGTATCGATCTACAAGAAGAGAGACCGGAATTGCAATGAGTGGGGGTAGTAATTTACTTCACTCTCCTGTCTTTCTATCATGCGCTGATACAGATCATGACCACCGGGTAGAGCAGACGCGTCTATTACTCTAACAAAGATGATTTGTGATGACATAGCTATGGAAAAGGCCAGAGCCGGAACCAAGGCTCATTCCGCTAACTCAGAACCATCGAGAGATACAAGGATTTTTCTGAAGTACAAGGGTTCTATATGTGTTTATCCTCTCACTAACTACCGCAAGCAGCCTAAGGTGACGGCATCACCGAATAGATTCCCTTCTTCCCACGCAAGCTTCACCTAAAGCGTGCGTTGCACCTTACGATATATCTTTCTTCTACGCGGACAGCCGCCCCAGAAACGATACTATCATATCTATTAGCGAATTAACACAACCACCAACATGCCGACTGCCCCAGCCAAAACGACAACACCGAAAGGCCGGACAATCATCTTGCGCAATTCGCGTGAACCGGTAAAAGAGGCGATGGTACCTTTGGCCAGCATGTTCACAAGCGCGGCAAAGACAATTGCCGTTCCGGCTACCTGGTGGTCAAGTTGTTTACCTCCGGCTAACTTAGACACGCTGAGTTTAATAGCGTTTACATCGGTGAGACCGGCGATGGCA
>DASRZI010000024.1:0-2823 GCA_035686605.1 Candidatus Zixiibacteriota bacterium
CCGGGATTAGGGGATTAGGAGATTTCCTCAACTGGAGGTTCTTTGATGACCCGCTCTTCAAAACGCCTAACTTGCACACTCTTTCCTCCAAAATTAACGAGAAGGACAACTGGTAATCCACTCACATTCAGTTCTGATAGAGCCTGGGCAAAATGAATGGCAAGAAGTCGACTACGTACAGCTTTCAATTCAACAATAACTGTGTTTTCAACGACTAAATCAACCCTATGCCCACCGAGCGAAACCCCTTTGTACTGCACACCGTAAGTCTTTTCCGTTTCGGCAGCTATTCCCTTCAGGGATAACTCATATAGCAAGGCATCGCGATAGAAACGCTCCTCAAGCCCAGGACCAAGCGTGTTATGCACTTCATAACAAGCCGCGATTATTTGCGAGGTCAGCCTGGTATGTTTTTCGAGTCCTTGAGGTATGTGTGTCTCAATTCAAGCTAAACGCCAAGCAATCCATAATCAATAATCCCCAAATCCCCTAATCCCGGCGATAACCAAGACCATCAATAGTAATCTTGCCCGCTTGATCTAGTACGCCTTGGACTGCAATCCGTACGTTCAGCCATTGGCGGAGGAGGGCAATGTTGGTCATGGTATGCCGGGTGAGATGGTCAGTTGTAAAGGTGGAACGGCCGTGGGCCAGAGCCATTGGCACGAGCAGCTGGTCGGCTAGATGATGATCGACCGCAGCACCATTGTCTATGAAAGACATCAAATCCGCAACGGCTGCTTCCGCCACTTTATCAGCCGGCAATCCCTTTCGACCCAGGCTGCTGAACCCTCCTTGGAGCATCCAAAGTACGATGCCGGCTCCTGGTCCAAGCCCCTTCTCGCGGACCGGCTGAATGTTTGCGGCTACCCCGGCGTCGCGGAGCATATTATAGGCCCGGCGGGCCATCCTATGCGGTATATGGCTGGGCAAGTTGGTCACAGCGCCAATGCCTTCCACCTGATGGTCAGTATACGTTTGGAAATCAACACCCGTCAGGCGATCGACTGGTTCGACGCCTACCTTCATCTCACCACCGCCTTCGTTCATCCAGCCCCAGGCGACAAGAGAAGGTTCGAAACAAGCCCCGAATCGAGCGAATGCGGGTCGTGCGACCTCGGAGATATAGTGATAGGGTGGACTAAAAGGCACAAATGTACCTCCCCGAAGCGTGATTTCCGATGGCCGATCGGCAAAGAGAAGAGGCCAAAGCATAGCCTGGAGTATCAACGTCACCGATCCTGCCGATTGACCGCTTGGCGTCGCCTCGGTCACGTCGAAGCGAAAGCTGCCTCCCCTTGGCGACGTTCCTGGTTCGAATACCAGCGAAGTGGAATCGAGATCGTCTCCTTCTAGCGAGGCGTTGCATACAGCCGCAACCGCCCTGACCGCCGTCAGGTGCTGTGGTCGCAATCCTGACTTAGACCGGTTGGCCCTTATTTTCTTGATATGAAATGGGAGGCCAGTTATGGCCGACAGGCTGAGACTTGTTCGAAGTACCTGGCCCCCACCTTCACCCTTGCTGCCATCAATGGAAATCATGCTGGTTTCACCAAATATAGCAGCCTTTGATTATCTACGGACCATTTCTCAAAGAAACTGTCCTCAGCTCCCAGGCCGAACGCTGGTTATTGACTAGCCGATAAATACCTGGACCTTATCGCCGTCTTCATCGTCGACGTCGATGAAGATGGGATAGGCTTCTGGGTCATCCTTCATCACTGATACAAAAGCGGCGGCCGTTTCCAGGTGCGCGGCTTGTTTGTCGGGAACGAAAGGACGTGCGATCTTGATGCTCCAATTGACCAGGCCAAGTGGCATGGGCATTCCAAAGGCGAATCGACTGCCGTCCTTTTCATCCACCTTGATGTAGAACCAGGTCGAGCGGCGGCCCAAAAGGAGGATCACGGAGGTGAAGAGGGCAATGAGGAAAATGCTCCAAATACACATGAATCCAAGGAGGGCAACTGGCTCCGTCGACTGGTACATAAGGACAAGACCGGCACCGGTAACGAATGCCGAACCGATGGCGATGAATAGGGGAATCCGCCACCAACGGCGAAAACGCGAGAGGTCGGGTGGGGGAGAGTGCGGTTTGGCATCTTGAATCTCAGGAGCCTCGATGACCTCACCAGAAAGGGTCTCAACTTGATCACCGGCAGCCATCGCGGTCAGCAGCTCCTCAGCTTCTTCGGCCGTTATCGTACCTTCTGACAGCATCTTGAGAATTCTGTCTTCTGCCTCTCCCATCTAAACCTCCAAGCAATATCAAGTCACCACTAAGGAAGAACCTGGCGGACACAGATAGTTGGATTTCCGCCAAGGAAAATCCAATCTAATCAGAGCGTGAGGCTCCTATATGGCGGTGGCAATAGCCGTAAAAAAAAGGACAGCCACGGCGCAGATTAGATTGAGACGGCCAAGCCTTATCTCTTGCCGGGTCAAATTCTCCCGCCTATCCGCGGCCTGTTCCGGATGTTTATTCTCTAGCAGGGCAAGGCGAGCCAATGCTGGCTGTATGCGCCATTGGATGTATATACCGAAGATCATCATGCCGATTACCGCCAGGTGCTTGATCAAGATCGCCTTGGCCCAGAGGCTATCGACGGTTAAAAAGCCCTCATAATTTGGATCTGCCGTCATCTGCAGGAAACCAGTCACCCAGAGGATAACTAAACTGGCATTCGCCCAGGGCGTAAAGCGCTTTTGTACAGTCACCCATTGGTCCGCGCTGAGGATCCGTTGGCGGACTTTTGGCCAGGCAATAATGGCCATGGAGACAAGACCTCCAAGCCAGACCACTGTTGCTAGAAGGTGAAACCA
>DASRZI010000025.1:0-6278 GCA_035686605.1 Candidatus Zixiibacteriota bacterium
GCCAGCGAGTCCAGATTGTTGTCCGATGTTCCCCATCAAGATGGATTATGGGTGGCTCGGGAACCGGGTCTGTACTTCCTGAATGATAACCTTTGTCCGGAATAACCTCATCGTGCGTCTCGGTCAGAATCCATATGTCGGCATCGATCTCGCCTAATTTGTCCATCAGCAACCGGGATCTCTGGCTACTGCCGTTCTTGGGTCTTTCGAGATTCCAGGTAGCGATTCTCATGACACTGCTCATCCTCTAACCCTTAATCCTCTCTCTCGTTCGTCTGAGCGCCTAATGGCCTTTTTGCTCCCTATGCAGCTTGCGAAACTTCTCCACAAGATCCTTGGCTACTTCTTCCACGTTCTCATCGGTCACCTTGACCACGGTGCCGTGAATCTTTTTCTGCTTTTTTTTGTCCTCGGTTTTTTCCATCGTTGTATCCCTTTGACCACTATCGCAACTGATAGTATGGCCTTCCGATTCTAGAGGCTTTCAGTGAGCAGCTACGCCGGGTAGCTATCCAGTTTATACCACATTCAGAGCACGGATTTATACGAGTGGTATACGGCAATTGTGCTTTAGACGTTCATATACCTGATGGGATTCTGACTGGACTTCCCAAGGTAGGATCTGACCGACTTCCCAACATATAGATCACGGGTATCTTAGGCCCCTTCATTGGTTTTATTGCCTCCGGGTTGGGTGTGTTCAACTGGCTGGTTCCATTTGATTGGTGGCCACGGCTGGCAATTGTTTCGGTCGTTGTGGGGATGATCGCACTGGCCATCTTTTGGAACGCTTTCGCCTCATTTTTCCCCAACAAGGTCGGCGCTATCGCCGTCAACGTAATTGTGTTATGGGGACTGCTTGGAACCAATGCCCTCTCGCAAGTTGTTGCCGGCCTGTAGTCGCCGACATCGTCGCTGACAAAAAGGCTAATTTTCTTTGGAGGTATCAAATATGTTGAGCACCAACAATATCTATACTTCGCACGAAGGTGAAGCCCAGTTCTATGCTGCTTATGAGGACATGTTTTCCCTTTGGCCGGTTCCTCATGAGTCTATTGATGTACAGACGCGATACAGCCGCACCCATATCAATGTCAGCGGCCCGGAGGACGCGCCCCCATTGTTCCTGCTGCATGCCGCAGGCTTTAGTTCCACAGTATGGTATACCAACATCGGCGCGCTGAGCCGAAACCACCGCGCTTACGTTGTGGACATCATCGGCGATGCTGGAATAAGTAAGATCAGTCAACGGCTGCAATCCTGGACCGATCATGCTGTCTGGCTAAGTGATGTTCTGGATGGGCTGGTTATTGAACAGGCTGGTCTCGTTGGACATTCCCAGGGTGGTTGGATGGCCATGGCACTGGCGCTGAGTTATCTGCAAAAAGTGAACAAGCTGGTTATGCTTGCCCCGGCCGCATCAATCCACCCATTTGCCTGGTACGTGAGACTAAACTTTGTGCTGCTGCAACATATGATTCGCCCGAGCGCAAAGTCTCAGTTGAAGATGGCGGCAGCTAAGGGGCCGTTTTCGAGGAACGTTTTGTCCAAATGATGGAGATAGTGACTAGGCATTGCCTACCGGCGACGACGGTGCCGACGGCGTAAAGTGATGAACAGTTGAAAAGGATTGACATGCCCACCTTGCTGTTGATCGGCGAGCAAGAGAAGATTTACAATCCGAAGAAGGCCATGCAGCGCGCCAAGCAGTTTATGCCGAGCGTCACGGCCGACTTCATCCCCCACGCTAGTCACCTATTGACCATGGAACAACCGGATCTTATCAATGCCCGGATTCTGGATTTTCTGGCGAGACAAGTAGACGACATCCCATTTAGCGAACTATCCGGCGTCGTTCAGGAGCGCGACCGAAGCCAATTTTCAACACTCTGAGTCGAGCATTGACCCGGATTATGACCACGTGATTGAGTCACAGATGGAGAACAATGTCATAAACAAGAGGATTTTAGTTCTAGGCGCGACCGGCATGTTGGGTGAACCGGTCGCCCGCCATCTGCAGGAAGCCGGGTTACTTGTACGGATTTTGGCGCGAGATGTAGTCAAGTAAAATCCATTTGAGAGTCATTCCCATCATCCAAAATCACACTATCCCTTGACGTAGGACAGCCTCTCGTGGATGGTACCGTTTCTCACGCGGAAGATATCAACGCCTCGGACATGTCCCTTTTCCCCTACCATATCCGCCCAGTTGCATCTCCAGCGCATAACGCAGCGGTCACCAAGACCAAAAACCTCCTCGATCTCAATGTAGGCATTTGGCGATTCGCGGAAGATGTCCTCACAAAACTGAGTCACTACCTCCTTCCCTGAGTACACAGCGCCATCAGGGGCTGGATGACTGTTTTCGAAGATACAATCGTCGCTCATAATCTGCATCATACCTGCGATATCATGACGGTTGAAGGCCTCATTAAACTCAAGTACAACGCGTATCGATGATTCTAATTTTGACATCCGGATTGGGCTCATTGGGATGAATCACCTCTTTCATTAGTAAGCAGATCGGCTGACTCTCTTTAATTGTCCAGCGGCGACAAATCGTATTAAATAATGATACATCATAGCCATTTCCATGGTCAGGTATAAAAAATGAGAACAATTACAGTCTCACCAAATAGTCAATACGGCTAAGCTCATGCTCTTGAAAGTTATTGATAATTCTGACCACAGAGTCGAGTTCTGGCAGGGGCTTAGACCGGGAATACTGTCCAGTTAGTTTTTGTGAATATACTATGGAGTGGCAACCAGAATATTCGGCACATGGACCCACGGCCGGGATAAAGTGTTTCAGACAAGGCGTCGACTTCTATGAGAGCGAAGATTTTTAAGGAGAAGTTTTCCAAACACAGACCGGCGTTTGGGCACACAGCATGACCACCGGCGGTGTCTTCCCGGAGTTGGGGGATTATGGAGAGCATTTCTATTGCGAACTGTACGCTCCGCATCTTGGTGGAGAACTTGTGACTCGGGTTGATGCCGGTGTCGTTGCATCACTGATGACGGTGAAACTGCCTTGATCAGACGCCAGCCAAAATGGCTTTTCGAAAGTCTGTCCGAGAGAAAGGGCGATGGTCGGCGCAGCAGCAAAAACACCCTGGACTGACGCCAGATTCCAGAGGCCTAACTTATCTGTCAAACCATCAGTGAACCTGTTTTCCACCGCCACAGCACAGACCTGTTGGACATTTTAGAATATATCCCATAGTCCATGGAAATTATGAGGCTCATTTACAATAACGCTGCAGATGAACTCCCATGGTTCCCAGCAGAGTCACCAATTGGCAAAGATTGTATGCTCGAGTAGAACATCATAGGCGACTCGAATTCCGTTGTTGGAGTTTACATCCGCGAGATCATCATATTTGGTAGCTATTGAGGGAATGATATGAAAAATGACGATGTGCCAACTGATCAGCATGTTTGGCCATGGCCAGAAGAACTAGATGCATTGATCGCAGCACCGGACAATCACACATTGCTCTTTGAAAACGAATCGGTAAGGGTCCTTGATACCCGTATTGGTCCGGGAAGAACGACGCCAGTTCACACCCATTGTTGGCCAGGTGCTCTATACGTCCAGAGTTGGAGTGATTTTGTCCGGCGAGACGATAACGGCAATATCATCCTCGATTCGCGGAAAGTTGATGCGTTTGCGACGCCGCCGACCGTGTTGTGGAGTGATGCGCTTCCTCCACACACTCTTAAAAATGTGGGGGATACTGAAATATGGGTTATTAGTGTTGAGTTGAAATAGCGAAAAGCACGATATCCTCTTCCCTTGGGGCGTGAGTCTTTGCCGCATATCCAGAAACATGATTGTTGGGGATTACGGTTGAGTCTGCTCAGTCCTCCGAATCACTCGGCCCCTCTCCGGAAGTGAATCTAGAATACTGGCTATCCTAAAAACGGGGAACGAATCGCTTATGCGCTTCTACTCGTGGTAGAATCCATTAATATGCATATTTTTAAAGGAACCGTGGGGACTCATCTAGCACGTTGATGTAAGTCAGCCTTAGTGGGCAAAATTGATTAAGCTCATAGGTATTCTTCCGGCACCGAGCTAAGTGTCAATCCCAGTATAAAAACTCATCTCAATATAGTTTAATCAGACCATGATTTCCGGTTCGCCAATCCTTGGCGCCGTATCCGGAAGGCTGCCCTTTGAAGTGATTTACCAGGATTGGGACGGGACTATTAGCATCAAAATTGACGGGGATTTTTCGGACATACGATTCGGACACTAGAAATCGGCAACCGGATGTAATTATCAGAAACAAACGTATTTATCCGCGAGTCCAATGAACCTTGCGGTGTATCGCCTGACACCTTCGTACGCCATGGCGACTAAATACCGAATAAATCGCGCGCCGCCTTTGCTCTGCAATCGACTCTCATAAAGAAGTGCTAGACATCAACAAGCCATCCTGGAAGCTATAATAGATTTTCCAATAGGTTGATCATCTCTTGATCCCCCCCGGCTGGAGGCTCCCAATCTACCTGCACAACTTCAATCTCCCGTTCCTCAAAGCTTTCTGCAAAACCTCTCAAGCCGATATTAATCACAATCAGTTGCCCTGATAGCATTTGTTCAATTTGCTCGTGCATTGGATTTCCCTAGGAATTGTTTAGCAGCTCAGCGCAGAAAAGTGCTGCCTTCGCATTGCTTTGAAAAACGATCACACCAGCATTCTCCAGCATTTCCCTCTGCAGTACTAAATCCTGAGGATCGTTTTCGGTGCCACAGATCGAGGCGACCACCGTTAGGTCTCCACCTTGCTCTTCCCTGGTTTGTTTCACCACCAGAATCGCGTCTAGCAGCTCACCGACTGGATCCGTCGAGGCGTTGTACCCAAGGACGAAATCCAGCAGGATAACGGCAACAGCAGGATCGTGACCTTCCGACAAGATCCTTTGATGACGCACCGTACCATCGATCATGGGGTGAGGTCTTCCTAATGTATATTCTTCATCGCCCATATCAATCAGCGTATGCTCTCGGCTCGGCTCGCTGTGAACCAGCTTGAGTCGAGGGTCCAACGGTGCGTTCGAAAACACAGTTTGTCCCGCCTCTGCCAAGATTTGCTGGGTTTGATAACAAAATGTTCCACCGGCGAAAAGGCCTCGCAAGAATCGCTGCTCGGATGACCAACTTCGCCGCTGCTTTTGGGCAAACTCCTTCTCCTGCTTGGTCAGCCCAATTTCTTGATGATCTTCTATTCCTGAAGCGATTCCAACAGCCGTACTAACAGCCTCGTCGATAATTCGCGCTCCATGGAAACTTTCTCTTTCGATGCTCTTGAGATCGCTTTTTCCTAGAAAGCAGCCGATCACAGGCTTTGTGCAACGACCCGCTCTCTCAAGAACCTGATCGAGAACTTTCTGGTCGGGTGGTTTTGCGATGATGGCGATGATTTCAGTCTGTGGATCTTCCTCCAATATTTCCAGTGCCAATAGAGTACTAATTGCCCCTATCTCACCGGAAAGATCACGACTTCCGGTACCGATTGCGTGGGAGATACCGTATCCTGAGTTATGAACTTGGATGGTAAACTCTTGCAGTCCCGTCCCCGATGGTCCGATTGCGCCAATGGTTCCCTTGCGAACGGCATTAGCAAATCCGATCCCTTTACCTCCCAGAATACTAGTTCCACAATCAGGACCCATCACCAGCAGATTCCTCTCGGATGCCAGGCGTTTTAGTTTGAGTTCTTCCTCTATCGAAACATTGCTGCTGAAAATGAAGAGATTTAAGTCAGCTTCTAGCGCTCGCTTCGCTTCCTGGTAAACGTATTCACCGGGTATGGATAATACAGCCAGATTGGCCAAGGGTTTCGCGGATAAACCATCCTCCAAAGTGTGAACTTGGGATGTTGACCCACCGTCGTCAACAGCGGACAAAGCATCGTCAAGACCATTTAGGACGGTCTCTACGATTTCCTGTGTTGGCGCCACAACGGCTGCTATAAGATCACTTGGCTGAGCACTCTCAAACTGAGACCCGGTGATTCCCAGATCCGCCAACACGGCTTTGTTCTTCTCACTTCCCATCAAGACGGCTGTCTGTTCAACGCCTTCCACCTGAGAAATGCGTTTATTAACACCCATTAGAAAGACAGAATCATAATATTGGTTTTTACGGATAACATAACCGGATGGCATACTGTGCAGTCCTAGTGGCGAGATACCCTCTTCTAGCTAGCCTGATATTTTTTTCCAAAAGCGATCAATGCCTGCTTGAAGCAGTCAAGGGGAGCTCG
>DASRZI010000026.1:0-7296 GCA_035686605.1 Candidatus Zixiibacteriota bacterium
GGAAATCTTATACATGGTTCTGACCGGTCGGCGGTTTCTCCCTGTTCGGGAGGGTCCTCGGAGCAAAAAAGCTATCGATCAATTGCGTGAGTATGTCTCGGAAGTACGTGTATCATCACCCAGTCCCTTGAATGGCAAAACGCTTTTCGAATCGCGCTTGGGACAAGACTACGATCTTAGTGTATTGGCTATTCAACGAGATAATGGAGAACAACCGGTCCTTCACCGGGATACACAGATTTTTTCTGGAGATATTCTGATTCTTGAAAGCTCCGCCTCCGATTTGTTGGAAGCTCGCTCATCTCTTGGACTTACCATTGATGTGGACTATGAACTGGAACTAGACAGTCTTGAGCATGGGGATATTCAAGTGATCGAGGCCACGTTGTCGCTGAATTCGCATGTGATTGGTCAGAGTCTGAACGAAGCACGCTTTCGCGACCGGTATGGTTTCACGGCATTGGCTATCTCTAGCCAGGGACAAGTGATTACACAAAGGCTGCGCGATTTGCCGCTAAGATTCGGAGATGCGTTGCTTTTGCAGGGTCCGCAGCATCGAATCGCAGGGCTACTTGAGGGAGATGATTTTCTGGTACTGGAACCGGATGCACCGGAAGCATTTCGAAAGCATAAGGCGCCTATAGCTGTTGGGGCGCTGCTTCTGGCAATCGTACTTACAATATTTGCGGGGATGAATATCGCCCTGGCGATGGTCATCGCAGCCATGATTATGATCTTAACCGGAGCTCTTACGATTGAAGAAGCCTATGAAAGCGTCGATTGGAGGACAGTCTTCCTCGTAGCCGGTATGCTCTCGCTGGGCTTAGCTATGGAATATTCTGGTACAGCCGCATACCTGGCAGATCTGATGCTAAGCATTTTTGGACCTCTCGGCCCTCGAGCGGCGTTAGCTGGGATCTACTTGCTGGCTGCCATGATTACACAGCCGATGTCTAATGCAGCCGCAATTGTTCTGATTACGCCGATCGCTCTAGATATCGCCTTTGGGTTGGGCGCAAACTATAAGACTTTCACCATGGCAGTCGTCATCGGAGCCGCTACTAGCTTCCTCTCGCCGGTTGGTCACAAAGCTAACGTACTGGTCTTTGGACCTGGTGGGTATAAATTTTCCGATTATGCACGCGTTGGGGCGCTCTTGACGGTCCTTCTCCTCATCGTGTCGATGATCTTCCTGCCGATCTTCTGGCCTCTCTTTCCCGAATAAGCGCTTGGATAATCTGTACAAACTTCATGGGCGGTGACAATGTGAAAGTTATACTACGGCCTAACATTGGCTCAATGATTCGAACTTGTCCGCGAGATCTTAAACATAAATCTCAAGAACTACAACCCGCCGAAAACCGTTTCTCAATTGTTGACCCGCATAGTCTCACATATCGAAGTGACCATTTCTAGGCATGATTGCTAGGTCCAAGCGTACTGGCAGCTTGAGACATTGCCTGTGTAGCACCACAAGGCCAATGAACCACTGAGAACATGTTTTATTGTGTCCGCTTGATGCTCGATTCTTCATCATGCGGTTCTCTATCACCGACCGCCACTTGAAAAAATACCGTGGTGGTGAGTCCTCCAAGCACAGAGACGAAGGCAGAATCAGGCGATAAACCGAAGGAACCAGTGATAGACCAAACGATACCAGATCCATCTCCAACTTCTTATAGGGTGAGAATTGAATTTACGTTCGCAAAGACTCAGGGTGGTGACATCGGACTCCTGCCAGACCAGGACGCGGCGTATATATTCGGAAGGGTAGGTAAGAAACAGTATGAGCAGACCCAATATTCCCGGTCCTCTAACAATCACCAGCGGCCCGAGAAATATATTACCAACCTGTTTCGACATTTTCCTTCTTCCTCCTGGAAAGCGTTTGTAATAAAGGTTGGAACAGCAATTTTCTCCAGGGGGAAGGACGTATTTGTAGTAGGCATACGTTCGACAACACGTGTTGGTTATCATGAAGTCGTGGAAAATGGTTGACGATTTGGGCAATGAAGGCGGTGATAATCGTTTGTAGGGCGATGCCGCCTCCTGCAGCAAAGCCGCAGCTGACGGCGCGGTGTGTAGCTTTAATCAGCCGGATAGAGCACGGCTTTTGTTTCTCGGATTATCCTTCTGAGCTGGGAGTTATCGCGTGCGTCCAAATGATTGAACGTCTCAATCGACCGAGGTCAACTCGATATCGGTACTGGCGGACAATACTTGCCCTTCGGGACCACAAACAGCGCGCGCCTGAATTCGCATCGGATCCAGGAACTCGCCGAGCCATGTCTTTAGCTTCTTGACCGCTTCCCGGTCGACTGCGTAGTAGATCCATCGCGCGTCCAGCCTGTCCCGGCGTGATGTAACGAGTCCGGCATCACTAAGTACGCGCAGATGGTGCGACAGTAAGTTGGGCTGTATGCCCAGAGTGTCATTTAGCTCGCAGTTGCAGGAATCACCGGTCATCAGTACGGCAAATATGCGAAAGCGGTTTTGGTCACTTAAAGCCTTAAGCGCGATTGTGATATTTGCCAACTCTTGTTCGGAATGAATATCAAACAGATTCATGATTATCCTACTAAGTCAATATGACTCTCACGTCAATCCGAATGGTCTATCAGCATTTCTGGATTGACGGAAAACATACCGGCACCTATTGTCTGGGATGAGATTCCAAGTCTAAGCCTTACTTTGGTATATTCTCCGACGGCGGGCATGCCTCACCGGCCATATCCACCATGCCTGCCGCGACGGGGACCGGCTGCAGTTCATGAGCAAAATACCGGCGTTGAAAATATAGAGCAACGTTGACAAGCAGAATCATTACCGGCACTTCAATCAGCGGTCCAATAACGGCGGCGAAGGCGACGCCTGAGCCTATGCCAAAGACTGCTACAGCCACGGCGATAGCCAACTCGAAGTTATTGCTCGCAGCTGTAAAGGCTAGGGTAGTTGTTTTGGAGTAGTCCGCGCCGATTCGACGCCCCATCCAGAAGCTCACCAGGAACATGACAACGAAGTAGATAACGAGAGGGATGGCGATTAGCACAACATCCTGCGGGATCTGAACGATCAACTCCCCTTTTAAACTGAACATCACTAGGATCGTGAATAGCAGGGCAATCAGCGTAATCGGGCTGATACGCGGTATGAATTCATTTTCATACCACTCCTTATCCTTGACCCGTAACAAGATGAAGCGGGTAAAGAATCCGGCAATCATCGGTATACCCAGGAAAATAAACACCGTCTGCGCTAATTCGCCAATAGTGATATCGACCGTCACGCCAGAGTCCCGGAGGCCTAAAACATCCGGCAGGAACGTGATGAAGATGAAAGCATATAGACTATAAAAGAGCACCTGGAAAACGCTGTTGAACGCAACGAGACCGGCAGCGTACTCTGTGTCACCGGAAGCCAGTTCATTCCAGACGATAACCATGGCTATACAACGAGCCAAGCCGATAAGAATCAGACCAACCATGTATTCAGGATAGTTGTGGAGGAAGACGACCGCCAAGATGAACATCAGGATTGGACCGACGATCCAATTCTGAACCAAAGAGAGTCCCAATACTTTCGTATTGCGGAATACATCAGGTAGGCGCTCGTATTTCACCTTCGCAAAAGGAGGATACATCATCAAAATAAGGCCAATGGCGATAGGGATGTTTACTGTACCGACCTGAAAGCGGTTGATAGAATCCTCCACACCCTCGACCATATGGCCAATGGCTACACCAATGGCCATGGCCAGGAAGATCCATAGCGTCAAGTATCTATCAAGCCAGGACAACCTCTTCTTGACGTCTTCTTCTTGATTCATTGTCACACGACTTGTCGTGTTCTCATCCATGTCGATGCTCTTATATTGCTCGTCAGAAACCAATCAAGCTTTCTCTAAACCAAGGCGTCAGCAACCCAAGTCATCACTTCCGATTCGCTTGGAATCCGGCCAGCCGATACCAGCTTCTCGTTGATGACTAGCCCTGGCGTCGCCAGTAAATTGTATTTCTGAAATTCGGCCCGATCGGTTATCTTCTCGATCTTGGCTTCCGTTCCAAGCATAGTGACTGCCTGGCGGGCGTTCTCTTCTACTTTATGGCAGTTTGGGCAACCAGCACCCAGCACCTTTATCGTCAACATTGCGCTGCTCCTCGTATGATATGTGTTCCGGCTAGATAGTTATTAAGGATAATCAGGCCTCGATTTTGATGGTCGGCTCGATAATTACCTCTGATTTCACAGAGTTGGCCACCAGACTGTATTTCTGAGCGGCCCTTATAGCTCGCTGGATGCGGGATTTCACAATGACCGGGTCGTCGCCGTTCGCTCCTACAAGGATTACGGGCCATAGGCGTAATTCCTTAAAGATCTCCGTCCGGTCTAGTTCGATAAGCTTGGTGCCTTCGGCCCTGCATTCGTAGGACAGTAAATTCAGCTTGAATCGTTCTGCGGCCCAGATAAACATCATCATGATGCAGGTGTTGACGGATGCCACAAAGGCATCCTCGGGTGTTAAAACGCCGCCATGACCTTGGGCATCTGGTGGGGCGGAAAAATCCATCTCCGGACCGTTGCCCATGACGATATGACCCCAATGTTCGCCCTTCCAGGTGACGGTGGTGTCGTATACGGCTGTCTTGCTCATATCGCCGGTTCCTTTGTATCGCAAAAGAGTGCATATTCGCGCTGCAGCATCTCCCGATATTCCATCTCAAATTCGGCGGGCACAGGATTGTAAATCTTAACCTGTTCCAATAAGGTACAGGCTGTTTCGGCTGTGGGCTGTTGTCCGGATTCTTGAAACTGTTCGAAGAGAGTGGGTAGGGCTATGAGGGTCACCGAAAGGCCATTGATTTCGACCGTGTGGATGGGGATGCCAGAACCACAGGCGCAAGTAGCCGTCTTTGAACTGGCTTCTGCTTCTGCATTTTTTTCATCCTGTATGAACAACCCCGCGCGACGGCTCCATCGTTTGCCTAGCAGGTCGTCTACCGTGAAGGCCAGGCTCGCTGCTGTGGCGTCCACAGCCTGCTTCCCGGCTTCGTTGAGGCGGCGCAGTCCTTCAGGTTGATCGAGCCCGGCCTCCTTGACCACCTCAGTGACCACGATGCTAGCGGCCGGCTTACCAGAGTACATCTCGGTTGCCCGGGCGGCGCAGCGCAGCTCGCAGCCATCGACGGCGATCGTAGGATAAAAGCGAGCAAAGGCGCGATCACCCTCACCACCGGCCAAAAAAAGGGGTAAACAAATCGTCACCGTATCGTTTGGCCGTAAATCTTCCAACACTCGCAAAGCCGCCAAACGAGTTACCGTCCCTTCGGCCAACTCTTCCCCAGAGCAAGCGACGATACCGACTTTCTTTTGAGGCAGCTTAGGCATCCTGATCCCCTTCATCGGCGAGAAGTTCATCGATTCTGATGGCTACTTCTTCGGCCAAAGCATGGACTAACTGCAGCCCACCTTCATTCAATTCGGCGATGCCTCTGGGCTTGAATCGACGATAGCGGCGATATACGTCTAACACAGCATATTTCTGGGAGACATGACCACCGCTCTCCAGCACCATCTTGCTGGCGCAAGCCAATTTGCAGCCGTCGATGGTGATGGTTGGACTCTGGCTCACAGCTGCGCGTGCGTCGTCTTCGCCCAACACAAGCAGCGACAAAGCAACCAAGTTACTTTGCTCAGGTCGGAGTTCTTCAACTACCTCATAAGCAGCTTCGCGACTTACCGTGCCATAGGTTTTACCGATGCCGCTGCATGGTACGATGATTACCTTTCTGTCCTGTTTCATCGATTCTGGGTCTCCTCGGATGCTTCGGCCAACATGTGATTGAAGTAGGCTTGAGGATCTAACAGCCGAGCTTTGTCCGCAGGCCAGTCATTTGTTTCGATAATTGCCAACCAACCCTCGCCATATGGATCTTCGTTTATGATCTCTGGTTGCGATTCCATGGCCGGGTTAGTCTCAATCACAGTACCTGAGACGGGCGAAGGTAGGCTGACATCGACCTTAATCGTCTCTGCATTGGCTATTTCTTCGCCAGAATTCAGAACCGTACCAACATCCGCAACGTCTGCGAAGGCGACGTCGCCACTGCTTTGCTGCAGAAAGTCCGAGAGGCCGATACGCACGCGGCTGTTTTCTTCTTTGGCCCACACGCCTTCCGGATTGTAATAACGATCGGTTGCGACCCGAAAAATGAACTTATCGAAGATGGATTCCAAGAATTCAGACACAAGCGTTTGCCTCCACACGATCTCCAATGAATGGTTTTGATGCCAAAGATATCAATTCAACTATCATTGAAATATCCTGAGCATAATTCTATATCCCCTATCAGCTACCAGCATAGTGATTTTTGTCATGCTAATACGCAGATAAATGTAATAATTCAATTGACGCTGAATTAATTTGCGGGAAGCGTCTATTTTTGTCCAAAGACCACCAGTGCTTGGAAGGTGACTTCATCAACGGGGTGGTTATCCCCTTCGTTCAAGCCTGGAATCCAAATACTCATTCGACATCCCTGATTTGCATATCGATTCCATTGCAGCAAAGGGGTTTTGGACAGATTTCATGAGCAAATCATCAACGTGTGCAGATAAGCAACATGTGTATGGTTTCTGAGGCTGGAATACTTGACGGGTTAATCCAAAACAGAAGGTTTAAATGACTACCGTGAAGGCGTTTTATTGTATCTGTTTGATGCTCATTATTACTGCCTGCACTTCTGCATCACCATCTGCCACTTCAGAGTCAATCGCGGTGACAACTCCTACTTCACCGGTTTTGAAGGAAGAAACTTCCGTCCCATCGACAGAACCACAGATAGTTCCAACGAGACCAGATCCATCTCCAACGGCCGCGGAAGTGGAAAACGATATAACGTTCAAGAAGACCGTAGGTAGAAACAGAAGAGATCGGGGGATTAACTTGCTTCAATCCAAGGATGGAGGTTATGCCATTGTCGGCTACACAAGCAGCATGGATGCAGAACAAGAAGATGTAAATCTGGTGCGTACCGACCCTCTGGGGGATGTTCTATGGTCTATGATTTATGGGGGCGAGGGAAAGGACAACGGTTGGGATATTTTGGAGCTTGAGGATGGGGTTTCTTAATCGTCGGTTTCACCAATAGTTTTGGCGCTGGAGAGATGGATATCTATCAAATCCGGACAGATGATGTTGGGAATTTGGTGTGGGAACGCACCTTTGGTGCTGATAGAAGTGAATACGGTTGGGCCATGGCGCCAACAACCGACGTAGGTTATGTTTTAGTCGGTCAA
>DASRZI010000027.1:0-3320 GCA_035686605.1 Candidatus Zixiibacteriota bacterium
CACCCCAGGGATTGCCTATTCCAGAAGTCAATGGAGACATTGACGCCCAAATGATTCAGACGCTAAGCGAGCTTCTTGTTGGCGAAATGGGTGAAGTGATCCGGATAGATAGTGATCCGGCAACTCGGGCTTTTCTAGAGGCAGAAGGATTCCGACCCGGTATTGAAGTGACCCCATTGGCCATTGGAAAAGATGGAGCAACCTTGCTGCAAGTAGGTCGAGATCGGCTCCATCTCTCTCAAACTATTGCTGACAGCATTTTGATAGCTGTTGCGGCAAACAAAAGCGAACATTAAGCACGGAGGAATCGGTGGAAGCTTTTGTCATTACGTTACGGGAAGGGGTGGAGGCCGCGTTGATCATCGCCCTCGTCGTTACATACTTGAATCGGACAGGTCGACAGAACCTAATAGGCTGGGTTTATGCTGGGCTGTTCCTGGCAGTGGTCGCCAGTATCCTGGGCGCTTTTGGCCTGAGCCGTATAGGCTTGGACCCTGAAAGCGAAGTCATGGAGGGCGTGCTGTATGCTGTTGCCGCCGTTCTTGTCGTCAGCCTCGTAATCTGGATGTGGCGCTCTTCGAAGGGCATGAAACAGCAAATTGAGGATCGGGTAGAGGCGATGACTTCCACAGATGAGCTGCGATATGGCTGGGGATTACTAATCTTCGTCCTCGTCATGGTGTTCCGAGAAGGAATCGAAACCGTCCTGTTTTTAACGGCCCTCTCCTTGACTCGAACACCCGATCTTATCGGCTTCTTGGGCGGATTGGCTGGCTTGATTTTGGCTGTAGCGTTCGGAATTTTGTTCATTCGAGGAAGCTTACGCATCAACTTACGCCGCTTCTTTGCTGTGACTAGTATCGTACTGCTCCTTCTGGCTGTGCGATTGGCGGCGGGGAGTTTGCACGAATTTTATGAAGCCGGACTCATATCCCTCCCCCATCTCATCGAAGAAGGGATCGAGTTTATAACTAGCAAAAGCACATCAACGATACTCCTCATTATCTTGGTAGCTTTGCCTTTGATGGCTATGCTGCCTAGTGGGAGGATTCGTCCCGTTCGTACAAGAGACGCCCGATGACACGGTAGCTTGCACGAAGGGTCTCCCTAGTGTGCCGGTAAGGTATGATAAACGATCTAGCCAATCTTGATCCTATACGGCAGCTGCTCCAATAGCCAAATAGGGTCCGGAATGCCTACCTGGGGTACAGTGCTATCGCCATCGCAGATTAATGACGTCGTTGCCCTTCTTGCCGCCTGGCGTGAAGGAGACACGGTATCTGCCAACATCCCCTTGACACGCTATCTTAGCAACGCCCTATTTGCCATCCGTCAATTTGACCGACCAGACGCTGAATTCTTCCTGAACGTAGCCAGGACCCAAGCTGATAGCTCGGATTTAGAGGCAATCCGTGAAGTTATTTCCTTGGTTCAAGAGAATCGCCTCTTTGAAGCTGAGACAGCGCTCATCACATTACTTCCCCCAGAAGAAATGGGTCAGACGCTGTACGAGACAAACTGCGCACCGTGTCACGGATCAGATGGGAGTGGCGATCTTGGTCCAGCAGTGAGACCTAGCTCATTCGTCCAATCAAGAAACGACCAGGAGCTGATCGAATTCTTGTTAACCGGCCGAAATGGAACTGCCATGGACGGATTTGAAGGAATTCTGACCGAGGACGAGCTGGAAAATCTAATCATCTTCATACGGGCCTGGCAAGAGTAATAAGGATTGAATATTCGCGTTAAGGCAGTGGAAACGCGACGAGTAATCCGTTCCCCAACGACAATCACCGACTTAGCAGTATTTCAACAAGTACAAGAATAGTGGTTCGCATGCGGAATAATACTTTGACAGGCTGATCAACTAGGGCATCGAAATGCCCACAACTTTGAAAGCTGATGCCTTCATCTTGAACATTAGTTAAGTTTTCGCTCCAGAAAATGCTCCGAATACCTTCATGGGTGACCATGGAGGTCTTTTTTTGTCAATCTGGTGAGTAGGTTTCTATACCAATAACACATCCAATACGGTACTTTCAGACGTATTTAATATTGAGGAGTGTTACCGGCAATCGCTTTGGCCGTTACTTCTCGGTGAATAAAGCAACTCTAGAACTGGACAGGGCGTCAAGCCAGCTCAAGCTCAGAGCAATCGGAGGAATGTTAGTGGTCGGTAACTTGGTAAACTACCGCCGGTCGCACCGGCGAGCAGTGGAGTTTCAGCAGCTGCTTGGCAACTTCGACTGGTTTGCCCTGGGAGCTTTAGCACTGCCGTTGTTTATCTACACTCTCACCCTAGCTCCGACGGTTTATAACCTGGACAGCGCGGAATTGACCACGGCTGTAGCTACCGATGGCATAGTGCGTGCCACTGGCTACCCCCTTTATTTGACACTGGGGAAGATCTGGTCATGGCTGCCGATAGGCGACGTGGGTTTCCGCATGAACCTATTTTCGGCTGTTTGCGGGGCAGCCACTATCTTCTTGCTCGATCACATCCTGCGTCGTTTGAAGATCTCGCCCTGGGTTCGTCTGGGGACCTTGGGTCTTTTAGCGACGGCACCTTATTTTTGGGCTCTTTCCCTCATAGCCGAGGTGTATACGCTGCATACAGTTCTCATGGCTGGCATTATCCTGCTTCTTATGCGCTGGAGAGATGAGCCCAGCCCCAGACGCCTAGCCGCGCCAATCCTCCTGGCGATGTTGAGCATGGGTAATCATGCCGCCACAGCTCTACTTATACCAGGATTAATCTTCTTCGTCCTCGTTTCCCATCCAAAAGAACTATTAAAAGGCCCTGTTTGGGGTGCATCTCTCTTGGCCATTGCTGGCGGAGCGTCAATTTTTGTCCTATTGCCGCTAAGGTATTTGGGCTCTCCTGCGTTTAACTATGCAGGACATTTCGACGCGACAGGGTCTTTTATTCCCGTGAATTTATCGACCTTTGACGGCTTCTGGTGGCTAGTGACTGGTAAAAGTTTTGCTGGACAGATGTTTGGATACAGTCTCAACGAACTGTGGCCGCAAGTGGCTGATTTCGGTGTGCAATTATGGTCTGCTTTCTTCGCAATAGGCATCGGACCCGGCATCCTCGGATTGGTGCTCTTGCTGCGCCGTGATTGGCGATTCGGGGGCATGCTGCTCCTTCTTTTTCTGGCCAATTCGATCTTCTACATCAACTACCGCGTCATCGACAAAGCCACTATGTTCCTGCCGTCATACTTGATTTGGTCCATCTGGCTAGGCTTCGGATACCAGGCGCTCCTCCGATGGTTGAGGTCAATATATCCTCATCCTCGACTCAGACCGTTTCTCTA
>DASRZI010000028.1:0-5124 GCA_035686605.1 Candidatus Zixiibacteriota bacterium
GACTCGCTCGGGCTTGCTGGATCCCTGGACTACGTTACTCCGGCAAATAGCCGGTTGGGGCGTCTTACCCCTGTGCCTTACCGTGGCGCTACTTGGTTTGTATCTGGTCATACGACGTCTCGAGCTTCAATTTACATTCCAGTCTTCACAGCTGATCGGGATAGAGATCATTCTCCTTGTGACTCTAGCCCTAAGTCACCTCTTCTTCGGCAATGGTTTGAATGGCGCCCTTTTAGGTAAAGGTGGGGGATTGATCGGCTGGGCGTTATCAGAACCAATAGTGGAATTTCTTGGACCAACATTGGCCGGGGTGGTGGCTCTGATCACCGTTGCCATTGGCGTCGTATTGGTGGCAAAGATCGGCTACGGCGATGTGGTGATGTGGTTGAACCGCTCCTCAATAAAGCTCCTGATATGGTCCGATGAGATTGACATGGAAGTGGCTGAACGACAGGCGCAGATGGAACAAGCGCGTCTGGCACAAAGCAGCAGGCAAAACTCTGGGCAGGACGGCGCTTCGGTACAATCTCAAAACGGAGGTATGGTTGTTATCGATCGTTCCGCTGCTGCACGTGCTAAGGAATTATCTGGCGGTAATACGCAGCTGCCACCACTTAGTCTGCTTGATGAGGGAACGGTTTTAAACTTGTCTGAAGACGATATAGACGAGAAGAAACGCATCATCGAACAGACATTGAGTGATTTTGGATTACCAGCAACAGTCACTGAGGTTCGAAGGGGCCCTGCCGTTACGCAATTTGGCGTACTTCCCGGCTATAATGAGAAGAGTGGTCCCGATGGGGAGATGAAGCAGTACAAAGTAAGGGTGGGACAGATTGCTGCCTTGCAAAAGGATTTGGCCCTTGCATTACAAGTTTCCCGGCTCAGGATTGAGGCGCCGGTACCAGGCCGTGGAATTGTTGGTGTGGAGGTCCCAAATTCAGAAACGAAAATCGTCAGTCTGCGGGCCATCATCGAGTCTGAAGCATTTCAGAAAGTAGATTCATTCCTGGCAGTTGGACTCGGTAGAGATGTTTCCGGTGCTCCCGTTGCTACGGACTTGGGCGCCTTGCCCCATTTGTTGATAGCCGGAACGACTGGCTCGGGCAAATCGGTATGTCTGAATGCCATCATCACTTGCCTCGTGTTTAATAATCCGCCCGAAAGACTCAGATTGGTGATGATCGATCCCAAGAAGGTGGAGTTCATTCGATTCAACGGTTTGCCACATCTATTAGGTAAAGTAGAAGTTGAGGGAGAGCGAATCATAGGTGTGCTAAGGTGGCTGGCGATTGAAATGGACCGCCGGTATCAAGTATTCGAACAGGTCGGGGCGCGAAACCTTCAAGAGTACAACAAAAAGATTTCCCGGAGCAAGGATCCGAAAGATAAGAAAATGCCGTTGATCGGAGTCTTTATCGATGAACTTGCTGATCTCATCACGAGCTATCCTGGAGATGTTGAGAGAACGCTCTGTAGGTTAGCTCAGATGGCACGAGCTACGGGCATTCACCTTGTAGTAGCTACGCAGAGACCGTCCACGGATGTGATTACAGGACTTATCAAAGCCAATTTCCCGGCACGTGCATCTTTCTCCGTTGCCTCAAACACTGATTCTCGCGTCATTCTCGACAGCATAGGAGCAGAGCAGCTTCTGGGTAGGGGAGACATGTTGTTCCTATCACCAGATGCAAGTGCACCGGTACGTCTGCAAGGATGCTTTGTCAGCGACCATGAAATGGAGAGAGTTGTCGAGTATTGGCAAGTAGCTAAGGGGGAAGACGAACCCGAACCCGAACCGGTAATCGATGAGACGAAAGAAGAATCACCCTGGGACAAGATGATCGTTCGTTCGAACTATATTAGCGAACGCGACGAAATGTTGGAAGAAGTGATCGAGCTGGCGAAGAAGCGAGATTCGATATCAACATCGTTCATCCAAAGGAAGCTCCGGATCGGATACCCTCGGGCGGCGCGTCTGATGGAAGCCTTGCATGAACTAGGTCTTGTCGATGATCCTAAGGAAGGGGGAAAGACTCGCCGCATCCTATTGTCAGGAGAGGAAGATCCCCTCGGCGAGCTGCTTGACAGTTAATTTCCTTGGATTCAGTCAGGCGATCCCCTACCGCGGGTTGGTCGTGTCCGGCGGCTCAAGTCCGCCTTCTCCGCAACAGGAAAGACAACTGTATGAAGATCGCCTCTATCATTCGGTGGGGGACTAAAAATCAAAGGGTCGATCTGGGCTGTACCGGTTGTGTAGGCGAAATAATGACTCAGGCTGTAATCCCGAAGTGGTGCTATTAGTTTCTGAGCTTCATTCGCAATCCCGTTATATCCTCCCCCAAGATACCAGATAGCCGCTCCGCGAATTTGCGGATAAGCGGCATATAACCAGGCAGCCCACTCGATTTCGGTCATGGCGGCTGCCGGATCTGGAACGGTCGTCGATTCCCAGCCCCACTCGGTTATCAGAACCGTCGGGCGCAAGATCCCTCGCTCATCGCAGGCCTGAAATAGGGACTGGAATCGACCCACAAGATAAGGATATTGATTACCGATGTTGCTTGCCGAATAGCTGTATTCGTGTAAGGAAACGGCCAATCTATCTGGATGTTGGGAAGCCAAGGTGAGAAATTCAATCATCTCGGGCGATTCCCAATGGTACGGTTCCGGCTCTCCTGAGGACCAGCCAAAAGCTGCCCAACGATAGCCATCTGCCAGGGCCAGTTCAGCTGTAGCGGTGGCGAATTCACCTAACCACTCTGACTCACCTTTGTCTACCTCATTGATGGTCTCTATCCAAACAATACTCGGATCGAGCTCTGGGGGGAACTTATCGAGGTGACGCTGCCAGTGGATTGCCGCTGCCACGGTTGGAGGCAAATCGTAATTTGGGACGTCGTAATCGTAGCCATCATCTTGTCCCGCTGTAGACAGGCGAAAGACGAGCGTGTGGGGTACGCCACTTGCCTGGGCCAGGAGCTGGCCTTCATATAAGGGACCTGCGACATCGGCGCTCTTGAGAAAAAACGGCACGCCGGCTGCGTCTTGGTCAGCCATCCAATCTCCAATACCCGTCAGATTTCCCCCATACCCCACGTGAAAACCGATCTTGTTAAAGGCCAGGTCGAGCCCCTGGCTTTTTAGCCCATCCCTGATAGCGTCAAAATCAATGGGCGGCGTTGACGACATTGGAATTGGAGGAGGAAAAGGAGGTGAGAGTGTAAGATCACCCTCAAGGTATGGCAGGTAAAAATCATAGGATACCGACTTATCGGGAGCTACTCCATCGAGTGGCGGGCGCATTTCATTTCCGACGGGAGAGGCTCCCACAGCTGAGAATATGGGAACCAGAACCGACATCACGGTTATTAGCGAGATTTGAATAGTTTTCTTGGATAAGTTCATATTAATTATCAAACAAAGTTTATTGGCTTCTCGGGCGGTACTGGAGCGCCTCAGCCAGGTGACCTGGAAAGATGCTTTCGTCGCCCATGAGATCGGCGATCGTCCGGGAGACTTTTAGCACCCGGTGAAAGGCTCTGGCGCTTAATCCGAGCTGCGACATGGCACTCCTCATTAACTGCTTGCCGCTGACGTCGAGTTGGCAGTATTTTCGGACTTCTTTGGTGCCCATGTCGGCATTACAAAACAATTCAGTTCCTGAAAAACGCTCCAATTGAATGGATCTGGCGGCTTCTACGCGAGCCCGAATCGCTTCGGAGTTTTCGCCTCGCCTTTCGGAAGTTAATTTGTCGTACTCCACTCGAGGAACCTCGATATGGATGTCAATGCGATCCATCATGGGACCAGATATTCTCTTCTGGTAGCGGGTTACCATCGCGTTGGAGCAGGAGCATTCATGAATTGGATCTCCGTAGTAGCCGCATGGACACGGATTCTGGGCCGCTATCAGCATAAAATTTGCCGGATAAGTTACCGTACCGGAAGCTCTTGATATCGCTACCTCACGAGGCATACCTTCCAAGGGCTGGCGCAGCACCTCGAGCAAGCGTTCACCAAATTCAGGCAGTTCATCCAAAAATAGAACGCCACGATGGGCTAGAGATATTTCACCAGGCCGAGGCCAAGCGCCTCCACCAACCAAGCCTGCATAGCTAATGGTATGGTGGGGTGATCGGAATGGCCTATGCTGCATCAATGGCATATCGGCCGGAAGCTGGTTGGCGACGCTGTAAATCTTGGTTACCTCAAGTGATTCGTCAACGGTCATGCTGGGTAAAATGCTTGGAATTGACTTGGCGATCAATGTTTTTCCAGATCCAGGAGGTCCACTTAGAATGGCATTGTGACCGCCTGCTGCGGAGACTTCCATGGCTCGCTTTACATGTTCTTGGCCCATAATGTCGGCAAAGTCAGAGGTATACTCGATACCTTCGTTGAACGACGAGGACATATCCAAGACGCAAGGTTCGATAGGAGCCATACCGGTCAGATGACCCACTAACTGCCCTAATCGTTCCACGCCCAACACGTTGATGGATGGCATCAAGGCTGCCTCCTGGGCGTTTACGGCGGGCACAATAACTTGCTTGATGTCATTCTCTCGGGCAAGAGCAGCCATTGGCAGAATACCCTTCGTATGACGAAGGGTTCCATCAAGGGATAGTTCGCCGACGATCAGCGTATCTTCCAACTTTTCGGCCCAGACCTGCCTTGTCGCAGCGAGAATGCCAACCGCAATTGGTAAATCGTATGCAGGGCCTTCCTTACGCAGGTCGGCGGGGGCCAGATTCACAGTGATTCGTTTGTTGGTCGGGAAATGGAGGCCGCTATTTCGGATAGCCGCATATACCCGGTCCTTACTTTCCCTGATGGCAGCATCGGGCAGTCCGACCAGGGAGAAAAATGGCTGCCCTGGGGTGATATCAACCTCTACATCGACGATCTGGGCGTCCAGACCGACGATGGCGCAACTCATTACCTTGGCGAGCATTTCTTGTACTTTATCAATAGCCGTGAAGATGACCTATGTGGTCTGGATTAGTTTCTGAGAATCAGATTATATCAACTGTTCTACATGACATAAAATGAGATATACGGCCGATTGTGTTTGTTTGACCCGAGAAAATGAGCACCGAGTGAAGATTTCAGGGGGTAGCG
>DASRZI010000029.1:0-21361 GCA_035686605.1 Candidatus Zixiibacteriota bacterium
CCCCTTGAACCATACGACATTTTGGATTTGATGGAACAACTGGTAAACAAATCGCTTGTCGCAGCTAATGAGAGTGAATCAACCACTCGCTATCGAATGCTTGAAACTATCCGCCAATATGCCCAGGAGAGATTGGCAGAGAGCGGCGGAGCAGTAGCTGCTCGGGATCGGCACCTGGCCTATTATGTTGATCAAAATCTGCGCGCATGGCTGGCGCTGCTGGAGCTGCGACCAACGGAGCTAGTCAGACAACTTGGCATCGAAGGAGACAATATTCGTGCTGCCCGGGCCTGGGCCTTGGAGTCGGACCTGGGGGCTGCATTGAGTTTGGCTGCCTACCGGTCTCCGCGTCTGAACCAGTACCTGCCGGCAGCTGAAGCTTTGCGTTTTATCGAGACTGTGCTTGAAAAAGCGGAGTCTTGTGCTGACTATGCTGGAACCGAAGTCCCTTCAGAAAACCGAAGTTTGTTGGCTGCGGCATATGTCAGCGCAAGCACAGTTTCTTATGCTATCGGGCGCAACGTCCAGACTCTTGACTATGCACTCATTGGAGCAGAATTGGCGCGTGATATTGATGATCGCCAGGTCCTGTGCTGGGCGCTTGGATTGGCAAGCCCTGCCAGCCGGACTTTAGGTGATCTTAAGCAGGCGATAGAAATGCGGAACGAGTCTCTCCTTTTAGCCAAAGAGACTGGAAATCGCTGGATAGAAGCGATATCCCTGGTGACCGCCATTGCCATACCAGATACGCCAGAGGAAGTCGATCAACGATGGTCGGAATGGGGATCAGGGATGGATCTATTCCGCAATGGCGACGAGCTATGGGGACAGGCATTGGGACACTATATCGCTTCATTCACCTTCACGTATATGGGTGAGATGGAACAAGCAAAGCGTCATGCTTCTCTTTCCCTGGAACTGTGGACAGAGGTCGGAGACAATCAACTTGCGAATGCACCCCGAGGGATGTTGGCCGAAATAGCCCGAATGTCGGGCGAACTGGACGAAGCAGAAGAGTTCTATGAGCAGGCTGCGCCAATATGGCGAGATATTGGTAATTACGGCGCTGTGGCAAGGTCTTTGGAATGCCTGGCACTTATCATACGGGCTCGTGTAGTTTCCGGACCGGAAAGTGCCGGCGATGCTGATAACCATGCGACCCGACTTGGTTATGCGGTTACATTGCTTGGAGCTGCCGGAGCAATCCGTGAAAGCTACGATGCCCCAATGACGGCCGCTGAAAAACCGGAGTACGAAAATGAGAAAACGGCGATCGCCAAGTTGGTTGGGGAGCCAGCTTTTGAGGAATACTGGCAAGATGGTCGCAATTTGAACATGGATCAGATCATCGCTCTGGTCGTGAGCGATTAAGTATCCGGACCGCATCGCATAAGATAAGAATATTTGAGGAAACGGAAATCTTGGTCGGATCTCCCCTGTCTTATCAGACTCTTGTTGAATGATTTCTGGTCATTTCTTGCTCATAGTTGCTCGTGGGTATCAGCATGACAGCGAATCCTTGTGTCATCAAAAGTTGCCAGCTTTTGATCGTCTTTTTTGTACGTATCTTGCCAGGGCTAGCTCTTTCAAGTTGTTCACCGGATGCAGGTGATCAGATTACCGAACCTACCTCAACACCCAGTCTCGCTCCAACGGTCGAGATCCAGAAGGAAGATCCAACGCCGGAGCTCACAAATACGCCCACTCAAACTCCAGATCCAATTCTGATACCATCTCCGACGGCACTCTTCCTTAAACCTACCGAGACGCCGCCCCCAAGTGCAACGCCGTCGCCCGTACCACCGCCGTCGCCAATCGACGAACCAGGTCAGGTATGGGTGAGCCCCATAGATGGTGCAGAGATGGTCGGCGTTCCTGCAGGAGAGTTCATCATAGGACGCGACGACGCAGAGTACTCACGAGAACAACCAGCGCATACCGTCTTCCTGGCTGCTTATTACATTGACAAGCTCGAGGTTACCAACGATCTGTACCGGGCGTGTAAGGAAGCGGGCGGATGCCTGGAAATTGAGAGGACCGAGTACTTCGATAATCCTAACTCGCATGATCATCCGGTTATCAACGTTAATAAAGAAATGGCCAGGATATATTGCAGGTGGGCTGGCAAACGGCTGCCCACTGAGGCGGAATGGGAAAAAGCTGCTCGCGGTACCGACGAGCGAACATATCCTTGGGGTGAGGGCATAGATTGCGACCATGCGCAATACAAAGAGTGTGGTGGGCAGACAGTTCCGGTGGGAAGCTTTCCGCTAGGGGCTAGCCCGTACGGGGCGTTGGATATGGCGGGAAACGTCTGGGAATGGGCCCCTGATCTATTCTTGGAGGATTACTACCAGAACTCCCCTGAGAGAAACCCTACGGGAGAAACTAGGGGAAATGAGTATGTATTCCGCGGGGGATCATGGAGTGAATCCGGTCAATTATTGAGCTCCTCCGACCGCACCTGGTACAACCTAGATGCTCAGTACTACAATCAGGGTTTCCGCTGCGTCAGAACGCCTTGACGTCCAGGCGATCCGGGCTTTTGATGCGATATCCACTGATATTTATAGGCGGAGGAACAGGTGCATTCTGAGACCGTGAGAGCTCTAGCTGGCTGTATGTGTTGTGTTAGGTATATAGGAAAGCACGGCAATTGAAATATCCCATTGCCATGGGAGAGCTTAGACAAATGAGCAGTGAACGAGATCCAATCCTCCAGAAGCTAGTGAATTGGGGCAGCAGTCGCCCGTCCGTCAGGGTAATGATCCTGACCAGTACACGGGCCATCCCAGATGCCTCCCTTGATCCGTTTTCGGACTACGACGTCATCGTGGTTGCGACGGCAGTAAGGCCATACTACGAGGACAGAAGCTGGCTGGAGGAGTTTGGCAAGGTGCTGGTTCTGTACCGGGATCCTATGAAACCTGATTATGGTCACGACAGGTTTGCATACATCACCCAATATGAAGATGGATTAAAGATCGATTTTACTCTTTGGCCGGTTGAGATCCTGGAGATGATCGGCTCAGATCCAAATCTGCCTGATGAGCTGGACGCCGGATATCTCGTTCTGTTGGACAAGGATGGGCTGGCGGCTGATTTGAAGCCACCTTCCTACCAGGCCTACATTCCATCTCCGCCGGATCGGCAAGCCTACGAAACCACCGTCGAAGAATTCTTTCACGAAACGACCTATGTCGCCAAGATGCTGTGGCGTGACGAACTGATGCCCGCCAAATACAGTCTGGACTATGTTATGAAGATCCTTTACCTGCGCCGCATGCTGGTATGGTATATGGAGATCGATAGTGGATGGAAGGTAAAACCAGGAGTGCTGGGCAAGGGATTAAGAAACCGACTAGATCCTGGTACCTGGCGACGCCTTGAGAGCACCTATGCCGGAGCTGACTTGGAGGACAACTGGACTGCGCTCTTTGAGAGCGTTGATGTGTTTCGAAACGTAGCCAAAGAAGTCGCCATTCAGCTAGGATACGATTATCCGGATGATTTAGAAAAAAGGGTCGTGAGGTACTTGGAGCAGGTCAAGAATATTGGTCGAACCTAATAATCGGCACTAATCCAACCTGGAATGTGATTGTGTTTCTTTCAGCCTTCGCATTTTTCAAACTGTAAGCTCCGTCGGTTGTACAGAGATCTCGATCCAATTGCCAGGTGTAATCATACACACTGACAAGATGTGGTAGGATAGAAAGTAACAAACCCATCGAGGAGGAATAGAATGACTGGCAATGTTGTAGAAGGTAACGGTACGAAAGAACAGCCCTGGATACTCAAGACTCCTCCCGGGAAGTCCGAATATCAGGTCTACAGGGACGATGAGATGGACCCTCCGGCTCTGGTATGCCAGGTCGGAACGACAATACTAAGCTACCAGCTGCGCTGCCTCGATGACCTTCATGCGATGCTTGTTGAGTACGGCGATTGGATGCCGCTAGGAAGCAAGGATGAGCAGAAGCTGGCAGATGAAGGGACCGTAGAAGCATGGGCTCGTTCGCCGGAAAACCCGGTTGGTGGTTGGTACGGTCTGAAGAAAGGTTTTCGAGGGCGGTTTGCAAACTATGTCCCTCCAGTTATGGAAGTTCTGGGGCTTGCCGAACTGGAACACAATGCCAGGAACAACCGCATAAGAGCTCTTGCATAGGCATTAATCAAGCGCAGTGGACCTCTGAAAACGCGTCTTACCTCTGGAGGAGTGTTATTTGCGCAAGTAATGTGAAGCGCCTAATGAGTTCTTCGCAACGAGATGCTATAAGCCGAATAGTTGGCAGCCGGATCGTTCCTAGGCCAGTTGCTCATGACAAAGAAACATAGACAAGAGCTAGATAGGATGCATTGGAAAGACCGCTACGAGTACGAAGCGCGTCAAGCAGCCGAATCGATGCTAGGATTTAGTGAAGCAGAGTTAATCGAGCGCATTCGAGGGAATAGGCTGGACCCCTATTTCGCAATATGGCGCGCGATAGGACGGATAGGCACGGTACAAGGGTCGGCCCTGGTGCTGTGGGCGTTCCTTCAAAGCAACCCGGGAGAGCAGAAAATGCTTCATCGTTATCATTGTGCAGATGCCCTTTTCAAGATCTTGGAACTGCCTGATCCAGCGAGTAAAAACGAGTTACGAGAGAGAGTACAATGGGCTCATCAGGGGGAAGAAAAACGACTGGAAGCGCTCTTGGAACTGAAAGGACTTATCGAGGTCATGATACAGAACGAACTGCTACCCTAGATGCGTTTGTGCGATCTGACCACGGTAACCGCAAATAAACCTTCACAAGCATCGAACGGGCGGTTGAACTCGTCGGTTGAACCTTTTCAGTGGTCAATTTGTACCCGCAGCAGGATTCAGTAGGCTGGGGTGAAGCTCTCTTATCGAGCCTGCCAGGCGTTTGGCTGAGCAGCCTATGGAAGCAATTATTACAGTGGTGTTCGAATTAGGAAACTGGCGATGATGGAAGAATCAATAGGATCATGGCTTATGAGAAGATCAATCGCTTCATGGGAAACTGAGCAACTCGAGTAGTTGTCAATACAGCGACATGAGCTATATACTAGCGTCGGGCGCATAACGTAGTACTGCACAGACCTCAGCACCCATACCAGTCAAAGAGAATTGATTTGCCGTCCAATCGGCTTAATGGGCCGGAGTATTGTTCATATACAGCACTCTGGACAATTGTCTGACCCAAATAGGGTCAGACTTTAAGAAGGTCGAGCAAAGGAAAACTCAGGCGAATTCGGCTTGAGTTTCTCGGCGGAATTATCAGCAGATGTTGATCTGCACAAAAGTCTTTATCGATACGGTTGCACAAACCAGGATAGTTTTTCATGAATGAAGATGTCTTAAAGGTAAATATGTTGGCGATCGCCGTAGCAGGTTTCTTGATCCTGCTTACTGGGATTGTCCTGTATTTCTTCAGGGTCCAGGTTTACGACCACGTTCGCTACTTTCTGCCCCTTCCCCCAATCGGAGTTGCCTCCTATATATTTGTGTTCAATATGTACGCTCACTATGATGGCACGTTGCCTGATGGACCTTGGAGCGCCGCCAAAGAGATATTGATCAGCACAGCTGTCGCGGCAGCTGCTTTTGGCTTATTTACATTATTACTCGTGGTCATAATCGATTACATGAAGAGATGATCGGGAATATCAGGCCGTACCATTTGGCGATAGTAGGCGCTTGAACCGTGAAACGAATAGGATTGTTCATATGATCTGTCCCAAGTGTCAGACCTCCAATGCAGAGGATGCTAATTTTTGTCTGAATTGTGGCGCTCGAATTACGCTGACCTGTCCAAGATGCAGCAGACGCGTGTTGAGCTACGCACAATTCTGTGACGGCTGCGGTTTTTCCCTGGGAGCGCACGAACATATTGACACGAGTGCGGCCATTGGCCAACCGGTATTTCGCGAAGGCGCTGTCCCCATGGGCCAACCCCAGCCAGAGACAGGAGTACCGTTAGCGTCAACTGCAGCCGAATCTGAAGGTGTTGCTGCGTTCCAGGAAGATGGTGGTGGAACCCAGCAGGTGGCTGTCAAACAAGAAATGAGCCAGGCTGCGGTAGCCGCATCACCATTGACCCAATACATCCCGGCCGAGCTCATGAGAAAACTTGAATCCGCCCAGTCAAAGGGAGACATGGAGGGGGAGAGACGCGTCGTCACCATGCTTTTCTGTGATGTCAAAGGCTCAACGGCCGCCGCCGAAACCCTTGATCCCGAAGAGTGGTCGGAGATCATCAACGGCGCCTTTGAGCACATGATTCAACCTGTGTACACCTATGAAGGCACCGTCGCCAGGCTGATGGGTGATGGCATCCTGGCCTTTTTTGGCGCGCCCCTGGCTCACGAAGATGATCCACAGCGTGCGGTGTTGGCGAGCCTGGATATTGTTTCCAATATCACGCCGTACCGAGAGCAGATCAGACTAGAGTGGGGTATCGATATCGACGTACGGATTGGCATTAACACCGGTCTCGTGGTCGTTGGTGCCGTCGGATCTGACCTGCGGATGGAGTACACAGCACTTGGCGACGCCATCAATTTGGCAGCGCGGATGGAGCAAACAGCCACTCCCGGCACAGTGCAAATCGCCCATGACACCTACAAGATCGTTAAGCCGCTCTTTAACTTTGAAGAACTCGGCGGTATCGAAGTTAAGGGTAAAGAAGAAGCAGTACTGGCCTACCGCGTACTTGGTCGCAAAGAATCCGCCGGACGAGTCCGTGGGATTGAAGGACTGCACGCCGAACTGGTTGGTCGCGAAGTCGAACTTCAGACCTTGCAGGGAGTTGTTAGCGATTTAAAGCAGGGCGTCGGCCGGATCGTCTGTGTTCTTGGAGAAGCAGGCCTTGGGAAAAGCCGGTTAATCGCCGAAGCTCATCAAATCTATGACCAGCTGCCTGGAATGGAGAGCGGCTGGTATGAAACCAGCAGCCTGTCATACGAGTCAAACCAGGCCTACGGCTTGATTCAACGCCTCATCCGGAAAGTGAGCGGTATCGGTTTTGACGATGCCCCGAGGGTGATACAGAAGAAGTTGTCAACCCTGGCTGAAAATCTACCAGAAGAAAGCCGGGCGAGAGCTTCAACGCTGCTAGAGACATTGTTTGGCCTTGATACGAACAATGGTGGACGTAAGCTGGAAGGCGACAGTTTCAAGCGCGATCTGTTTGCGACGATGTACGAATTGTGGAGGGCACGATTCTCTGATCACCCTAGCGTATTGGTCTTTGATGATATGCATTGGAGCGATGCAGCTTCCATTGATTTGATCAAAGAACTTCTACCACTGACGGCTGAAATCGGGCTCGTGTTTGTCTGCGCTATGCGCGGTGAGCGACGTGCACCGGCCTGGCAGATAAAGATGCTCGCCGACGATGAATACCACCACCGGTACACCGAGGTGTCGCTGCGCCCGCTGTCCCTCTCTGAGAGTGATGAGTTGGTCAACCGGCTGCTGGCGGTAGCCGAAATTCCGGATGCGCTGCGCGAAAGTGTTCTTGAGAAGTCCGATGGCAATCCTTTCTTTATTGAAGAGGTAGTTCGTACGCTGATCGAAACCAATATCGTCACCCATGAGGATCGACAGGTGGATGGTCAGACGATCGGTTACTGGACGGCTAAGAGCGATGGCTCTGACTTCTCCATTCCCGACAATCTCCAATCGCTGCTCGCATCTCGAATGGACCGGCTGGAGGAAGCGACTCGCGCCACTTTGCAGCTGGCATCCGTCATTGGCCGCAATTTTTACCTACGGGTTCTGCAGGCAGTTGACGAAGACAGCCCAGAGCTAGATAAGCATGTTGCTACATTAATGCGGTTGGACATGATCCGTGAGTCAGCCAGGGTTCCAGAGGTCGAATACGCCTTTCGAAATCCAATGGCCCAGGAAGCCGTATATAAAACGATTTTGCTCAAGCGTCGCCGCGAGTTTCATAGTCGCGTTGGTTCGGCTCTGGAGGAGCTGTATCCCAATCGTCTCGAGGGACTGTATGGACTGCTCGCCCATCACTTTACCCTAGCTGGTGAACGAGAGAAAGCCATCCGGTACTGCCGGCAAGCTGCTGGACAGGCGGTCGCGGTCTACGCCTATGATGTTGCCGAGCAGAATCTTCGGACTGCACTCAACTTGATTGACGCGAAAGAGGATGCCGAGATTCATATGGCGATTCTTGAGGAGCTGGCCGACGTGTGCCGTCTTGTACGCGATTTTACAGAGGCCATTGGCTACTATCAGCAAGCTCTAGGCATTTGGGAATCGGTTGAGGACGGTGACAACATCATTGCGATTCGACTGCACCGCAAGATCGTGGAGATTGCTACTGAGACCAAATGGTCAGTGGACGCCGAAACCTACGAACAAGTCAGCGCAATCAGCCAAAATTCTCAGGCCAATCTCCAGGAGAGTTTGCTCTCCATGGAGGGGGAACCACCACATGAGGAAACGGTGCATCTTTTGGTGGCCATGTCGACTGATGCCTGGCGAGTGCAAGAGCCACCGGATTGGGAAGCAGCTCAAAAATTCGCGGAATCGTCGGTGGCGATGGCCAAGCAGCTTAATGATATGGTGCTTATTTCGCAGGCACTGGGTGTGCTAGCCAATGTACTCGACGGTCGCAGCAAGCTGCGCGATCACCTGGCAGTTGCCCAACAGCGTTTGGATATTAGTCAAGATGACGAATTCGAAGATGCCCACGAGAAGGTCGACACATTGCGCGGGTACGGGGCGGCGTTGATGTACGTCGGTGAGTACGAAGAGGCGCTGCCTTTCCTCGATGAGGCAGCGGAGCTAGCGACAAATATCCAGGCCATGGATCAGATAACCAACGCCCTTGGTATCCGAGCCCAGTGCTTGTTCAGATTGGATCGATGGGATGATGTTCTGGCAAACGAAGAAAAATGGAGGGATCTTGAACGCCGTTACAGCCGGGAGCGGATTGGAGAGACCTGTTTCTTCGTCGCCCTCAGTGCGAGTATCTTTGCCCTACGAGGTGATGCCAGTCGAAGCGACGCCTATGCCAAGGAGTCCTTTGACTATATGGTCTCAATGTCGGGACTTCCGGATGATTGGCAGCGAAATCAATTTTACTGACATACGCTGCCATTGTTGGCTGAGGGCGAGTTCGCCCTCGTTCAAGAAGAATTAGAAGCGGCCCTTTCGTTATCGGGCCAACCGGTCAAGCGCGGCACAATGGCTCATGAGCACATCGTCTATATGATGCTTACCGACACGGCTGCCCAGATGGGTGATGCGGGTGAGACCGAGCGATATCTTTCCAAATTAGAGCCTCTTGCCCAGCGTGATGATCACCGCCCCTACCAGGCCGTTGCCCAGCGAGCCCGAGGAATCGTCCATCGGCTTAAGGGTGAACATGATGAAGCTGAAAGCCACCTTATACAGGCCTTGGATCTTTTCGGTGACTTCAACGCCGCGTGGCAAATCGGGAGGACGCACTGCGAATTAGCAGAACTGGAAATAGCGCGCGCAGATCAAAAGAAAGCCTACGACCACTACGAGAGAGCTCTGGTTGCGTTTGAGCGTATCCAGGCACTGCCCGATCTTAAGCGAACGCGTTCAGCGCTCGAAGCTATCGAGCTGCCCACGTAATCGGGACAACACTCCAGCGACTATTTGCATGCCCATCTCTGGTGGGGATCTCTGATCCCGATTGCTATACAAGGAAGCTAACGCGTAATCTCGATCCTCGGATCGAGCTGTGATTGCCGTGTCAGCTGTATTGAGTACGGCGAGAGCCGGCAGCAGACTTAGGTCAGCCCTCAGTTATCGAAACCCATATTTGGGTGACCGCTCCCATTCTCTCACCGGGAATAGGGATTCGGATGTGATAATTGGACTCGCAACTCATGATATTCGATAATTGCCTTTATCACTTTCGAATGAGGCTGAAGTGAGCAGGCTAAGTATCCGAGCTATCTTTAGATAAAATCAATGGCTGTTTTTACAGACATCACTGCCCCTCAGTACCAAATCCAACTTTCCAAGATCGAAAAGGCATATGGCTTGGCAATTACCTCGATCGAGGGCATTATCCAGGGTTCATCGGACAGCCTTTTCAAAATAACCACCGAAGAGCTCGTCGCCCCCCTGGTGCTAACTATCCACGAAACGCCAGACGTCACACCAGCGGGCCTGACGAACGAAGCAGCACAGAGCATGATCCGGTATATGGATTTCATCGCCGGTGCAATTGATAAGGTCCGAGATCGAACAGGAGCATTGGTCAATGTGGCTGTTCTCAAACCACTCCAGGCCTACTCCGATTCCGAAGGCCAAGCCCCATTTGTTGAATTAGACTTTGACGGTGTTGTGAAGCCTGCGTCCATTGTTCCCTTTATCAACGGGAGATCGTACGTCAACAGCCCGGAGGAAAGGATCCGTTCCGATGACGCCTTTCATGCTGGTCAATTGCTAGCTGCATATTTAATCACTGCCAGCTCCTATCCTAACCCGGAGCGATTTCCTGTTTGCACTTTTGAGCGGTATGCAGGCGATATTGTAGAATTATCTGAAGTTGAGAAGGGCTGGAGCGGGCTTGGCTACGTGCTCTCTGGTCGCAGATCAAAAGGAGATGCAGCTGCGCTCACCGGTCAAACTTATCTCGACGAATTAAAGGTAAGTGGTCAGCGATTGGTCGAGCAATGGAGGCGGTTGGTTAGCCAGGAGGATGCCTTTCCGCGAACAATAGTCCATCGCGATTTGTTTGCCGACAATGTGTTGATAGACGAGAAGGGCCGGATGGTACTTCTAGATTTCAGTGAGGTCAGCTACGGTTCCATAGGCGTCGATCTAGGTGTAGCTCTCATATCATGGGGATCCCAAGATGGAAAGCTAATCGGTGGCAATATTGCGAGATTCCTACAAGGGTTTGACAGCGTCATTGCCTTAACCGCCGCGCAGTTAGCTCAGCTGCCGCTCTATTCCCAGTTCGGGGCCTTTCGATGGGAAACTTTTCGGATTCAGCGTATTTTCTCGCAAGATCCGTATCAGATGACGATGCGATCGCCGGCCGAGTTTCAATCTCTTCGAAAAGTCTGGCAGGATTTGGAGCAAGTGTTTGTTGACTTCTCATCCCTGGAAGACCTCGTTTCGTGGGCAGATGACCCAGACCGAAAATAGACTACGTAATGGCGGGAAGATTAGTTTAGTCACTGGATGAACGAACACAGGCATGCGATGATCGTTCTGCTAGATCGAATTCCATTCTCGACGTCGCCGCTTGATTTACAGGCCCCTCACTCGATGAAGATTCGCTTGTGGCTCAGATTTTCAGTAGTTGCGGTGGGGGCAGCCGTTTGTCTGACTCTGGTGGCAGCTTGTGCAGCAGAAGGACCAGTGGAGACGGATAGTCCTGGAGCAACCCCTAGTCAACCGGTTCTAAACGATTCCAAGACCAGGCAGGCCGATGAGATGGTGATGGTCTATGTTCCTTCAGGTACGCTGTCCATGGGCAGCAACCAACAGCAGGTTGATTATGCGAGGACACTTTGCGACCAGCACCCGGATTCCTACGGAAAGTGCAATACCGAGACTTTCGAACTTGAGACGCCGCAGCACGATGTGATATTGGGTGGCTTCTGGATCGATCAGACTGAGGTAACCAATGCACAGTATGAGATCTGCGTCTCGTCCGGGTCCTGCAGCCCGTCAAGACTTAAGGATGATCTAGAGTTCAATGGCAGCGACTATCCAGCGGCGGGTATACCCTGGCTGCAGGCTGCGGAATATTGCGATTGGGCCGGAGGTCGTTTACCCAGCGAAGCAGAGTGGGAGTACGCGGCGCGAGGAAGTGATGGTCACATCTTCCCCTGGGGTGATGAGTTCGATTGTCAAAAGGGCAATTTCTGGGAGGCGTGTACTCCCTGCGACGACGGTTTCTCAAGCCCGTCGCCCGTCGGAAGTTTCCCAGAAGGCGCGAGCTGGGTAGGGGCGACGGATATGGCTGGCAACGTGTGGGAATGGGTTGCGGACGAGTATGATGAATCTACTATCGGCTACGGAGTAATTAGCGATTCACCGGCCTCAGGGGATTGGAGGATCCTGCGAGGTGGGAGCTGGGGATATTGCCCAGCTTTTCTTCGCTCGGCTTATCGCTACCAGGTAAAGTCAGAGGCCGACTACCTGGCTGTCGGATTCCGGTGTGTCGTTCCACAGAACTGAAACGAGAGTTACAGGGCGGTGAGATTTATCCAAGAGAGATAAGAGTTATTATCCGCAGTTGAGTCTCTATGAGGTAAACGTGGAGGACAGATGACATTCATCAAATTCGACGATCTCAAAGAAATCGAGCCAATGATTGGATTCCAAGGAAGATTTGTTCATTCGGATAATATGACGGTGGCTAATTGGAAAATCCTGTCCGGTTCCATTGCCCCACGACATTCACACCCACACGAGCAAATCGCGCTGGTCATTGAGGGGGAGTTTGAGTTGACGGTAGGGGAGGAGACGCAGGTTCTCAAGCCCGGGATCACGGCCGTCATTCCACCAAAAGTTTTTCATTCTGGGTTGGCCCTCACCGACTGTAAAATCATCGATATATTCCATCCGGTCCGCGAAGATTATCGATAAACAATTGCGGCAGTTCCTGTTAACCATTGGGACGATGTGCGCAGTGTAAATAGTAGATAAAGCCCCTAATCGGTGAAGGTTTATTGAACAGTTAGAAAAGAGGAAAGTCAGCCATTGTGTTGGAAATGGCGGTGGCATTAACTACTGTCTATATGGCAATATATCAGACCACAGGCACGCTGTCGCTGACCAATTCCTCAAATCTTTCGACTCGCTTTCGGACGATTTGGTAACCGCCGGCCCAAAAATCAGGTTGGCGGATATCAATGCCCATGCGTTGGCCAAGTTCAAAAGCCGGGGCCATCCCGGATTCGGCCAGCAGCTGGTCGTACTCCTTGTGGAAACCAGGTCGACCTTGTTGGTACAGCTGGTAAAGCCCGAGGCTAAACAAGAAACCAAAGGTGTAGGGATAGTTATAGAAGGAGAGGTCGGCCAGATAGTAGTGGGGCAGTATGGCCCAATCATAGGGCCTGATATCACCTTCAGCTATCGCATCGCCAAGGGTCTGTCGATAAACCTGGCTGGTGAGCTGGCAGAAGTCGTCGGCCGAGAGTTCCGCCTTTTTTCGCTGGTCAAAGATTTCCAGTTCGAATTGATATCGCGAATATACATATAAGGTCAAGACAGACGCCGACCGTAAGAATGATTCCAGGGTGACCAGCTCTTCGTTTGGCCCGCTTGCCCCTTCCAGGATGGCGTCGGTGACGATGCTTTCGCAGAAAATCGAAGCGGTTTCCGCCAGTGTCATCGGCAGTACAGCCTGGTAAGTCGTTTTTCCGCGCAGACATTCGTTGTGGTAGGCGTGTCCCAATTCGTGGGCCAGCGTCGCCACTCGCCCCAGTCTTCCATCATAGTTGAACAAAATCCGTGATTCCTTGGCCGCGGGCAGTCGCATGCAGAATCCGCCGACCTGTTTACCATCTCTCGGTTCAGCGTCGATCCAGCCTCGATCGAAGGCCTTGGATGCCAGGGCTGCCAAGCCTGGTGAATACGTTGCGAAGCTGCTTAAGATCAGCTCTTTGGCTTCATCCCATTCGTAAAGGCGGTCGGTGTCGCCAACGGGCGCAGGAAAATCCCATTGTTCCAACCGGTCTTTTCCAAGAAGCCTAGCCTTGGCTTTCAGATAGCGGCGCAAAAGGGGAAAGGCTGATTCCATTGCTTCCAGCATGGTCTCCAAGACCTGGCGATCGATGCGAGATTTATCCAATGAATCATGCAGGGCATCCGTACGGCCTCGACGATCGTTTAACGTTCCCACGCTGCCTTTTAAACCATTTAAGCAGGCGGCTAAGGGCTCGCGCGCGCTTGCGAGGGCTTGCTCCTGTGCTTTTAGAGCACGTTCACGAGTACTCTCATCGGGATCCGATATGTAGGTACTCAGCAGCGACAGAGGTAATTCTTTCACTTCGCCTTCGAGTTCCATATCCGCCTTCAACTGAGATATGATGACTCCATGCAGCTTCGTCCAGGCATTGGCTCCACTCAGGGAGAGATCGGCTGCTAACTCCTCCTCGGCATCGGACATGAGGAATCGACTTAGCTGCGCTGTTTCTTTGAGGTAGAAGGAATGAGCGGCGGTCGTCTTATTCAGCAAGATCACCTCATCGAGAAAACCGCTCTCTCTTGCCAACGCTCCGATCCAGCCTTGGAAGCGTTTTTCTATTTTCTCGAGACGCACACTTTGCGGATCGAGCAGGGATGTCAGCCGGGTCGCTTCCTTATTGTAAGAATCGGTAGCAACGAAACCGTACAAATAGTTTTCCAGAGTCTCATAGAGGCCGCCAGCCGCGTTAAGACGATCTAGCACTGCTCCAATGATTTGGGCAGCCTTGACCGGATCTTCATGCAGATGGCCATCAGCTGAGATCTGGTTGGCGGATGCGAAAGTTTCCAGGTCGGTGAGCTGGTCATCAAGTTTCTGCCGATCAAGAGCCAGGGTTTCTGATTCCAACCCTGGATAGATATTGCTGAGATCCCATCGAGGTAGATTCGCAAGTTCACGAGAGGCCATCTTCACTCCTAGCAATGTTCCGGCAACGTACAACAATAAGTGCTGACCGTATGCTATCAGGGCTGACTGATTTAATCCAGGTGGAGGATCGATCAAAGTCACTGAATAACAGGACAAATCATCTTACCTTTACTATCAATAAATGGTACGATGACGTGGAATTCGATAGCCAATATTATGGATAGCAAATGTTGCAGCTTTAGGGATCCAGGATAGATAAAGTGAGTCCGACCATCCCGATTAGCCTTCCGGGAATCATCAGTGTCAGGATGGCGGCACCATTGGCTGCGTCCTTGAATGGGAGAAAGGAGTTAAGAACATGAAGATAACCGAACTTTGGACCCGACAGACAAAACCAACAATATCTTTTGAGCTATTTCCTGCCCGGACCGAAAAAGCGGCAGCCAATTTAGAAAATACAATAGACAAGCTCGTCGATTTGAATCCGGATTTCGTCTCTGTAACTTTCGGCGCAGGCGGATCGACACGTGAGGGTTCTCGACAGCTGATCAAGACGCTGAAATACGAAAAAGGCTTGGAGGTCATAGCCTATTTTGCCTGCTACGGTCTGGCCCCTGATGAGATCGTTGATGTGCTGGATGATTACCACGAGCTTGGCGTTGAGACCGTGCTGGCAGTCAGGGGCGATGAGCCCAGGGAAGAAGGATACGAACCTCATCCAGAGAGCCTGCAGCATGCTTCGGACCTGGTATCCTTTGTTCGGCCTCGATACGATTTCTGCCTCGGAGTTGCCGGTTATCCCGAAGGGCATATCGAAGCTTTAAGCAGAGAGAAGGACCTGGAATACCTGAAGTTGAAGGTTGATCAAGGGGCGGAGTTTATCATCACCAACTATTGCTATGATAACAGCTTCTTTTTTGACTATGTCGACAACTGTAAGGCTGCAGGAATTACGGTTCCTATCTTGCCGGGTATCATGCCTGTTTACAGCGTCAAAATGATGGGCATATTGGCTGGTCTGTGCGGGGCGACAATAACGGACGAGCTAAGTGCGGGGATCGATGCTCTACCAGATGGGGATGTGGAGGCATTGCTTGCTTTCGGCATCGATTTCGCCTACCAACAATGCGCCGAATTGATTGCTGCTGGCGTTCCGGGCCTGCACATTTACACCATGGACAGGTGGAAATCTTCGGTGGGCGTCGTCAACAAGCTGCACTCTGAAGGATTGATCTAATCCGATTGAAGAGATTGCCGCGGTCTTGCCGGTTTTCGAGATTGGAGCGCAAGAAGACCTCCGGTCGTGGATCGGCGGTGTAAAGTTCAATTGTCCAATAGCCTGACTCTGGCTGGTCAGCTGCCTTTACCGGAGTGAGCTTAATCTGTCTTCAGATGTGACCATGGTGATATACTGGCCGGCTTCACCGAAAAGGAAGCTATTACCGAAGAAGGATCTTCGGAGTCGTTAGGAGAATTATAAGTGAGCACACAAGAAGATTACACAGCTGAGGAATGGGAGCTGGTCGCCAGCGGGCCGGCCATCGCTGGAATGACAATTGTGGTAGCGGATCCCGCGTTCTTTGGAGCGATGAAAGAATCTGCTGCCATCGCTAGGGCCATCCTTGAGACTGGACAGAAATCAAAGGTGGAACTGATCCGGGCTATCGGCGCCGCCAGCAGCTCAGGCCACAAGGTTAAGACACCAGACCTGCCCAAAGACCAGGGTGCCGATGGAGCGATGAAAATCCTCATCGCCGAATGCCAGCGAGCCGTAAAGGTCGTACAGGAGAAATCACCTGAAGAGTCAGAAAACTATGCCCGCTACCTCCTGGCAATAGCGCAGGTAACAGCCGAATCGTCGAAGGAAGGTGGATTCCTGGGCATTGGCGCGACGCGAGTCAGCGAGCAGGAAACGGCTGCCCTTGACCGACTTGCCGAGGCCCTGGATCTCGATCCGGAATAGATAATCGGGCGGGTTCTTGCTGTTCCAATAGGAAATCATCGACAATCCGATTGAATCGTTCGGGATTGTCAAAATTTGGCATATGATCACCATTTTCGATAACTTCAAATCGCGAGCCTTCGAGCAGCCGGTGCATCTCTTCCCCAATCTCGAGGGGAATGGAGGCGTCATGTCTTCCCCAGATAACCAGTATTGGAAGGTCAAGTTGGTTTAGCTGAGAGATCTCGTCGCTCAGAGTGTGGAAGAAATCCTCTCGCAGGATCTCCAATAGTATCTCGGTCGAACCTTCAATCTTCTGAAATTGCGTGATTTTATCGAAGACCTGGTCGGTGATTCGATCCTTTTCGTAGAACCAAATATCCCTCAGATTTTTTCTTCGAAAGTAGTTGTTGTTGATGCTCATCAGAAATTCGCCGACGCCTGGAAGGGTGAAGAATTTCGAACGCAGTGGCAGTGGATTAGGGATGCCAGTCGAATCGACCAGGACCAATCGATCAACTCGCTCCGGATAACGGACGGCGAAGGATATCGCGGTTCCGCCTCCCATCGAGTGGCCGACCAAAGTCGCCTTCTGAATATCAAGTGTATCCATGAAACTCAACAGCTGTTCCGTATAGAGTTCAAAACTTGGATCAACAGAATCGCGAGCGCTGAACCCTAGTCCCCACAAGTCGATACCGTATACCTTGTGGCTCTCAGCAAGGGCATCGATATTGTTGATCCAGGTGTTCACATCCATGTTGAAGCCGTGAATGAGGATCAGGGGTTCACCCGCTCCCCGTTTAACGTAATGGGTTGAACGACCGTTCAAATCAACAAATTTCCCATGTGCATGCTTTCTACTCCACTCTGAAAGTGATTGGCTATTCCAGGGAACGAAACCATTCATGTCCTACCTCCTCAAAACTCATCTGTTAATTCCACTTTGATTCGCTGGTGTAGTCAATCTGAAAGGATGTTCTTTGCGAATCCATCATGACTTATGCAGTAAGGATACGGAGCAAGCGTTTGTCAGCGTTTAGCCAGCGTTGGAATCCAATAGCCAAATGTAATCGCCTTTACTAGGTGCTTGATATGGGCTACGTATCTTTGGTGGATATGCGATTTTCAACCCCAAGACCAATGCCCGAACTTGGCGTCGCTACCCGTGAAGAACGATCAGTGATGTCGATGGTATAATGAACAAAGTTGCATAGGATTCGAAGCCAGCTCTTTGGCCTTCTCTGAGTTCCAAGTAAGGCTGAAAAATCAGACGGGCATGCTAGGAATCTACCTCTTGGGTCATTTCAAAATGACAGTCGATGGCGTCCCGGTCGGGCTGCCGTCTCGTCAGGCTCAATCTTTGCTGGCCTATCTTCTAATTCACCGTGACAAGCGGCACAGGCGTGAGATGCTTGCCGGACTACTATGGCCAGACCTGGAGGAAAATAAGGCAAGATCCCGGCTCCGCTATGCCATCTGGCAATTGCGAAAGGCGATCGGTGACGACTACTTGCTGTCTGATAGGATCGACTTGGCCTTTAATACAGAAACCGATTACTGGCTGGACGTGGACAGCTTCGATCGTTCGGCTCCAATGGAAATGCCGGCCAACGAACTGGAAAAAATTCTGAGTGCTTATGAAGGGGATCTGCTACCTGGTTTCTATGATGATTGGATTGTGCTTGAAAGAGACCGCATCCAATCAGCTTTTGAAAGCCGAATGGAGCTCCTATTGACCCAGTTGGTGGATGAGGGACGCTGGCGCGAGACTATTGACTGGGCTGAAAAGTGGATCGGTCTGGGGCACCTGCCAGAGGTGGCCTACCGGGCATTGATGATCGCCCATAACCAACTGGGCGATGTTTCGAGCGCGCTTATGGCTTACCATCGCTGCCAACTAGCCCTTGACGAGCAGTTGGCGGTGGAACCGTCATACGAGACCCAGCGAATTCATGATTTGATCGCCGCCGGGCACACAGATGACGGCCATCTCGTCAACGATGTGGACGAGTTCCCGTCTGATCCAATAAAGACTCGTCCTGCTCCACCTTTCCCATTCGACAGGAATGAGTTTCCTGATGTCATGCAGCAAGTTTTTGTGGGGCGGGAAAAAGAATTATTGAGAATGGAGCATAGCTTTGAGCTTGCCCAAAGCGGTCAAGGCCGGGTTATCATCATTAAAGGAGATGCCGGCAGGGGGAAGACCACCCTCCTGAAAGAATTTAGTAGAAGAACCCTACGAAAAAAAGATGATTCCATAGTTTTATGGGGTACGGGAGAAGCGCTCACAGGGTTGGGGGATTCGTATTTGCCGTTTCGCGACACTTTAACCCTTCTAACGGGTGACCTCGGAAGCCATGTATCCAGGGGATGGATAAGCATGGAAGGGGCAGGACGCTTGTGGGAGTTGATACCTGAATCGGTCAGAGCCTTGGTTGAGGAAGGCCCCGATCTTATTGGTACTTTCTTCTCTGGGAGCTCTCTCCTTTCTCGCCTCGAACCCTTTAGCCAAGAAGGGGAGGGGTGGTTTGACCAGTTAAAGAAGAGGGTTGGGTCTAGCCAGGAGAAGCCCGCACCAGTACATATCCAGCATTCAGACATCCAAAAGGACCTGTTCGAACAATACACGAGATTGCTGCAGCGTATTTCTGGGAGTAATCCCTTGGTTGTCATACTTGACGATTTGCAGTGGGCAGACCCAGGATCATCGAGTCTCCTCTTCCATCTGGGACGACGAGTTCAGGGCCACTCCATTCTAGTGGTGGCGAGCTATCGGCCACTCGAAGCCATCCGAGGATCTGTTGGCCAAGAAAACCCCCTGGGCAGCGTCCTTTCTGAGTTCAAACGCACTTTCGGTGAAATCGAGATTGATTTGGACCGAACTAACGAGGCGGATGGGCGATCCTTCGTCGAAGCCTTGCTGGATTCCGAGCCGAACCAATTGAGCGAGGAGTTTCGAGGCGCCATATATCAGAGGACCAGAGGTCATCCCCTTTTTACTGTAGAGCTGCTGAGGCAGATGCAATCAAAAGGAGAAATAAGAAAAGACCGAGCCGGCATATGGATCGAAGGACAGGCCATTGAATGGGGGTCTCTTCCAGCGAGAGTTGAGGCAGTGATAGCCAGCCGGCTCGCCCAATTGTCGCCAGCTCAAGAGGAGATCCTGCGGATCGCCAGCGTGGAGGGAGAAGAATTCAGTGCCCAGGTCGTAGCGAGAATCAGAGAGATTGGCGAAGGAGATATTATCAGCCAACTGAGTCTCGATTTAGCCCGCCGATATAAACTTGTCGAGGCATTGGGGATCGTGAGAGTTAATGATCAAAGAGTTTCGAGATATCGATTTCGGCACCAGCTGTTCCAGATGTACGTTTACAACTCACTGGATGAAACGGAAAAGGCGCGCTATCACGATTTGGTAGGACGAGAGCTGGAGGTGATGTATGGGAACCAGAGTGACGAGATCGCCGTACGCTTGGCCAGGCATTTCGAGGTAGCCGGTGATATAGAAAAGGCGGTGGAATACCTACTGCTGGCAGGTGAAGGATCCAAACGTCTTTCAGATAATGGGGAGGCAATCGCCCATTTAATGAAGGGTTTAGAGTTACTGCAATCCTTATCTGACACTCCGGCTCGAAATCAGAGGGAGCTTGCCCTGACTATCGCTCTTGCGGCACCCATGGTGGCCACAAGAGGTTATTCTGTTCCGGAGGTGGAACAGATCTTTGAGCGGGCCAGGGAGCTTTGCCAGTTGATTGATGATCCTTCCCAGTTAGTTACAGCTCTTTGGGGCTTGTGGAGTTTCTACCTGGTGCGCGCCAATTTCGGAACGGCTCATCAACTAGCGAGTCAGATTTTTGAACTCGCCCAATCCGTTGCAGATCCCGAATTGCTGCTCGTTGGCGACTGGACGCTGGGGATTACCCTGGTTCATCTTGGAGAATTCAGCGCCGCCCGCGAGCATCTGGACCAGGCTGTAGATCGATTCCATCCCGAACGACACCAGCCACTGACCTATCTCTATGGTCAGAATCCGGGTGTGACTTGCCTTATCTACTCCGCATTCGCTCTTAGTTTTCTTGGATATCCAATGGAAGCCCGCGAAAAGTGTTTCTTGGCCGTCGAGCTTGGAAGGGATTGCGACCATGAATATAGTCTTGCTTTTGTCCATAGTATGGTGGCCGTCTTTTATGCGATATGGAGAGAACCCGAAGCTGCTCTCATGCATGCTCAGGAAGCGACGAGGCTGTCCAAGGAGTCAGGATTTCCTTTCTTAATGGCTGCGGGTATGATAATACGGGGCTGGGCTAGAGCAACGTTGGGAAAGGGATCGATAACCATCAGAGAGATGAGCAAGGGTCTTGATATGATGCAAGCCCTGGGAGCTGAATTGGGTCTTCCCATTTTCCTTGGACTCATCGCAAGGATATATGGGAGCTCTGGTCAGGTGACCGATGCTGAGGAGGTCCTGGAGCAGGCTGTGGAAGCTTCCAGAAAGAATCGCGAGATGCTTTACGACGCCGAGTTGCATCGCTTCAGAGGAGAGCTGCTCGCAAATCAAGGAGCAAAGACAGACGAGATAGAGACCTGCTATCGTCAAGCTGCTGATATAGCCCGCCAGCAAAAAGCGAAATCCCTTGAGCTGAGGGCATCGGTCAATTTATTCCAATTGTTGGAAAGCCGAGAGCAGGGTCGAGAAGCAAGAGAGGAGCTGGCGAAGGTCTTTGCCTGGTTTAGCGAAGGATTTGAAACAACTGACCTGATCGAAGCAAGAAACCTGCTCGAAACTCGCAGATGATTCTCGTGGGCAGTTTCTGGCGAGGGATATCTATCA
>DASRZI010000030.1:0-16381 GCA_035686605.1 Candidatus Zixiibacteriota bacterium
CTTCCAGCCGGTGATACTGGAGCAGCACTGAACCAGGCCATCCTGGCTCGAAATGATCCACTGGCCGATGTCTTCTTCGGTGTCGATAACACCTTCCTAAGCCGTGCCCTTGATGCCGATATATTCGTACCCTATTCAAAGGTTGACCTTAAAAACATTTCTAGTGAACTGATTCTTGATGAGAGTTATCGACTTATTCCTGTGGACTTTGGTGACGTTTGTCTCAATTACGACAAAGAATGGTTCGAATCCAATTCCCTCCAACCCCCGCATCAGCTCACGGACCTGACGAGCGCCGAGTATGCCGGCTTGCTGGTTGTCGAGAATCCCGCTACCTCGAGTCCAGGCTTGGCGTTTTTATTGGCCACTATCGATAGTTTTGGAGAAGAGGGAGATTACACGTATCTCGATTTCTGGCGAGAGCTACGAGAAAATGACATGCTTGTGGTCGATGGCTGGGAAGAGGCATACTACAGCCAATTCAGCGCATCGGGCGAGGGTGACCGGCCGATTGTGGTCTCCTATGCGAGCAGCCCAACGGCTGAGGTTGTTTTTGCCGATCCGCCGGTTGATGAAGCCCCTACTGCGAGTGTGACAGGATCGGGGTCCTGCTTCAGACAGATTGAATTCGCCGGTGTTTTGAAAGGGACCAAACATCAAGATGTTTCCGAGGCCTTCATCGATTTCATTTTGGGCACCAGATTTCAGGAAGATATTCCCTTGCATATGTTCGTCTTCCCAGCCAATCTGAGTGCCAAGCTGCCTGAGGTCTTTATCGAGTGGGCTGAGCTCCCCAAAGATCCCGCTCAACTGGATCCAGATATAATCGATGAGAATCGCGAATCATGGATTGAAGCCTGGACCGACGTTGTATTACGCTGATCAAACGATCTCGACAGCCAGCTTATAGCGCGTAAGATCTGAGCAATCAGTTTCTGCACTCGAAGTTCGAAGGTTTAGGCTGCTCCACTTCCGTCCGCAGCTGACCACAACCTGCAAGTATATCTATGCCACGTTTCTGCCGGACCGTGCTTGGAATATTGAACTTAGAAAGTTCAAACTGAAACATTCTGGCGGTTTCATCGTCGCTCGGCAGAGCTTTGTATCCCTTTGTTGGATTGACTGGGATGAGGTTCACATGGCTGTTCATGCCCTGAAGCAGTCGGCCGAGCGCCTTCGCCTGATCAGTTGAATCATTTATCCCCGCAATCAATGCCCATTCAAAGAAAATTCGTCGTCTGCTTTTCTCAGAATACTCCTTACAAGCACTCAGTACCTCGCCTAATGTCCAACGAGAAGTGATAGGCACCAAAGCCCGGCGTTCATTCTCAGTCGCCGCATGTAAACTCACGGCTAAATTGACTCTCAATCGTTCGTCAGCAAGCCGCCTGATTGCGGTTGGTAGCCCAATAGTGCTAACGGTCACATATCGCGGACCAAAAGCTAGACCACGATCATCTGTCAAGGTCTCAATTGCCCCCATTGTCGCCGAGTAATTATGGAGTGGTTCACCCATCCCCATGAAGACGATGTTTCGTATCGTCTCACCTTGCTCATCCCCCCGCCGCAGCAGGTATACTACCTGCGAAACAATCTCTCCACTGCTCAAATTGCGGCCGAAACCCATTTGTCCTGTTGCGCAGAAGACGCATCCCATGGCGCAGCCTACCTGGCTGCTGATACATGCTGTCGACCGTCCATCATATTGCATCAAGACGCACTCGATCTGCTCGTTGTCTGCCAGAGCTAGAAGATACTTTGTAGTCAGTCCGTCAGCACTTTGCTGTACAGATACCAGGTTAGGCGTCTCGAGCCGTGTTTCTTCCTTTAGCGTAACGAGAATATCTTCCCGGAGATCATCAATCTGATCCAGAGATCCTATTCTCTTGACATAAAGATAGTGCCAGATTTTGTCGGCGAAGAAGTGACTATAGCCCCATGATGAGAGCATGCTCTTCAGGCTATCGTAGCTCAGGTCGTAGAGATTTACCTTTTTTCGGTAATTGGACGGTTCCATCGTTGTGTCTATCGAAGGGAATAGCGTTTAATTCAGATTCCAACAAAAAAGCCCTCCAGGAGAGGGCTCAATGTGATCGGCACAGTAGTAAGTGCTTAGAATAAACCCCAGTCACCGCCGGCGCCTTCTTCCATCATCGAAGGATCCCAGAGCTCGCTGCCTAGTTCAACCGTCACATCGCCGCCGGCGACATCGAGTGCTGCCTGGCGAACCTGTTCGATCATCGCTGGTCCATAAGGGCAGAACGGGGTAGTAAGGATCATCGTAACCTTAGCCTGGTTGTTGACGACTTCGAGGTCGCGAATCAGACCAAGCTCAACCACGTTTAGCCCGATCTCTGGGTCAATCACATTTCGAAGCGATTCGCGGATTTCTTCTTCTTTGCTTGCTATCATATGAGCACCTCGACAGCCATTGTCTAGTGGAAGATATCTATATTTCAGCTAGCGACAACTGGCATGCTAAAAGTGAATTGACATTGAGAATCACCATGCAACATACAGCTTTCCTGCTCAACTTCGGTATCGAGGATGATCTGAACAAGCTGGCGATCTAGGGTGCAAACCTCGTCATGCCTCTGACCAACGGAGAAGTAGGGGCAGCTGTACTCTGTCAGAACATATTTGCCTCCTGACAACTCCCAGGAAGCTAGGAATCCTTCCTCAGCCAGCAGTTTGACGAGAAAATCTAGCCTGCGTTCGACCGACAGACCTTCAAAATCTTTTCGGTTGTCTTCGACGATCTGGTGCACAACGCCGTTGAATAACTCGTCAACAGTTCCTGAGGGGAATCTTGCTTTGAGCTCATCCAGCAGCCTGCTGCTGAGGCTCATATATCGCTGGGGAAAAAGTTCGTGACCCTTGTCGCTGAGACTATAGACGTAATAGGGCCGACCTACTTTTCTTCGAACGCTTCGCGTCTGCAGCAAACTCTCTGCTTGGAGAGAATTAAGGTGGTGTCGTACTGTAACCGGTGAAACATCAGCCGCTACGGCGAGACTCTCAACAGTAGCCTCGTTCGACTGTTTTATTGCGTCCAGGATGACTTCCCGGGTGCTGAGCTTGCTGTTGTCCGATCCGTATTTCACGTTAAAATTTCTCTTCGCAATTCGCGGCGATTGTAACATGCAGAGGTGGGATTGTCAAAGATCATATTTTTATCATATTATTAATAAATATTGACGCGCCTAGGTGGCTGTGATATACTCCGAGCGTCGTTTTAGCTCGAGTATAGACGAATAAAATCCTAACTATTCGATTGCTCGAAGTTGTATAAATTTCGGTATAAAAACTGCTTTACGTTACCCCGGAATCACATTGGGATATATAGGGAGATATTGGAGCGAATGAACGCTGCACTAGAGATTAAGAATTTACATGTTTCTGTAGAAGACCAGCCGATTCTAAAGGGGATCGATTTACTGGTTAGGCAGGGTGAAGTTCACGCCCTGATGGGCCCTAATGGGTCTGGTAAAAGCACCCTGGCCTATTCGCTAGCGGGGCATCCGTCTTACAAACCTACGGCTGGAGAAGCTATCTTTGACGGCCTTGACCTTCTTGACATGGCGGCAGACGAGCGTTCCAGAGCAGGTTTGTTTTTGGCGTTTCAATATCCTGTGGCGGTGCCCGGGGTTACAGTAGCCAACTTCCTGCGCCAGTCGATCAACGCGCGCCGTCGGGCTGATGATCATGAGGACAAGGGAATCCCCATTCCAGCCTTTCGTGTTCTGCTAAAAGAAAAAATGGATATGTTGAATGTCGATCACCGCTTCGCGGGCCGTTATCTGAATGACGGATTCTCAGGAGGTGAGAAAAAGCGTGCGGAGATTCTGCAGATGGCGACGCTTGAGCCCAAGATAGCGATTCTTGACGAGACAGATTCAGGTCTGGATATTGATGCGTTAAGGATCGTTTCTGAAGGTGCCCTTGCACTTAATGAAGCCATTGGAATGGGTATGCTCGTAATCACCCATTATCAACGAATCCTTAACTACATTCAGCCTGACCATGTGCACGTAATGCTCGACGGACGAATTGTTGAGCACGGTGGTCCGGAACTGGCCCTTGAGTTAGAGGAAAATGGCTACGACTGGCTGCGTGAGAAGCACAAAACTAACGAGGAGGCCTGATTCTATGGGTACTGCGGCAGAGAGAGAGTTTACCGAGAAAGAAGTAGTTTCCGGCGTAAATGTTGAATACGCCGCAAAGTATGGATTCTCTGACACTGAGGATTATATATTCAAGGCGGAAAGAGGACTTAACGAGGAGTTAGTCCGCTACATTTCTGCCTCGAAGGGCGAGCCTGAATGGATGCTCGAGTACCGTCTGAGAGCGTACGCGCATTTTCTCGAACGACCAATGCCAGAGTGGGGAGCTGATCTCTCCGATATCGATTTCGAAAATATTTACTATTACATCAAGCCCTCCGAACGACAGGGCGATGATTGGGAAGATATCCCGCCATATATCAAAGACACTTTCAATAAGCTGGGGATTCCCGAAGCTGAGCAGAAGTTTCTTGCTGGTGTAGCTGCCCAATATGAGTCTGAAGTTGTCTACCATAAGATGAAGAAAGAACTTGAGGATCAGGGCGTACTTTTCCTGGGCATGGACGATGGTCTGGCTCAGCACCCTGAATTCGTCAAGGAATATTTCTCCACCATTATCCCCCATAACGACAATAAATTCGCCGCATTGAATACGGCCGTTTGGTCTGGTGGGAGTTTCATCTATGTACCCCCCGGTGTTCATGTGGAGATGCCCCTTCAAGCCTATTTTCGGATAAATGCTAAGAATGTTGGTCAATTCGAGCGGACGCTGATCGTCATCGACGAAGGGGCCTATTGCCACTATGTGGAGGGATGTACAGCTCCCGTGTATTCCTCGGATTCCCTACATTCGGCGGTGGTTGAGATCGTTGTAAAAAAAGGTGGGCGTTGTCGTTATACGACCATACAGAATTGGTCGAACAACGTCTATAACCTTGTGACGAAGCGAGCCATGGCGTATGAAGATGCCACGATGGAGTGGGTCGATGGAAACCTGGGCTCGAAAATAACCATGAAATACCCAGCGGTTTATCTAATGGGGCCGCGCGCCCACGGCGAGATCCTTTCCATCGCCTTCGCGGGAAACGGCCAACACCAAGATGCAGGCGGGAAGGTAGTTCATAGAGCGCCTCACACAACGAGCCGAATAATATCCAAGTCCCTGAGTAAATCCGGAGGTAGAGCATCTTACAGAGGGTTGCTCAAAGTTCATGAAGGCGCCTATGGATCGAAATCAAACGTAGTCTGTGATGCCCTACTGCTTGATGACCGCAGTCGCTCCGATACATACCCCTATATTGAAATTGATGAGAACGACGTGACTATCGGTCATGAAGCTTCAGTAAGCAAAATCGGAGAAGAGCAGCTGTTTTACATGATGAGCCGGGGACTCAGCGAAGAGATGGCCAGTACCATGATCGTAAATGGCTTTATTGAACCGCTGGTGAAAGAGTTGCCAATGGAGTATGCCGTCGAAATGAACCGCTTGATCCAACTGCAGATGGAAGGCTCAATCGGATGATAATGCAAGATCGCAGGGTGGAGCAGCGGATATTCAATTGGAAACATTGTTAATGAGAGGGCCGGTTTAAGATCAGGCCCTTTTTCACGAGGAAAGGATGACATCGTTTAATAGAGAAACAGTTGAGAAGCTATCGAGCTGGTTGGAAGAACCAGCCTGGATGCTCGAATTTCGCCTCAGATCCTGGGATATTCAGAGCCAGTTGGCTATGCCGACTTCGAATGATGAACCCTGGCGAAGGACCGATATCCGGCGTTTAGATCTGGAGAATATTGGACCGTCGATTAATGGAGATCGAATCCTAACGACGAACGACAATGGGATTCCAGGTTATCTCGGCGAACAGCTGACAGAAGACAAGACGGGCGGTATCTTACTTGAAGTTGACGGCGTGGTTGAATCATTCGAAATCAGTGATGAATTAGTCAAGCAGGGAGTGATCTTCTGCGACATGCACACTGCGGTTCGAGATCATGGCGAACTAGTAAGAGGCCACTTCATGCAGGAGGTAGTACCTCCAACAGACGGAAAGTTCGCAGCCATGCACGGAGCATTTTGGCATGGCGGAACGTTTTTGTATATCCCTAAAGGTATAAAAGCTTCTGCACCTTTACACAGCGCTCTGTGGTCGGTAGCCGGTAGAACTTTTACCCATACGCTGGTCATCGTGGAAAGCCAAGCTGAAGCAATCCTAATTGATGAGTACGCCTCATCTTCTGCAGAGGAACAGGCATTTCACAACGGTGTTGTGGAACTGATTGTTAGAGATGGCGGCAGCCTTACCTATGTCTCGTTGCAAGACTTTGGCCCGAACGTATGGCAGATGACTCACGAACGCGGTCGAGTTGGTCGGGATGCTCGGCTCGATTGGGTAGTCAGCATTATGGGAACGCGGTTGACGAAATCCTTCCAATCAGTGGAATTGGATGGTAGAGGCTCTTGGGCTCGTATGTCCGGATTGTTTTTTGCCAACCATAGGCAGCACTTCGATCTCGATACTCAACAGAACCACAACGCCCCTGATACGGTGAGTGACCTGCTTTATAAGGGCGCATTGAAAGACAAAGCCCGATCAGTTTGGCAGGGAATGATCAAAGCCCGGCCAGATTCTCAGCGAATCGATGGATTTCAAGCCAATCGAAATCTCTTGCTTGACAAAAGTGCCAGGGCAGATTCAATCCCGGGGCTTGAGATAGAGGCCGATGACGTACGTTGTACCCACGCTTCAACGATCGGCCAGCTGGATGAGGAACACATTTTCTACCTGATGAGTCGAGGCATTCCCCGCGATAGCGCGATGCAAATGGTCATCGGAGGTTTTTTTGCTCCGGTCATGGAACGAATTCCAATCGAAGGAGTACGAGACAGAATCGCGAACCGGATCATCGAGAAACTAGTGTAGGTATCAAGCTGTATAGTTTCAACTATAATTAGATTAGATATTCGATTAGGGCACGCTCAGCGTGTCCTTTTTAAAAGGTGAGCAAGGGCTCAAGTAAGCGATAAGATGCTAGATGTCAGGTCACTAAAGAACGATTTTCCAATTCTCCAACAAGACGCATATGAGGGGAATAGCCTGGTGTACCTCGATAGTGCGGCTACCTCTCAGAAGCCCGATATCGTTATCGAGGCCATGAACTCCTACTATCGCAACTACAACGCCAACGTGCACAGGGGAATACATAGGTTGAGCGAGGAAGCGACTACAGCCTTTGAGGGTGCCCGTGAACGAATAGCAAACTTCTTCAACGCTCCGGACCCTGCCTGCACCATATTCACAAAAAATACAACTGAGGCTCTCAACCTTGTCGCCTACAGTTGGGGTCGGCGGAATATTGAAGCTGGTGATGAAATACTCCTAACCGAAATGGAGCATCACTCGAATATCGTTCCTTGGCAGCTGCTTGCAGAAGAGAAGGGCGCTGTAATCCGATATTTGCCATTTACGGACGAAGGTCTGCTTGAAATGTCAAATCTGGATGACTATTTATCCAGACGAACGAAATTGGTCAGCTTCGCAAGCATGTCTAATGTGTTCGGTACCATTAATCCGAGCAAATCCTTAGTCGAGGCGGCTCATAGCGTTGGAGCAGTGGCTGTTATCGACGGCGCTCAAAGCGTCCCTCATTTGCCCGTGGACGTTCAAGAACTAGACTGCGATTTCCTGGCATTTTCTGGGCACAAAATGTGTGGTCCGACGGGAATCGGCGTGTTGTATGGGAAGCGTTCCCTGCTCGAAGAGATGCCTCCGTTTCTTGGCGGAGGTGATATGATAAGAAAAGTCCAGTTCGAAGGATCTACCTGGAACGATCTTCCTTGGAAATTCGAGGCTGGAACACCAAACATCGCCGAGGGCATTGGTCTCGGTGCTGCTGTGGATTACCTCAATGATATCGGCATGGATAACGTCCACGCTTATGAGCAGTTTATTACGGGCTATGCCTTAGAAGCCCTGAGTGAAGTTGACGGTCTCCGGGTGCTAGGTCCGCAAGTCGGACTGAAGGGCGGAGTAGCAGCCTTTACTCTCGCCGGAGTACACCCCCATGATATTTCACAGCTGCTAGACGAAGATGGCATCGCTATTCGGGCAGGTCACCACTGTGCTATGCCACTTCATCAGAAATTGTCGATACCAGCGAGTGCAAGAGCCAGCTTCTATTTGTATACTACGACAGAAGATATAGACCGCCTGGTAGCAGGTCTGAACCGCGTACGAAAAGTGTTCAGGCTTGATTAATTGACATAGAATCGAGTAACAATTAAGGCGATAGGTAACTCCTTCAATAGTGGAGCTTGTTGAGTAGTTGATGGAATTGGTTTATGGATGAAAGAATGTACAGGGAGCAGATCATAGATCTGTATGAAAACCCCCTCAATTTCGGTTCGCTAGAGCCGGCAGATTTCACCTACGAAGAGGACAATCCTCTTTGTGGTGATGTAATTCGGATTTACGTTCGCATCGACGAGGACAACCGGGTATCTGACGTCAGTTGGAGCGGTGAAGGCTGCGCTATTAGCCAGGCTTCCGCGTCCTTGCTAACGGAAGATATTAAGGGAAAGACGCTGGACGAGGTAAAGGCTTATACCAAGGAAGATGTCCTCGAGCTGCTGGGTATCCAGCTAAGCATGACCCGCATAAAATGCGCCCTCCTATCGCTGAAAGTCCTCAAAGCGGGCGCATACGGCATGCCGGATGTTGAGGAGCTGCGTAAGGGATAGCCATGGCCGAATTCGTCAAAGTCGCCCATATAAGCGAAATCCCCCCTGGTACTCGGAAAATCATCGACCTCGAAGAGGTGACAGTCGCCCTCTTCAACATAAATGGCCATTATTATTGCATCGAAGATGTGTGCACTCACGACAGCGGTCCCGTCGCAGAAGGTGAATTGGATGGTTTTAGGATAGAGTGTCCGCGTCATGGAGCCCATTTTGATGTTCGAGATGGGAAAGTCCTCTCGATGCCGGCTATCGTCCCAATTCCGGTCTACGAAGTGAAAATCGATGGTGAGGATATCTATATCGAGTCACCCGACGCCTGGTAATATCATACTTCCCGGACTCTCTACCTCCTTAGCTCACACTTGTGATCGGGAGGTTTTTTTGTTTGACAGGCCCTCGTAATTCGCCTATATTTGACGACGGTTTGTAGAAATCCCGTTCTGATCCCATCGTTTTACTATACTCTCTCGTGTGGTTTGTACCGGTAGTTATTTATGGCAGAAGGTGAAATTGGCCTAGTACGGCAAGTCAGTATCGATAGCGAAATGCGTGACTCCTACTTGAGTTACGCCATGAGCGTCATCGTATCGCGTGCATTACCAGACGCTGCGGATGGATTAAAGCCTGTTCAACGGCGAATCCTCTACGCCATGCACGACATGAGATTGAATCCTAGCGGCCCTTACAAGAAATCCGCTCGAGTTGTAGGAGAAGTGCTCGGAAAGTACCATCCACATAGCGATCAGTCAGTCTACGACGCTATGGTAAGGATGGCTCAAGATTTTTCGATGCGCTATCCCTTGGTCGATGGACAGGGCAATTTTGGCTCGATCGATGGCGATGCAGCAGCAGCTATGCGGTACACAGAAGCTCGATTAACCCCAATGGGATCCGATATGCTGCAGGACATCGGATCAGATACGGTTGACTTCACGAGCAACTTTGACGATTCTCTCAAAGAGCCGGCAGTCCTTCCCGCGACCATCCCTAACTTATTAGTGAACGGTTCATCAGGTATCGCCGTGGGAATGTCCACGAGCATCCCTCCGCATAATTTGGGCGAAGTGATCGATGCAATGGCCTATATGCTCGATCGATGGACCGACCTGGAATCGATTACCCTTCCCGATCTGATGCGATTTATCAAAGGTCCCGACTTTCCCACGGGCGGGCTTATCTTTCGATACAAAGGCCAAGAAGACCAAGAAGGAGCAGGTAAGAGCGACGCACTAGCGAATGCCTATGCGACCGGGCGTGGAAGAGTCGTTGTAAGGGCCAAAGCCCATGTTGAGCACATGGAGCGGAAGAAATCGCGAATAGTCATCACCGAGCTACCATACCAGGTCAACAAGACGAATCTTTTGTCAAGGATCGCTGACCTGCATCGAGATGGGAAGATTGAAGGGCTCACCGATCTCCGCGACGAATCGGACCGTAACGGCATGCGTATCATCCTTGAGACTACGCGCAATGTGGAGCCAGAAGAGGTTTTGAGTAGACTGTTCCGGCTCACACCAATGCAGTCCACATTCAGCATCATCATGCTGGCCTTGGTGAAGGGTGAACCAAAGGTGCTTTCGTTGAAGCAAGCGCTGCGGGTATACCTTGAACACCGGCTCACCGTAATACGGCGTCGAAGCGAATACGAACTTGCTCAGGCTATCGATAGGGCTCACGTGCTCGAAGGACTGCTGAAGGCCCTGGATAACATCGATCAAGTTATCGACACGATCCGTCGCTCGAGAAATGTCGACAGCGCCCGTGTAAATTTGCAGCGCTCGTTTAAACTAACTGAGAAGCAAGCGCAGGCGATTCTGGAAATGCGACTGCGACGATTGGCAGGGTTAGAGCGTCGAATTATACTTGAGGAATACAAGGAGAAACAGAAACTTATTCAGAATCTCGAGAGGCTTCTATCAAAGCCAGAGCTTTTGAGGTTGGCAGTCAAAGAAGAGCTGTTGTCTGTGAGAGAGCGATATCAGGATGTCCGCCGGACCCTGATAATGGGTGAGAGCAGCGACCGTGCCGACGTTTCAGCATCAGACTTGCTTCCTGACGAGATGGTATGGGTGTTAATTGGAGAGGATGGCACCTTAGCACGAACCTCGAGCCGTGAGATGATCACTGTGTCCGCAAAGCCTCGCGAAACTCCATCGAAGCTTCTCCAGGCAAATACGCAGGATACGCTGTATCTGTTTTCGGCCGATGGGCAGGCTGTTAGCTTGCCTGTCTACCAGCTGCCCCAGACTCGCGAGTTGGGTGAAGGAACCCATTGGTCAAGTCTCACTGGGGTCACGAGGAGACAATACCTGGCAGCGGCTTGTGTGACGTCTCCGAACGGAGATGGCTTCTTGATACTGGGCACATTGGGCGGCGTAGTAAAACGAGTTAAAATTGATGATCTGCCTGGAATAACCGGGACGCCATTTGCGGCCATCAATGTTCCTGACGATGATTCTCTTGGATGGGCCCGGATTTCAGACGGTGAAGGCGAGATCGTGCTGGTAACCGCGGCAGGTAGGGCCATCCGTTTCAAAGAAGATACGGTCCGAACGATGGGCTTGCCCGCAGGTGGCGTAATGGGCATCAGACTAGCCAATGAGGCCGACGGCGTGGTTGCAATGGAACTTGCCTTACCAGAGGGATTCCTCTGGAGTATCACAGACAATGGCTTGGCGAAGGCGTCGCCGATGTCAGCCTATCCAATCCAGGGACGACATGGACAAGGTGTCATCAATATGAACTTACCGAAGGATGCATCGGAGGTAGTAGCATCCGTTGTCGGCCCTTCGGACGCAACCATATTTGTCATCACCGCGGAGGGTTCGGCAAAGAGGATGATTCTAGATCAAACTAAGATTGGAAACAGACCGATAAAGCCCAGACCTTTGATGCGTCTAGGCGAACGCAATCGGGTGACAGGAGCCGTACTTCTACGACATCGAGTGGAAAATATTGTAGACAACTCAAGCGAGGAAGGTTAAGAGAGAATGACCCAGCTACCAAGCCAAGATAAAGACCAATTCAGCGATACGTATGCCCATGACGAAGATGGCAACAGGTTTGTTTTTACGGTTGAGATGAAAAGGAAGTTAGCGCGCTCAGGTTTGCCAGTAGAACCCGAATCTCTCGGCGATCTAGAGGATACTGTTGAGAGCAGCTACAAAGAAGCAGTGGAGAGTAAACCCAAGGAATTTACCCAGCCTGACATCATTCAGATCGATCCAGAGACGGGTAAATATATCGGCCGGCTTAAGTGGTACAATCCTATTCGAGGTTATGGTTTCATATCTCGAGGGGGTGGGGAGGATATCTTCTTCCATAAGACCAGCACGATTGGCAATCCTGATGAGTTTGAAGAAGGCCAGTGGGTCCTCTATGACGTCGAGGACCGGCCGAAGGGTCCGGAAGCGGCAGAAGTTGAGCCTTATCTGGGCGAGGTCCCTGAAGATTAACCGCCGTTTTTCATCGCCATGAAAGGCGCGGACGGATATATTGCCAAGTCTATAAACAGGTCCGGTCAGCAAATCTCTTAAGTAGACATAATGTCACAAGCAGATTCCTGACCAAGAATTGTATTTCTAGGAGGAATGGTGGAAGAACGCAACGAAGCTTTTGTGTGGGGAGACAAGAAGATGACTGTAATCGGACGGCAGCTGTCTGCCGGCGATGCAGCCCCGGAATTTATGGTGTTGGCCAACGATTTCAGCGAAGTGCGTCTGAGCGATTCGGCCGGAAAAGTTCGCCTGGTATCCGTAGTGCCTTCACTTGACACATCGGTTTGTGATACCCAAACAAGGCGATTTAACCAGGAAGCCGCCGGAGTGGATCCCGATGTCGTGATTCTCACCATAAGCGCCGATCACCCAATAACCCAAAAGCGATGGTGCGGAGCCGCTGGCGTCGATCAGGTGCAGGTTCTGTCTGATTATCTGGAGATGAGTTTTGGACTGGCCTACGGGACTTGGATCAAGGAACGCCGGCTTGAGCAGCGAGCAATCTTCGTCATAGACAAAACCGACACGATTCGCTATACAGAGTATGTGCCCATCATCGGCCAATATCCCGATTACGAGCGAGCGCTAGCTGCGGTGACCGCCGCCCTAGAATAGCTAGACCCTACCCATAAAGCAGATATGCGTACGGTTAGGATGGGGGATGGGACGCTGGTGACGCAGATGAGGAATGAGATAAACGCAGATAAATCAAGATAGAACAGACAATCAGCGTTTATCTGCGAGCTCTCGCTAGAGAGCAGAGCAGCATGCAGTTAGTAAAGGAGATGGGACGCTGATGACGCAGATGAGGAATGAGATAAACGCAGATAAATCAAGATAGAACAGACAATGAGCGTTTATCTACGAGCTCTCGCTAGAGAGCCAATTAGCGAGCTCTCGTCATAGAACTGCGTGGTTTACTTGCTGCTGAGATCGAGGTGCTGGTATTTACCGGTTCTGAGATGGCAAGCGGCCTTATGTTCTGCGTGACCAGCAACCGGAAGCATCTCGGGTATTTCTACCCGGCAGATATCCTCAGCGATAGGGCATCTGGGATGAAACGTACATCCTGGTGGGGGGTTGATTGGGCTAGGGATCTCGCCTCGCGGTAGTGGATCCTGCCGCCGGAAATTTGGATCTGGCACTGGCACAGCAGCCATAAGTGCTCGTGTATAAGGATGAACAGGATTCGAATAAACATCATGCAGCGGACCTAATTCAACCATTCTTCCCAGGTACATGATCCCAATCCGATCACAGATATATTTGGCAGTGGCCAGATCATGGGTGATGAAGAGATAGGTCAAGTTGTAAACATCTTTCAACTGGTTCATCAAATCCAGCAGAAGGGCCCTGACCGACACGTCGGCCATGGCGATTGGTTCATCGGCGAGGATTAATTCCGGCTTGGTAATCAAGGCCCGGGCGACGACGATACGCTGGCGCTGACCACCGCTGATTTGGTGGGGGTACTTATTGTAGAACATCCCCGGCGGCGTCAAACCAACGCTGTCCAAGACCTCGTATACGTGGTCTGTTTTCCTGCTTTTCTCCTCGGGATTGTGAATCAAGAGCGGGTGGGCGATAGCATCCCCAATGGTCATACGCGGGTTTAGCGAGGCCATAGGGTCCTGGAAGATGACCTGCATTCGCTTGCGATGATGGCGAAGTTCCTCGCTGCTCAAGCTAGAAAGATCAATGCCGTCAAAGATAACTTTGCCTTCCGTGAGCTCTAACAAACGAAGGGCAAGCCGTCCAACGGTAGTTTTTCCAGATCCGCTTTCTCCGGCCAGGCCAAAGACTTCACCTCTCTTGATATTGAAAGAGACACCGTCTACGGCCCTAACATATTGTTTCACTTCTCCCCTACGCAGCCCACTGAAAAGTCCCGAGTCAACGGGGAACCACTTCTTTATATCATGGAGTTCGAGCAGGAAATCGTCTTCTGCTGGTTTATCTAGCTGGCGATTCACTTACACTATCCTTTGTCCAAGCTGTTTATCATGGAGCCAGCAAGCGGTCATATGCTCGTTGCCGTAATCTGCAAAGACCGGCGTCTCTTCAGTGCAAATCCTCATTACTTGAGGACATCTCGGATGAAACCGGCATCCTGGCGGTGGATCTACCAGATTAGGAGGTGTTCCAGGCATCTTATAGAGATCATCGTCGAGCAATATGATATTCGGCACCGCATTCAACAAGCCTTCAGCATATGGATGCATAGGAGAGGCGAACACCTCATGTACATCTCCTAACTCGGCAAGACGTCCGGCATACATGACGGCTACCCTGTTCGATAGTTGGGCCACGATGCCGATGTTATGAGTTATCAAAAGGATGGTAAGCCCAAATTCGTCACAGAGCTCTCGAAGCAAATCAAGAAACTGAGCTTCTACAATCACGTCAAGTGACGTTGTGGCTTCATCGGCAATTACCAATTGCGCTCGTAAGGACAGAGCCAGCGATATCATCACCCGCTGCCGCATCCCTCCGCTCAGTTGATGGGGATAGTCATCGATGCGCTCACGGCGAATTCCTAGTCGATCCACCAACTCCTCCGCACGCGCGCGGGCCGCCTTCTCGCTAACTTGAGGTTCGTGGGTTCTAATCGTTTCGGTCAGATGTTCAACGATTTTCTGCACTGGATTGAGGGATGTCATAGGATCTTGGAAAATCATACTGATGTACTTTCCACGTACCTTTCGCATCTGATCGTCATTCAAAAGCATCAGGTCAGTGCCTTCAAAAAAGGTATCCTTGGCGCCGTAAAAATGGAGTTCGCCGCTTGTGATTATTCCTGGCTCGGGAATCATCCTCAAGAGCGCCTTGCCGAGCGTTGACTTGCCGCAGCCAGATTCTCCGACTAATCCGAGAACCTCGCCTCGTTTGATGTCCATCGTAACGCTATCGACGGCGTCGAGGACCCCAAGACGAGTGTTGTATTGAACAGACAAGTTTCGAACGCTTAGAAGTACGTCGCTCATCCTTAGCCTTTAGCCAAACGAGGATTCAAGATTTCACTCAATCCCTCTCCCAGAAGACTGAAACCTGCAGCGACGAGCGCTATCAGCAGTCCGGGCCAGGTGATCATCCACCAGCTACCCGAAACCAAGAATTGGTGTCCTTTACTCAGATCATATCCCCAATCGGGTACATCCGGCGGCAAGCCCAGGCCGATGAATGTGAGACCGGCGGCGGTTAGAATGGCGTCGGCGATATTCAACGAGAACACGACAACCACAGAAGGAATTACGTTGGGGAATATATAGCGGCGTAAAATGGAGGTCCTCGTGGCGCCCAAGCTTCGGGCGGCTTCGATGTAGAGATCTTCCTTAGCTGACAGAACTTGCCCACGGACAACGCGATAGAATGTAGGGATGTAAACAACTGAAATTGCGATGGCTACATTTACGAGACTTGGACCCAACATGGCTGCCAGGGCAACAGCAAGGAGCAGACCCGGGAACGAATAGATGCTGTCCATGACCAACGACAGACCACGATCCAACTTACCGCCGACGAAGCCACTAATTAGACCTAGGGGGATGCCTATCAGTGATGATAACAGAGCCGAGGAAATGGCGACGCCCAGTACCGTTCGGGCCCCCCATGTGAGCCTGCTCGTGATATCGCGACCGAGGTTGTCGGTGCCCAACAGATATGTTTGGCCGTAAGTACCCACTAACTGCTCCAGATCGGAGTTGGCCGCTACTAATTCAGCTGCCTTATTTTTATCCACGAAGGCGAGGTCTACTTCGCCACTTCTCAAACCCTCGATCAGCTCCTCTTGAGTCATGTAACGTTGACGCTCTAGTTCCATTTCCTTAGCGACATTGACGCTATTCTGATTTCGAAGCACGCCAATAGTTTGTTCGGAGAGATCGTTGCCGGGTGAAATAGGGCTTTCGCCTTCCCTGGAGAGCAGAACCTGGAGGCCACCCAACGGAGGTGTGAATGGCGCTCCTACAAATTCGTTAGGATCATGAGGGGCTAGTACTGGGGCTAATATTGTGACAAGAGTCACGGTAACTAGGATCAATCCACCGAAGACGGTGATGTACCATTCGCTTCCATACCAT
>DASRZI010000031.1:0-3504 GCA_035686605.1 Candidatus Zixiibacteriota bacterium
GGATCAGGCCTGCGCGAATCAACTCTGGAGCAGCCAAGAAGAAATAATCGAGAAAGTTGAGCCAGTTCTGCATCAGCAGAACACTCCAGACTATGAACATCGATTCGTGCTTTCTAAAAACATATGACTACCTACTTAGTAGCAGAGCATTCTTGTTAAGTTTATTTGAGCAGTTAGCAGCCCAAGTTGAACCAATAGCCAATACGCCGTGGTGCAAATAAATGGCATAATGATGGGTAAGGGATACTGTCATGGGTAGTGTTCACGTATTGTCAAGAAGGCAATTCCTCATCGTTGCCAGCGCAACGGCGACAGGGCTTACGCTGGGAGCCTGCAGCTCCAAAAACAACGCCACGAGTACACCTGCATCTAAGGCAGAGTTTAGCACCCAAATAGCCACAGATATCGATCCCACCATTGCGCCTCCGACGGTACGACCGGCTGTTGTACCCATATTTCCAACAATGATTTCGGTAGAAGCCGGCACTTTCGCGATGGGCTCTGAAGTAGGATATCGAGTCGAGAAGCCGGTTCACAGGGTGACCATTAGCAGACCCTTCAGCATTGGGGTCTATGCGGTTACATACCAGGAGTATGATAAATATACTGAGGATATTCAAAAATCGATTGTGAACATCGGCGTAGCTGATAGGGGAACCCATCCGGTGTCGGGAGTAGATTGGTATGGGGCCGTTGAATACTGCAATTGGCTCAGCGAAAAGGCTGGCTTAACGCCTTGCTACAGCGGAGGCGGTAAGGTGACAAAGTGCGATTTTCTGGCTGATGGATACCGGATGCCAACAGAAGCAGAATGGGAATTCGCCGCTCAGGGAGGCGTAGAAAGCCAGGGATATCTGTATTCTGGGAGCAACGACCCTGGTGAGGTCGGCTGGCATGCTGGTAATTCAGGTGGCAAAGCCCATCCCGTGGGACAGAAAAAACCGAATGAGCTGGGTATATACGATATGAGCGGCAATCGCTGGGAGTGGTGTTGGGATTGGTTTGAAGGCGAATACTACCAATCGTCGCCTGAAATCGACCCGACTGGCCCGTTAACCCCGCCTTCTGGGTCATTTGTGAATCGATCTCGACGAAGCAGCAGCGCCGTTCAGGAAGTCGATACCTTGCGCGTGGCGTTTCGCAGCTATGATGGCGTCTCCTACCCGGGTGATAATGGCATGCGTCTCGTGCGATCTGTATAGTCAAATACATATTTGATCATCCGGGAGTTTTGCTCCCTCACCACCCACGAGCGCGTATCTATGTCTGGTTCCTATTTGCCAGCCCGCACAGTGCAAGAAGTCAGCCCACGCACTGCAAGAAGTCAGCCAGACGCACGTCCTTTTACGAGTATCGCGGCCCCCGTTTGACAGCATCCAATCGCTTCGCGAACTCCTGTGGACGGTCATTCGCCAATATAGATTTGGCTGCACCACCCGCATTATTAACCCGTCAGGATAAACGTCGTCATGTGATATACTCGAGGATATGCTCATTTTGGATAAAAACCGATGCTGACATCATCGTATCAACGGCCTCATCAGGCCTCGCAGAACGACCTATGGACAACCAGCCTTGACTTGGAGAGTGCCCGGGTTCTGTTCGGCTATCTTCCCGCAACCATCCGGCACCACCGCGAAATACTGGTGTCTGGTTCCTGGCGCGCTAATTCGTCCTTCTCCGCAGCAGAACACCTGAGACAAACCCGGAATCCGATGAAACGGAGTGTAAAAGCATCTGGCAATGTACAAGCTGCCTTTATCGTCGACCAACAGTTGACCTGGTGACCGCTTGGCCAAGGGCCATACGCAGCCGTATTACTGGCCAACAGCTGCCGGAGATGACATCATCCAGGATCCAGTGGATGGCAATTGCCGGATCCGGCATCCTTATTTTCATCGTTTATTTGTCTACCGTTCAGAGCATTCCGAATGGAAGCCCCCACGCTTATACGACTGATGTGGGCGAAATCCAAAACGCTCTGCCTCGCTGGGGGACTCTGCATTTTCCTGGCTATCCGCTGTATTCTTTGATCGGTTCGATATTTGCGACAATCCTGCGACCTTTTGGCATTCAACCAGCACTCGGGACGTCTCTCTTTTCAGCCGTATGGGGAGCTCTGAGTGTCTCCTTGCTTGCGGCCTTGTCGTTGGTTTTCAGCGTTCCCGTACTGGCGGCCGTGGCGACGTCAATCCTTTTTGGTTTGGCCGCATCTGTGTGGGTAGACGCGTCACTGGCTGAAGTGCATACCATGACCGTAGCCCTTCTCCTGGTCAGCATCCTGGCAGCCCTGCAATTCGGCCGATCTGGTAAGCGAAGCACCTTGCTCTGGCTATCTCTGTTTTCTACACAGGCCGTTCTACACCAGCGGGCGCTCGTTTTCGCCATGCCCGCTCTGCTGCTCCTGGTGTGGCCACAATGGCGGGCGATCAGACGCTATATCCTACCTGCTATAGGTGTTGCTTTATCTAGCGCCCTGATCTATCTGTACCTTCCTCTGCGAGATTGGATGGGTGCGACCTGGACATTCAACGCCCCTGGATCGTGGCAGGGATTCTGGACGCTCCTCCTGGACACAAAGGTTGACCGGATCATCGACGCTCCTAGAGTCACCGAGATTGGTGATCGTATCTCCGGTCTTCGAGAGGTGCTCGCCCACGATTGGCCGATAGCGTTACTGGCTGCCGGCATTCTCGGTCTCGTGATTGCATGCTTCTGGAAAGGCTGGCGCGAGGCTGGGGCTCTTCTCGTGGTCGCTCTCGTTTTTCCCCTTCTGACAACCATTATCTGGATTGGCCGCATTGGAGACGCAGCCTTGGCTGTAAATCTTCCGACATATGCCATGCAGCGGTGGGTCTGGCGATCATAAGTGCACTATTATATGAACGACTGCCAATTCTAGGAATCGCATCTGTAATCGTGTGGATAGGCGTTGGGATTTTCCTTTTTGCTCAGCACAGGCCTGAGGTCTTGGATATCACCCGCGACCCTGGCGGTATTGATGTTATCCGCACTGCGGATGGGTTCGATCCGGATGGCGGCGAGAATCTACCCACATTTATGGCCTTATGGGGCAGAGATTACTGGGCCTTGGCCTATGCCCAGGAGTATCAAGAGAAACTGGAAGGGATGGAACTCGTCGACCACAATGCGGATCTGGACGCCATATTCGCGGAGAAGGAAAAGCTCTACATGCTGAGCAGCACCTTCTATGTCAGACCATTGGAGCAGTGGATAGAGAGATTTGGCTCTGTGCATCTCTCCCTAGCTGCCCCTGGTGTTGTGGAGATCGCCAAAGAGTCCGGAGTATTAGCAGGTGATCCTGAGGCAGCTATTGACTTCGATCTGGGCAACGGCATCACAGTGCGAGAAGCCCACTTGGATTGGCAATCTCCTAAGGAACTCTGGCTGACCGTATCCTGGGAGAACGGAAATCAAGTTCAAGAGGATTACAGCGTAGCTGTACATCTCGTGGCTGCCGATCCACCTATTGGTCCGCAAGAT
>DASRZI010000032.1:0-13833 GCA_035686605.1 Candidatus Zixiibacteriota bacterium
GTCGCCGATCATCGATACTCTGGCTACAACTTCGTCGAGCATCGCCGCCACGACACCACCGTGAATCACACCAGGATATCCCTGATACAGTTCGGATACGGAATAATCCGAACAAACCTCGTTCTCACCATTGTCGTAGAAGGCCATATAGAGCCCATTGGGGTTCTTACGACCACATACAAAACAATAGTCTGAGTTAGGCTGACGGTTTCGCACTGACTTTCCACTGGGCCAAAGGTTGAATGCTTATCTGCATACAGATAGAACTCGGACCGATGGCGATGATTTTTTACATAACAAGATTATACCACAGCGCCAATCTGTTTCTCTAGATGCCTCTCTGATACCTCTATGTCTATATAGAGAGAGGTGGAACCAGGATCAAACATCGATTACTCTGATAAACCGCTAATATATTTCAAAGGTTAGTCCGCTACAATTCTGCCAATTATGTATTCGAGATCTTGATCCAAAAGATTGAGAGGATATCGCTTGGCACTGGAATACCCTGAAAATGGATAGATGCTGACGCCTTTTGGCAAGAATCCTATAGGGCGCTGATGATTGGCTGCAGGGGGATATTGTCAAGTCTCCTGCTGGGATACGACCGTTGGTCATGATTCGCGATCGATTGTGCGGTAATTTCACCGCAACCTTCGGTTCACGGCAGCGTAAGGATTCTTAGCCTTTATGAACCCATCACCCAATCGGTCGCTTAAGATTCGCTTAAGACAAATAGTACACAACCTTAAAGGCCATGACTGAGCGGTATGCTAGACTTTTAATGCTCGCTGGAGAAGTACCAGTGAGTTTGTAGTTTTACTCAGAATACTATCGTTGTTGGGAGGTATCTCGATGAATATGACATCAATACGTGATCTTAATATGCAGGTGAAGCAGGAATCTATCTTCCTGCAGGATCTGCTTACGGAGATCAACAAAGTTATGGTTGGCCAAGAAATGCTTGTCGAGCGAGTGCTGATCGCTCTATTGGCTGATGGACATGTACTGCTCGAAGGTGTTCCTGGCCTGGCGAAGACATTGTTGATCAAAACCGTCGCTCAAGCCATCCAGGCTGATTTCTCACGAATTCAATTTACACCGGATCTGCTTCCTGCCGATTTGGTGGGTACCCAGATCTACAATCCAAGAAGCAGCGAGTTCAGCGTTCATACAGGACCGGTTTTCGCCAATCTTATCCTTGCCGATGAGATCAATCGTGCGCCAGCCAAGGTCCAAAGTGCGCTGCTTGAGGCCATGCAGGAACGCCAGGTAACAATTGGCGATAAAACCTTCTTCATGGATGACCTATTCATGGTTCTGGCAACCCAGAATCCCATCGAACAGGAAGGTACCTATCCGCTGCCCGAGGCACAGGTAGACCGCTTCATGCTCAAAGTCAAAGTGGATTACCCTACTCGCGCAGAGGAAAGAATTATCATCGATCGCATGACCGGGACTCACTTACCCATTGTTAATCCTGTTATCAGTCCAGTTGACATCATGCATGCCCGAGAAATGGTTCAGCAGATCTATGTTGACGACAAGATCAAGGAATATGTCTTGGATCTGGTCCTAGCGACTCGCCAGCCAGGCAAGAACGGTTTAAGCGACTTGAACACCCTTATCAGCTTCGGCGCCTCACCTCGTGCTAGCATCTACCTTATTACTGCTGCACGGGCCCATGCATTCATCAAGGGCCGGGGATTCGTAACACCAGAAGATATCAAACAAATCGCTCCCGATATCCTGCGGCACCGGATCATAACCTCCTATGAGGCAGAAGCCGAGAGCATCAGCAGTGATCACATCGTGCAGCGAATTCTCGATCATACGGATGTACCCTAATCAGGACACCAATAAAAACTCGGGCCAGAAAGCCGTGGTTTCGCCATACAGTTCAAAGCGTGACTCGTCTGCCAGGCTCCTTCATTCACTTAAATGGCGGTCAAAATGATTACATCAGACCTGATTAAGAAGATTCGCCGGCTCGAAATTCGAACTCGTCGCCTCGTTAATGACAGCTACGCTGGTGACTATCACTCAATCTTTAAAGGGCGTGGTATGGAGTTTGATGAGGTACGACCCTACCAAGTCGGCGACGAAATAAGAACGATTGATTGGAACGTAACTGCAAGGACTGGCGAACCGCACGTAAAACGCTACGTTGAAGAACGAGAATTAACCGTGATGTTGGTTGTTGACGCCAGCGCGTCTGAGAACTTCGGCTCGGTGAGCCGGTTCAAGCGAGAGCTCGCTGCTGAGCTGACCGCGGTCCTCTCCTTCGCGGCAACTACGAACAATGATAAGGTCGGACTTCTTATCTTCACTGACGTGATTGAGCTTTATATTCCCCCGAGGAAAGGGCGACGTCACGTTCTAAGGATAATCCGTGAATTATTAGCTTTCGAACCCCAGAGGAGCGGCACCGATATAAAAATGGCTCTTGAAAAAGTAAATCAAATGCTCAAGCGCCGAAGCATCATCTTTATCGTATCTGACTTTCTGGCTGATCCCGAAAGCTATCGAAAAGCTATGTCGATAACCAATAGACGGCATGATGTGATAGCCGTGGACCTCCATGATCCACTAGAAAGCGAGATCAAGGGCGTTGGCTTAATAGCTCTGGAAGATCCCGAAACTGGTGAGATTGTCTGGGTTGATACCAACAGCAAGGCCTGGCAGCAAGCCTATGGAGCGAATGTCCGGCGTCTTGAAGATGGCAAATCTCATGTCTTCAGGCAAGCCAAGGTAGACCACATCGACATTGGAACAAATGAAGATTACACCGTGCCCCTAACGTCTTTCTTCAGGGAAAGAGCACGGCGAATCCGCCACTAATGAACAGGGCGACAACATGAACAGAAAAACTATTCTGATACCACTAATACTATTGCTAGCTTTGCTTGTTGCTGGTCCAGCCACAGCTCAGGGTGACGGGTCGGTAGCAGCCTCATTGGAAGTTCCCCCGGGAGATTATTCTGTGGGCGACCCAATCCAGCTTCAACTTGTCATCGATCATCCGGACGACAGTCACGTGATCATCCCTGAACTCGAAGAGAATTGGGGTAATTTCCTTGTGTACTCTCAATCTCCTGCAGAAACGATTCAAAATGAAAACGGCGGCAAGACAACCACCCAGATAATTGACGTCCGCCTTTTCGCTCCTGGCGAATTTATGACACCGCCCATGCCTTATACGGTCGTGGGCAGCGATGGACAGTTGGCCGATGTAGCGATCGATCCCATAACGGTCGCGATCAACTCCGTACTGGTTGAAGGAGATGAAGCGCTCCGTGATATCAAGCCCCAGGCAGAACTGTCTTATCTGGCCATCCTACCTTGGATAATTGCCGTCCTGGCGATTTCTGGCATAGCTCTTGCTGCCTTCCTGTTTATTAGGAGGCGAAGGGCTGCCCTCGCCGAACCGGCTATAGATGCTCGGTTACCCCATGAGGTAGCCCTCGATAGATTATTCCGGATTGAGAAACTCAATTTACCAGGTGATGGCCGCTTCAAGGAACATTACACGATGGTCTCCGACACGGTCCGAATCTACGTGGAGAGGGCTTTCCACATACCAGTGATGGAAAGAACTACTGCTGAGATACAGCACAATATCAAGCGAACGACGATCTCACCTTCAATTGCGCGCCAGTTTTTGTCTCTATTGGACGAAAGTGATCTGGTCAAATTTTCGAAATTCGCTCCGGACGTAGTGTCTGCGAGACAAGCACTCCAGCTTGGTCGTCTGATCGTTGAGGAAACTATCCCTGCCAGCCAGCCTGATTCCGCATCAGGATCACCTGGATCTCTGGTCAATGCGCCGGGCAACACATCAGATCCAACTTTATCGGTCAATGGAAACTATCGACAATCAGAGGTGCGAGCATGACTTTTCGTTTTGCCAGTCCCTGGATATTAACTATCGCGGTGATCATTCCGCTGCTCCTGGCTGGGCGATACTATCTGGCCAGGCAGCAAACAAGACCGGCTACTATGAAGTACGCCGCTGCCAGCCTCGCGAAAATTGCCCCGAGTACGTGGCGTGTCACATGGCGACCACTCCTAATAGCTATGCGACTGATGGCAATAGGATTGATTTTGGTCGGTCTAGCTCGTCCACAGATTGTGCAAGGACGGGAGACAATCAAGGGTGAAGGGGTAGAAATAGCCCTCGCTCTCGACATCTCGGGAAGTATGGCCTCCCTTGATTTTGAACCTCAGAACCGCCTAGAGGCGGCGAAACGGGTGATAGGTGATTTCGTCGAGGAACGGCCTTACGACAAGATAGGGCTCGTCATCTTCTCGAGTGAAGCATTCAATCAAAGTCCCCTTACCTTGGATCACAGGATGCTCTCTCGTTCGCTTGACCAGGTAGAGCTGGCCACGGATTTGGGCATCGACGACGGTACGGCTATTGGTTTGGGTGTCGCTAATGCGGCAAACATGCTCGCCAACAGCGAAGCAGAAAGCAAAGTGATCGTCCTGCTGACAGATGGCGTAAACAACGCAGGTCAGATCGATCCTTTGACGGCTGCAGAGGCCGCTAAAGCCCTCGGCATCAAAGTTTACACCGTTGGAGCTGCCAAACCGGGGCAGGTCCCTGTCCCAGTACAGTCTCTCCTAGGCGGCACTCAAATCACGTATCAAGAGAGCGTCCTAGACGAAGAAACACTGCAGCAGGTAGCGGATACCACTGGCGGCAAGTACTTCAGGGCTGAGGATTCAGCCGGTCTGAAGGCTATTTATGAAGAGATCAACGATCTAGAAAAATCTCAGGTCGAGATTCAGGTTTTCAATCAATACCACGAACTATTCGCTGTCCTCCTCCTACCCGCGCTCTTAATTCTAGCGCTGGAAACCATCCTGAGGAATACAGCGTTCATGACGATTCCTTAAAGGTGAACCATGATTTTTGCTAATCCACAGTATTTTCTGTTCGGTCTGATTCTTCTTCCCGTTGTTGCTGTATTCCTATTTTGGGCCAGCAAAAGACGCGGTCAGCTGCTTGGCAAGCTGGGAGAGAAAAAACTAATTGACCGTCTGAACGATAATCTAAACACGTTAGGTAGGAGATGGCGAACAGCGCTCCGATTTGCCGCCCTTTTTCTCCTGGTCATTGCTCTCTCGCGACCACAATGGGGAAGCGAGGTAAGGGAGATTGAACAAGAGGGATTGCAGGTGATGGTAGCCCTAGATGTATCCCAGAGCATGCTTGCCGAAGACATTAAACCAACTCGTCTAGACAGGGCTAAACTCGAAATCGCCGATCTAACGGAGAGGTTGGACGGAGATGAAGTCGGTCTGGTGTTGTTCTCTGGCGCAAGCTTTATCCAAGTGCCATTGACTTCTGACTACATGACCGCTCTTTCATATCTTGACTCAGCAGGACCGCAGGTTATATCCAGACCGGGTACGGTGATCGGAGATGCCATCCGGACGGCAATGAGTGGCTTTGATCCTGACCTTTCCAGCCAGAAGGTCCTTGTCGTTATGACTGACGGCGAAGATGCCGAGACTGATCCAGTATCTGCAGCTCAGGAAGCTGCTGATGCCGATATCCTGATTTATACGATTGGATTTGGCACCCCAGAAGGTGAACCTATACCCGAGACAAATCAATATGGTGACGTCATAGGTTATAAGAGAGATGCCCAAGGGAATGCCATCCTATCCCGGCTCGACGAGACCACCCTTCAAAATGTTGCTCTGACCGGAAACGGAAAATACTATCAGGCGTCTGCGGATGGAGCCGAATTAGACAGCTTATTGTCGGAGATTGACCAGTTACAGAAAGCCCAACTTGAGAGCCGTTTCGAAACAACCCAGATCGACCGGTTTCAGATCTTTTTAGCTCTGGCGGTTATAGCCATGGTTCTTGGAGAGCTGATTCCAGACCGAAAGTCAAAACAGACAGTACCTACATGGAAAAGCTTGGCAGCGCGATTTCGCCGCCCAGAATCCCTGGTTAGGGCAGAAACAACTGTTGAGAGCACGGCACACTAAGATACAAGGATAATCTAATGAACCGAGTAAGAAGGCACCGGACACCAATCATCTTTGGATTGCTGTTAATCGGACTATTTGTAACGGCTTGCAGTCCATCGGCCGAGAAAATGAATAATGATGGCAACGAGGCTTATGCTGAAGCGGCCTATGCAGAGGCTCTTGCGGCTTATGAATCAGCCCAAATCGAGTCCCCCGAGTTAGCTGAACCTTATTACAATGCGGCAAACGTCCTTTACAGGGAAGGCGCGTATAACGAGGCGATGATGCTGATGCAAGAAGCGTTGAAGTATACAGATGCCCAACCTCTGGAACAGAGCAGTTTCTACAATACCGGAAATTCTGCCTTCAATCTTGAAGAGTGGGAGACTGCTATTTCGGCCTACACAGAGGCCTTGCTGAGAAACCCTGATGATCAGGAAGCAAAATACAATCTTGAGCTGGCTTTGCAGCAAATGCAGCAGCAGCAAGAAGAGCAGGAACAGCAGTCGGAAGAGGAACAAGAAGAGCAAGAACAGTCTGAGGAAGGCGAGAGTCAAGAGGACAAATCTGAAGACCAGTCTGAGAATGGTGAAGAACAACAAGACCAAGAACAGCAAGGGGATGAAGAATCGTCAGAAGGCGAAGAAGAGCAGGAACAGGAAGGTCAGGACGGCCAGCCGGAAGATGAAGAAAGTGGCGAGCAAGAAAGCCCAAGTCAGATGCCCCAACCTGGACAAAGAATGACTCCTGAACAGGCCAGGCAACTACTGGCAGCGATTGCTCAAGATACCGAGACCCTGCAGGAAAGGCTTGGACAGATCTTTATCGCACCTCCGATTCCACCTACTCAGGACTGGTAACAACAACAAGGCCATCAAGGGACTACAGTAACCATGAAGAAAACAAGGCTTTTCCTACTACCACTAGTAGCCATCGCTCTAGCAGTGATGGTAGGTCGGGTCGATGCCCAATCACCGGTGTCGGCCGAGGTTGATCGAACGATCTTAAGCACCGACGAGCTTCTCTCGTTGACTATCTCAGTCGACTCATCGGCGAATCTCGATTCTCGCCCGGAATTACCGCCCCTCAATGGCTTCGAAATAGTGGGCACCTACAGCGGCACCCAAATGAGCATTATCAACGGGGATATGAGCGTCCAAGAGACGTATACGTATCAGTTGCGGCCGTCGCAGGCAGGAAACCTGGTTATAGATTCAATTTCGGTAAACGTAGGCGGACAAACATATCGCACCGAGCCAATCCAAGTTACCGTCACTCAAGGAACTGGTGTTCCTCAGCCGGCTAATCCATTGGTGCCAAACATGCCCTCGTTCCCATCGTTCCCTTCGTTTCCGTCATTTCCATCTATGCCTCCATCTCCTGCCTCCCCGGCCCAACCTATCGAACCTTCTATCGTCCCCGATCAGCTAAACGGACAAGATTTCTATGTGGAAGCCTTAGTAGATAACTACCAACCATACCAGGGCCAGCAGGTCGCCTACATCTTGCGATTTTTCCGCTCTGTCTCGCTGGTAGGCCAGGCGAACTACCGCAATCCTAGTTTCACCGGCTTTTGGACTCAAATGGACCCCGATCAGGATGAATTCTCATTCTCCAAAGCCGGGCGCAATTACCAGATGACCGAGCTCAAGACCTTGCTGTTTCCAACGGTAGTCGGAGAAGTAACCATCGATCCGGCTAGCTTCTCCATTCCGGGAGGATTCTTTAGCCAGGACAAGGAAATATTGTCAAATCCTGTAACCTTAAATGTGAATCCATTGCCCGAAGGAGCGCCGTCAAACTTTTCGGGCGCCGTCGGACAATTCGTCATCAATTCGCTTGCAGATACTTCGGAAACCAAGGTGAATGAGACAGTCACCTGGAGAATTACGCTAACTGGCCAGGGAAATATTGATAACTTGACCGATCCCGATTGGCCGGAGCTGTCAGGATGGAGGGCATTTGACAGCGAGGCTTCAACATCCACTGAAATTGTAGACGGTTATTACCAAGGAACTCGAACAATCGATCGCGTCCTGGTGCCGACTGAGGCTGGCAACCTTACATTGCCGCCAGTCGAATTCTCCTATTTTGATCCTTACCAGGCTGAATACATATCGATCAGTTCAGAACCGATCCAGATTAAGGTCGGACCAGAGGCTGCCAGCACAGCGCCTCCGGATAGTGGGCTGCCTGGCGGTGCGCTTCCAGCCGTCGACGAGCAGCAAGTATCGTTAACAGATTTCCCAGAGGCAATCCGGCCGAACAAACCAGCCGAATCTACTTGGGCAGTCGGCTCACCATTGGTGACGGACCGCTCTGGTTTTTGGCTGCTGTGGACCGTTCCACTGATGCTGCTGGCTGTCCATTCGGGCTGGCAATGGCGTCAGAGACGCCGCTGCGAGACGGCTGACATTCGCAGAACAAATCATGCGAAAAAAGCTGCTCATCAATCCTTGAAGAAGGTGAGAAGCAGCGACCCGGCGAAATATGAAGTCACCGGTCAGATCCTTTCAGAGTACATTTCAACCAGGCTGAACCGGTCTATTGCCGGACTAACCCAGCCGCAAATATCTGGTCTTATTCTGGAGAGAGGAATCGATCGAGGGCTGGTTGAAGAGGTTCAGGATGTCCTCACCCTTATTGAGATGGGCCGCTATGCACCTACGTCAAGTGGAATGGATGAACGAGATATCGTCAGCGTAGTTAGACAGTTGATCGATGATCTTGATAGGTCTTTCCGGCAGCAGTAGTCAAGATAGAACACAACCGCCAAACGTGCGGCTTCTTAAGAACCAATGAGATCGATCGGAGTTAATCAATTATGTGGCGTAATCTAATCAAAGTTGTGGGTTCAGGCATCGTTCTAGTGGTGATCCTCATCGCAGGAGTGAAGCTGTTGATGCCCAAGAGTACGGCAAACGTCGATGCGATAGAAACAGCCAGCCGGCTTCACGCCAGCGGTAATTACGACAGGGCTATCGAGATATATGAACAACTCCTGACCCAAGGTGTAAACGACAGCGTCGTTTTCTACAACCTGGGCAATGCCTATTATTCGATCGGTGATATCGGCCGGGCTGTGGCAAACTACAATCGAGCCGCCCAATTAGATCCACGCGATCCGGACATCAAGGCAAACTTGGAGTTAGCCAGGGGTCAGATCACTGAACCGTTTATTGAAAACGATCCTGGTTTTATCGGAGTGCTTTCAAAGATTACCGATGGTTGGTTGAGCGTTAACGAAACAGCGATAGTCGCCCTGTCATTTTGGTTTTTGGCTGGCTTACTGCTGATTGGCATTCGCTACACGAGGGATCGAGAACTTCGCACCGGCTTTCAATACGCGACCATATTGGTCATTTTACTTCTTCTGCTGGCTGGTCTTTCACTTGGTAGTCGTCTTTACGTCGAGCAAAGCCATCCAGAGGGAGTAGTGGTTGTTCCTACGATTGCGGTCAGCAGCGAACCCAATGATGGTTTTGCCACCGACCTGAACCTCTCCAGCGAGGCCGAGATCAGATTTATCAAAACAAATGGTGCCTGGGGCCGTCTGGCAACACCGGGCGACTCGCTTCAAAACTGGATCCCCCTGGACACAGTTGAGATGGTTGCTGCCCTATCTCCAGGACTCTCCTTATTTGGCTAAACATCTGGCCAAATACCTGCCCTAAATTATCAGGTTGATTTCCGGATACTCTGCCTCGTTCGATAAACCAACCCTACGTAGCCGGTCAGGTGCTTAACTGGATTGATATGGCTGGTCTCCCCGCCGTAGATGGTCCTGATCTTCACCCATTCGAGATCGTATCCGCGCTGGACGCAAGCAACAATCATTTCGACCTCAAACTCGAATCCTTCCTGCTGAACGGCTATCATGTCCTGCATCAGACGACGGCCAATCAGCCGGTATCCGGACTGGTTGTCTAGAATGGTCTCACCCATGGCCCAGGAGAGGGATCGCTTTCCCAACCAATTGGCTAACCGGCGAACTGGGGGCATCTCCCTAAAATCCCTAGCTCCTATGACCAAATCTGTATGGCCATTTTGAAAAGCTTCTACGAATTTTGGTATTTCGGCCGGATCATGCTGCCCATCAGCGTCCAGGGTAATAACCGCTTGAATATCCTGCTGGATCGCATAGTTGAATCCAGCCTTTAGCGCTGATCCCTTTCCCTGATTCGGCTGCTGGCGCACCACATGTGCTCCTGCTTGTTCGGCGACTTGAGTGGTATTGTCACTCGAACCATCGTCGATGACGACAACCGGCAGATGCTCCAGTGCCGCGGCAATCACGGGCTCGATTCGTGACCCTTCGTTATAAGCCGGTATGATCACTAGCAATGAATTATCACCAACGTTAGAAGCGGCTTGCATTAAAAACCTTCTCTTAACTGGAACTCTGGTCCACGATGGAGCAGTACTTTCTCATAAGCACTTTTTATCCTAAAATCTAGTTCAGGCAACAACAATGGCAAGACATATACTAATTGTCGACGATGACACATTACTAAGACGGAGCCTTAGCCTTCAGCTAGACCAGGCCGGTTACCGTACCAGTACCGCCGCCAATGCCGAGGATGCCCTGGCCCTCGCCCGGCGTGATCCCCCAGATCTCATTCTACTCGATGTCGGCCTTCCCGGGATGGACGGCCTTGAGGCGCTGAAACATATCCAGAAAGATATGGATGTACCGGTAATCTTTGTAACGGCAAGACGCAGAGAACTTGACGAGATATTAGGACTGGAACTCGGTGCGGATGAATACATCACCAAACCTTTCAATCCTGATATCCTGTTAGCTAGAGTCAAGGCAGTCCTACGCCGTAGCAATCGCCAATTATCTGATCCCGCGGACTCATCAATCCTGGAAGTTGGCGATTTGACCATTGATCCAGGAGCTCACACCGTCACTGTGGCTGATAAATCAGTCGAACTAGCGGGGAGGGAATTTGCGTTGCTCCATGCCTTAGCTCAGGAAGCCGGGCAGGTCCTCTCCATCGACGATTTGTTGGCTCGAGTCTGGGGAGCGGAGTTTTTTGGCGAGCCCCAGGTTGTCTACGTCCACATTCGCTGGTTGCGAGAGAAGATAGAAGATGTTCCCCAGGAGCCTCAGCGAATCATAAATGTCCGGGGTGTGGGTTATAAACTAATAGCTCGCCCTAACTAATGATGAAGACGCTTCGAGCCCGATTTATCATCAGCCACGTCCTTCCCATCCTCATCATTGTTCCGTTGGCTGGAATAGCCCTCATCTACCTTCTGGAAAGCCAGGTCTTACTATCCGACCTGTCGGATGATCTCACTGAGCGAGCCAGTATCATTGCCGAAGCAGTATCAGACCAGCCTGAACTCCTCCAAGATCCAGACCTGGCAGGGTCCTATATCGCCCGGATCCAGCTTGATATCGAAGGAGAGGTGCTGTTCCTGGGATCACAAGGAACTCTATTAGCAACCAGCGATCCTCTCCGCCGGCCGGAAATTGGTCAGCTGCCGTCGATAGAGGGAATCGAGGACGCGGTCTCAGGATCACCTTTTGTTCTGGTCCACTACTCATGGAGCTCTCCCAATGGCATCGCTCTGATCCCAGTTTCCGACGTCAACCAGCAGTTAATTGGCGTGGTTGGTGTTACAGAGAAGTTGGATGCTGCTGCTTCGCAATTTGGTGACCTCAGGCGATTTATCGGGATATCGATTCTGGCAGCATTAATTCTCGGAGTAGGGCTGGCGTTTTTTCTAGCCCGCAGACTGGAACGACCGCTAAAATCGGTGACCATTTCCGTTAGGGAGATCGCCGAAGGACATCGAGTTGAGCCGATCGAAGAAAAAGGTCCCGTCGAGATTCAAGAGCTGATCCGGTCAGTAAATACCTTGGCTGCGGACCTCCGTTCTTTGGAGGACACACGTCGTAGGCTGCTGGCCAATATCGTCCACGAACTGGGCCGGCCCTTGGGAGCGATACGATCAGCCATCCATACCCTCAGGCAAGTTGCGATTGAGGATCCGGCTACTCGAGATGAGCTGTTGAAGGGAATCGAAGATGAAGTTATTCGCCTACAGCCCCTTCTAGATGATTTAGCCCAACTTCATGGACAGGTTACAGGAACGGTAAAGCTTTATCGACAGTCGATTGAGCTAAGTGACTGGCTGCCCCCCCTGATTATTCCCTGGAGGGCTGCAGCCCTGGACAAAGGGCTTCAATGGGAAGCGGAGATTTCGAAAGATATACCGGCGGTTTCAATTGATCCCGACAGAATCAGCCAGGTGATCGGCAATTTACTCAGCAACGCCATTAAATACACACAAGGTGGTTCTGTTTTGTTCTCAGCGAGCTCCACTTCCGGCGAAACCAGGATTTCCGTCAGCGATACAGGCCCTGGTATTGCCTTGGGCGAACAAGAACAAGTATTTGAGCCATTTTATCGGAGCCAGGAACCGCGACGATTCCCCCAGGGACTAGGCCTGGGGCTCACCATCGCCCGTGATCTCGTAGAGGCTCATGGCGGTGAATTGGCGATCTCCAGTGAGATTGGGAAGGGCAGCATCTTCACCATTATCCTTCCGCAATCGACCGATTAATCTCTCGGAGTTGAACGCATCGCCTTATAAAGCACCTCGGCTGGGTGGAGCGCTGTTCGACCAGTACCGTGTTTGATTTGATCACGGCAGCTGGCCCCGGCAGCTACGATGATGGATTTGCTTCCAGAATTGCGCACAGCAGGTAACAATCTTCTCTCAGCCATGGCCATTGAGAGCTCATAGTGTTCCGCCTCATAACCAAAGGAACCAGCCATGCCGCAGCAACCGGAATCGGCTTCTGTTACCGAATATCCCTGGGGTAAAGACAGGATTGTTTTGCTTGGCTCAGTGCCAGTTATCGCTTTTTGATGGCAATGGCCATGTAGAAGCAAATCACGGGGATCTTCCTCGAAGTCGAGTTTAAAGTTGCCCTCTTCCACGAGCTGGGCGATGAATTCCTCAAAGGTGAAGGCCTTGTCGGCCACGGTTTGAGTGCGCTGGTCCTCCGGCAAGAGATAGAGGTATTCGTCTCTCAGTGAGAGCAGGCAGCTTGGTTCGAGCCCCACGATAGGTATTCCTTCTTCAGCAAACGGCGCCAGCTTGTTTACTGTATCCCTAGCCGCCTCCGTAGCTTTGTCCACCAGTCCCTTTGACAGCATTGGTCTACCGCAGCATTGGTGCCCTGGCAGCAGCACCTCAAAACCGCATGCTTCCAGGACTTCTGTGGCAGCAATGGAGGTCTGTGGATAGTAGAACGTATTGAAGGTGTCATTAAACAATACTACCCTTGGTTTGTCAGGGGCCGGCTTGGATACTCCTGTCTTTGAACGACTATGGAACCAGTTTGTAAAGGGCTGTTTGGCGAAGGACGGCATGGTGCGGTGAGCGCTAATGTTTAAGATGGACTCTGTACCCTGGCGGGCAATTTTGGATTTGAGCACTCCGTTGATCAGGGGTGCTTTCCAACCGCTGCTTAACCGGCTGATCCTGGCGATGTCTCCGAACAACCTTGTTCTAAGAGGCACTCCGTTTTTCCGCCAGTAGCTGTCCAGGAAAGCCAGCTTTATTTTGGTCATGTCAACCGCGGATGGACATTCGGCTTTGCAGGCCTTGCACTCCACACAGAGATCCATCACTTCGAACATTCTCTGGCTCGTGAGCTCTGATTGCGGCAGAGCACCGGACATAGCAGCCCGCAGGGCGTTTGCCCTTCCTCTCGTACTATGTTCTTCCTCTCGCGTGACCATGAAACTTGGGCACATCGTTCCCGTGGTTTTTTGTCGGCAGACTCCGGCCCCGTTGCACATCTCAATGGCCCTGTCT
>DASRZI010000033.1:0-19115 GCA_035686605.1 Candidatus Zixiibacteriota bacterium
TGGGGCACCTGGTGGATCTGGACCCCACGATTGACTTCAATCACGGTTCTTTGGCTGGTCTATATGGCCTACTTCATGCTGCGCGGGGCGGTTGAAGACGAAGAGCGCAAAATGCGATATGCGGCCGTTTACGTAATCATCGCTTTCGTAACAGTCGTCATGACCTATATCAGCATCAGATTGCTGCGCGATATCCATCCCGTCGTCTTCGGCGGCGTTGCCGAATCTGCCCAAGGCGCCGACGAGGGACTACAAGATATTGCACGTGGTCTTGACTCAGCCAAAATGGGCATGACCTTGACCGCCTCGGTTATTACCTTTTCCTTGGTTTATCTGGCCTGGCTGGCAAACAGGCTGAAATTACAGAGGATAGTCAACGAAGTGGCGGAATTGAAACTACGGGTAATGGCCAGGCTGGAAGAGTAAAATCAGGAGAATGAACCATGGTTCAAAGCATCGTTCTATTAAACAGGCTGCTTGAAGTAGCACAGCAAATCGATATCAATAAGTACAACAACTATCTGGTCCTGGGCTACTTTGTCATGTGGGCGATCGTAATAGTCTACATCCTGCTCCTTGCGAACAAGCAGAGGAATGTCCGGGAAGATTTACAGTTGATGACAGAACTCTTAAGAGAGGATGAACAACGCGAGGAGGCGTAAGCTTTTATACGTTATTATCGGCAGTTGATGGTAAAGTGATCTGTATCTTTAGAGAGAAACACCCGAGAAGGGTGTAGATTAGTGGAGGCGGAATCTGTTGGGCTCGATTAGTAAACCCTTGCGTTCTCTATCGCCATTACAAATGATCGTACTGGCTATCGTGGCCTTGGTGTTGCTGTTTCTCATAGTAGGCTCCATCACCCAATCTGCATCGCAGGAACCGGCTTTCAATCCCCTCGCCAACCAGCCTTTTGCCCTCTTGGCGATGCTGGCCTTCGTCGGCGGCATGCTGAGTTTCGCTTCTCCCTGCACGCTGCCAATTCTTCCGGCTTACTTCGCCTTCGCATTTCAAAGTGGTCGCAAACAAATTGCTTTGAACACGATTGTCTTCATGCTGGGCCTGGCTACCGTCTTCAGCCTCATGGGTGCTGGAGCTTCATTCATCGGGAGAATACTGCGCGAGTACCAAACTCTAATTATGTTGCTGGCTGGATCCCTGGTAATTGTCTTTGGCGTCATGAGCCTGCTAGGAAAAGGCTTTTCTGGAGTTCAACCGCAGCAGGAAGAGAAACTACGAAACGCAGGGATCGGCGGATCCTACTTCTTTGGGATGACCTTTGCTGTCGGTTGGACCAGCTGCATCGGTCCTATTTTAGGCATCGTGTTGGCCTTGGCAGGTACGACCGCCTCTGTTTCCAGAGGCATGATGCTGCTATTTATATATGCCCTCGGTTTAGGACTCCCATTGATCATCGTCTCCACGTTCTTTGGCCGGGCTAGCCGGCAGAGCATGCTGTGGCGAGCGCTGCGTGGTAAGGGCTGGAATGTATCAGCCAGCTCCATGCTTGTCGGATTAATCTGGGCTCTAGCTATTTGGCTGATCCTTGTTGGATTGGGTCATTACGCCTTTGATAACTTTGCCTATTTCGATGGCCAGGAATTCACCGCCATTCACCAGTACGGGCTTCTCGTGTTGGCTATCTTAGGTGCCGGACTTTGGGTATACACAGCTCCTGGTCGACAACGCATTGTTCCGCTGCATTTACACACCACTCAGCTTTTTAGCGGAATTCTGTTCATCCTAATGGGATTCCTCATGGTCAACGGAACGTTGGCCTCGTTCAACACCCTGATTCCCACTGATCTGGCGATCTGGTTTGCAGACCTCGAAGACAAGTTAGTGACGGTACTTAACTAACAAATGTCCATGGATGAGCACGCGAATCAAGAACCTGCGGAAGACGACGCAAAGGCTAACTCTGGCGATGGTCGAAACCTGATCGTCTTGTTCGCCGGATTTCTTCTTTTAGGACTGGCTTTAGGCGTCTTGCTGTTCGGAGGGGATCTAATAGACCGGATTGTTGATGGCGATGGTGATTCCAATTCAGAATCTGGTGATACGATTCTCGATCAGGCAGGAGGGCTTCCTGCGCTAGAACCCGGTGAAGCGCGTATCATTCGTGGAGTTAATAATGCGGGAGTTCTCTCGGTTGGAGATGCAGCACACGATTTTGAACTCGATGACTTCGATGGAAACCGGATCAAGCTAAGCGAATTTCGAGGCCATCCGGTGATTGTTAATTTTTGGGCCACTTGGTGCGCGCCCTGCCGGATAGAAATGCCGGAGCTGCAAAAAGCGTTCGAAAAGTACCAGGATGATGGGCTGGTCATTCTTGCCCTTGACCAGGATGAACCGATCGAGCGAGCCCGTGAATTCTTCTACGATGAAATGGACCTCTCTTTTACCCCGCTTTTGGACGACGGAAGCGCTGTCTCTACGGCCTACAGTAGCTACAGCGTTCTACCCACTACCTTTTTCATAGACCACAATGGAAACGTAGCGGCTATCCATCGTGGACCCCTGACGCTGGGCCAGATTGAAGGGTACCTGGAACAAATGCCGGGATGAGCTAAAGGAAACAGATGGCAGCGGAAAGGAAACCTGTTACTGGAAAACGGCGATCGATGGTCATCGGTATTGATCGAGGCGTCTATTGGCTGAGCAAGCATTGGCTTGCTGTATTTAATACCCTCGCCCTAATCTATGTTGGCCTGCCGATACTGGCTCCGGCGCTGATGAATGCGGGTCTTGAGACACCGGCTCGAGTTATCTACAGGATATATTCTCCTCTGTGTCACCAAATGACTCAGCGGTCTTTTTTCCTATTCGGTGATCAATATGCTTACCCGCGAGCGATAGCAGGTACCGAGCTGACGCCAATCGAGACCTATGTCGGTGATATCCCCGAATTTGACAATGTTGACCCCGATGATTGGCCGGCTTTCTTTACCGCGGCTCGCCGCTACCTTGGAGACGAGCAGCTGGGTTACAAGATAGCCCTCTGTCAGCGTGACATCGGCATATATCTCTTTGTCCTGGTTGGCGGCTTGCTGTACGCCATGTTGAGAAACCGGATCAATATTAAGCCCTTACCGATCCTTTTGTTCGTCGTAATAGGTTTGGCTCCCATCGCCATTGACGGATTTAGCCAGCTCTTCAGTTATTGGAGCACTCCATTGGACGGATCTGATCCCACTGGCCTGGCGGCGACAATACAGAGCATCATCCCGCTCAGGGAGAGCACGCCCATGATGCGGGCGTTAACCGGTGCATGGTTCGGTTTGGCCTTGGTCTGGTTGGCATACCCCCATGTAAATGAAAGCATGAAGGGTACAGAAAGAGAGTTAGGTGCGAAGCTTAGACGATTGGACAACCCTGAGCTAGCATCAGCTCAGCAAGAGGCTGCCGTCGAAAAACCAGATTCAAGCAGACCCGATAGCTAGGTCCAAGACGAGTCTCCTCGTCACGAGTCTCCTCGTCACGAGTCTCCTCGTCACGAGTCTTCTCGTCACGAGTCTTCTCGTCGCAAGTTCTCTCGCTCGAATTCTCTCTTACAGAATTCTCTCGCCACGAGTCCTCTCGTGACAAGTCGATTGTTCACTCCAGATCGCGATCTCCCAAAACCCAATGTCATTCCCGTGGAAGCGGGAATCCATCCCCTCAATGATCTAGATACAGATTTGGGGGACGTCCTAGCCAGGAAACAACGAGAGTGAAAGAGTGTAGATACCCATCCCATCGACCATGTGACATCGATAATGAGCTCGAATGGATTCCCGCTTTCGCGGGAAAAACAACAATACAGGTGATACACATCTGGGGAATGCTCCAGATTTCCTCGTCGCGAGTCCTCTCGTCAATTGCTTGCGGGTGCCCCACCATCATACTTCTCACCCACCACCGCAGGTTCGATCTTACTCATATTTTCCGATCACCAGCGCAGCGTTGTGCCCCCCAAAGCCAAAGCTGTTCGACAGTAAGAATCTGATCGATCTCTTGCGGCCTTTATTGGGTATGTAATCCAAGTCGCAATCGGGATCCGGGTTCGCGTAGTTTATGGTAGGAGGTACCATCGAGGCATTGAGCGCTTTGATGGATATGATTGCCTCAAGCGCGCCGGCCGCTCCGAGCAGATGGCCGTGTGTTGATTTTGTCGAGCTAATAGGGATGTGGTAGGCCGACTCGCCAAACACCTTCTTTATGGCCAGAGTTTCACTCTTGTCGTTCAATCGGGTTCCCGTGCCATGAGCATTGATATAGTCAATATCGACCGGAGCAAGAGCCGCGTCCTTGAGAGCACCCTGGATAGCAAGAACCGCCCCAGCGCCATTCTCATCCGGGGCAGAGATATGGTATGCATCTGCACTGGTTCCATATCCCATTATCTCTCCGTAGATCCTGACATTCCGTTTCAGGGCGTGATCCAGTTCTTCCAATACCAGGATGGCTGACCCCTCCCCCATTACGAAACCATCTCTTTCGGCATCAAATGGCCTCGATGCCCTGGCGGGATCTTCGTTTGAGGTAGAGACTGCACCGGTTGCATTGAAGCCGGCAAGGGCGATAGGCAGGATCGGCGCTTCACTACCGCCTGCGAGCATCACATCAGCCGCTCCTCGCTGGATCATCCTGGTCGCTTCTCCAATAGCGTTCGACCCGGCGGCACAAGCCGTGACTACGGCCATATTTGGACCGCGAAAACCGTGGGTGATGGAAATCATGGCCGCAGGTGAGTCCGCCAGCATCATTGGCATGAAGAACGGACTGACCCAGCGCGGACCTCGAGCGTTGAAAGTATCAATTCCCTCAATAGTGGAAGCCAGGTTTCCGATTCCAACACCAAGGACAACGCCAACCATCTCCAGGTCGGATCCACTATCCTTTAAATCCGCGTCTTCGATGGCCTGATCGGCTGAGGCAAGGGCCATTTGGGTAACTCTATCCATGCGTCTGGCCTCCTTCTGGCCAAAAAGAGCCACCGGATCGAAGGACTTTAATTCACCGGCAATTCGAGTCTTAAAGTCGCGCGTATCAAAGCTCGTAATTAGACCGATGCCGCTTTTTCCCGCCAGGGCCATGTCCCACGTTGTCTCAGGATCGTTGCCTAGAGGATTAAAAGTGCCCAGTCCGGTGATCACAACACGCCGATTCATAGAACCTCCATGAAAAAACGGCCGGTTCCCGGCCGCCATAAGTAGAGATTATAACCCAGTAAACAACGCTAGGTTACTGGTTCCAAGGTAACTATGGTCAGCGCGTCTAGCTATCTCCGGCTATCTTCTCCCATCTACTTCTTTCAGGAAGCAACCGCCAAATCTCGCCATCTTGAGCCAGAATATAGGTTTCGTTGTACTTAGCATATGAGGTTCGCTGCACCATCGTCGTAAACCCAGCCTCGTCGTTTACTGCCCAACCCAACCTGTCCCGGACGCCAGGTTCTTCCCTCCAGACCAAACCAAACCCCCTAACTGGCTGGTAGAAGCCATCAGGTGCGGCTAACGTTGGGTCGTCTTCGGGTTCTCCCGGATCCCACTCGTCGACATGTCTGCTCCAACCCGGGGAATTTTCATCGGAAAAGAGCACATAGATATGGTTCTCCTCCTCCACCCAGATCATCGTCCCGCCCTCGAAACCCTGCAGCGCACCCGCCGATGTCAACGGCGCGTCCATCGGACAGATATCGGGTTCGTCGTCGAAGAACCACGTATCAGGGCACCTAATCATGATAGATACAGAGGCCATCTCAGTATGGTCAGAGTCGCCGGCATATAAGACGAAGTTTGTGGAGTTTCTTTCGCGGGGGTTTACCGGATAATCGAAGACGCCGCTAGAAGCGACATCCCACCAATTACTTAATTGACCGGTTGGGGCCAGATGCCACAGTGTTACAGTCAGAGCCTCACTCGTCGACCATTCCAGAGTGAGAATATCTCCCGGATCGGCCTCAGTGACATTTGATCGGAAATACTCAATGGTTGGCTCGATAGCAGCGTTGGTTTCCGACGTTGCCGTGCTTGGAGCCGGCAAAGTGCTATCGGGAGCAGCTACTGGGGGAATATTCTGATCGGCTGGCGATTCCGAGGTTTCGGCCAGGCCGCCATCTGTATCATTATCCGTTTGGGCGCCTTCAAAGGGAGGTATGTCTGAATCGCCCGCGACAATTTGATCATCCTTTAACCCCTGCTCTGCTAGACCATCAACATGAAGAGGAGTGGAAGTACCATCCGGAATGCTGCAGGCAACCATCGCGAGGAGAATAATTGCCAGGAGTGCTGCTGAATACCACTTATTCATCACCGTCTTACGTCTAAGTAGCTGTCCTTCTGAATCAATAACGACCTGTATCCAGGACACCAGCTAGATTCAACAAGACCTTAGCATAGCCCAGCTCCCGGCTCAACAACGTGGATGATACGATCTATCTACCAATCACCTGCGCAATTGACGCGCAGTGCCCTCAACCCACTTTTCGATTAATCCAACGCGCCGACAGCTCCCCTATCCTATCGGTCCGCTGGCGTAATACTGTGCATTCTGGCAATGCATTCAGAAAAGCTTGACCATACCTCTTGGTTAGTATGCGCTTGTCGAGTACGATCACCACTCCTTTGTCATCCTGACGGCGGATAAGCCGTCCGAAACCCTGGCGGAAACGAAGGACTGCTTCAGGGATTGAGTACTCGAAGAAAGGACTCTCATAGGTCTCCGATCGGGCCGCGAAAATGGGATCGGAAGGAACATCGAAGGGAAATTTGACGATAATGACCGCCTGGAGCGCGTCCCCCGGCACATCTACACCCTCCCAGAAGGATCGAGTTCCTAACAATACCGATGGGCTCTGACCAGATTTAAACTGGGCCAACAACTGTTGTCGAGAAACGCCCTCTCCCTGGGTTAGGGTCTGGATTCCTGCCCGAGTCAAGGCTGATTCGATAGCTTCGGACGTCGTGGTCAACTGGCTAAATGATGTGAAAAGGACCAAGGTGCGGCCGCCCAGGGCAATCGCTACGTCGGTAATCGCTCTTTCCACATAACGCTGGTAGCCGGGCTGATTGGGTTCGGGAATATCTGTAGGGAGATAGACCAGCGTTGATTCTTCATAGTCAAACGGCGATCCGACGGCAAGCTCGTCAGCATGTTGTGCATGAAGCCTCTCCTGCAAATAATCAAAACTCGGTTCCTGACTCCACCCTGATCCTGAAGTCCGCAAAGTCGCCGAAGTCAATATGACCGCTTCCTTGCTGTTGAAAATATGGTCCTCGACCAAGGGACCGACGTTTAGGGGCGCTGCATGCAGCGAGATGCGCTTTCTGAATCGCTCGATCCAATAGATCATGTTTTTCTCCGGATCGGCTATCAGGGCTTCCAATTGGCTCGCTGTCTCGGCGAGACGCCGGGCAAGGCTGGTCAAAGAGAGCCAGAGTTCGTCGCTATCTTCGATATCATAGGCCTCAGCCGAATCGGCGATACCACTGGCTATCTTGGTCACTCCCTCGCTCGTGCTTTGCAGAAGCGTTCCCAAGTTGTCCCAGCTATCCACTAACTCTTCAAACTCAGGCTGGTTCCGAACAGCAGCGGTGAGGCGCAGCTGCTGGGCATACCTCCCAGATCCGCTTTCATTCACATCAACGAAGTATTCGATCAGATTAAAGAACTCCTCAAGACGCATAGACGCCTGGAGTCCAGTCGTACGCAATCGTCCGACTCTCCTTTCCAGCACGGCAACAAACTCCTCCGGAAGGGCGCTGGTGATGCGGCGCTGCAAATCTGCAAGAAGTCCACTCCTTGGATTGTTTACCTCGTCAAGAATGCTCTCAAGAAATCGCTTATCGGCCTGAAAGCTCAAGCCATTGGTCACGGCATCTTCCAGGTGATGAGCTTCGTCGATGACAAGGTCTAAATACTCGGGCAGGACCCGATTCTCAGAGGCGATGTCAGCTAATAAGAGGGCATGGTTTACTACCAAAATATGAGCTTGCTCGGCCCGGCGCCTGGCAATCTGCAAGGGACAGCCTTCGATAGCGCATCGATCGGCGGTGCAGGCATCATTTTCGGCGTTCAGCCTGGTCCATGACAGTCGCTCGCCAGGTGTACGAAGGCTAATCTCGGATACGTCGCCTGATTTGGATTGCGGCAGCCAAACAAGAATTCGGGCATACAGGACCATTTCGTCCAGATTAGCTGGTCCACTATGTCTGAGTTGTTGGAACAAGCGAGTGCAAATGTAATTACGCTTGCCCTTAAGGACTGCCGCTCGGATTTCAAAAGGCAATATGCGCTGCAGCTCAGGCAGATCTTTGTCCAACAATTGGTCTTGCAGGTTGATGGTGTTGGTTGAGACAACAACGCGTCGTTCGTTCTTGTTGGCCCAGAAAACGGCCGGGAGCAGGTAGCCCAGGCTTTTTCCCGTGCCTGTTCCGGCTTCGACAAGAAGATGCTGGCCATTATTAAGGGCTTCAGTCACTGCTTCGAGCATCTCGATCTGCTGCGGGCGGTGCTCGAATCCATCAAATGACCGGCTGAAAGCTCCACCCGGCGCCAGCATGCTGGTCACAATCTCTTGATCGATCGGTTCAGGTTCATCGACCGCAACAAGCTGGCTGCCGGTCAACTTAGGCGCTTGAAAAATCCTTGGGGGCCGGCCTCCTCGTTCGAATGCCGTCCGTCCCTTGACCCGCAATACGTCTTCAAAAAAACGCGATTCATGCCATCCTGCATGTCTTCCGGCTCGAACGATCTCTTCCAGGATCGAAAATTCAATCCCTTGTGCCCGATCCAGTAATACGTGGTAGAGGTCTACTGTTCGCCGGGCATCATACAAGGCCCGGTGCTCCTGCGCTCCTTGGGCGCTCGGCAATTCTAGAGCGATCGCCAAGGCTGCTAAACCATATCGCCCCGCTGAAGGCAGGAGAATTGTGGCCAGGGCCAGTGTGTCAAAGCGGCGGTTTGCCAGGGCCAAATTCTGAGCATAGAGAAACTCGAGATCAAAACCGATGTTGTGCCCAACCAGGGTGCTGTCCCCCAGCCGCCTGCTAATCTCGGATCGGATCGAACCAAAGGACGGCGCCTCATCAACCATGAATTGTGTGATACCAGTGAGGCCCGTGATAAATTCGGGGATAGATTTGCGTGGGCTCACTAGCGAAGACCACTCGTCTACCACCGCCCCGTCGCGAAAAGTAACCATGCCGACCTCAATGATCTCCTCTTCATCCGCATTGAGTCCGGTCGTTTCTATATCGATGGCCACATATGTGGTAGATGTCACTGCCAGTTCCTTGTGAGATATCAGCGCCCCAAATGACTGGGGCGGATTATAGCACATTTGTTTGGTAGTTCGGGGCCTTAACCGAGCGCAATGACGTTCAAATGGCGGTTAATGGAGCAATCACAAGGACGAGACGAGGCCAAGGATTGGCAACCCATCCCGAAGCTCTGAGACCGGGTATGATTGGGTTGAGGAAGGGTCGTCTAAAGGCAGCTGGAAAGGGTCGAATGGGATTAGCGCGCTCTCGGTGATGGCATAAGCTGGCTGGTCGAGCATGATGCCGGTTATTCCCACTACTGGCTTGCGGGAGACAATGACCCGACCGCGTGAATTGGGCTTGGAGGGTTCGGCGATGGAATCAAAGGCCATCCGCCGCCCATACCCTTCTTCAGTGATCAACAAGAACTCTCCGGAATGGCTGCCTGTGATCGCCCCAACCAACCGCTCATCAGCACGCCGGTTGAGAGCTTGGATTCCCTGGGTGGGAAGGGATTCCAAAGGATATCGAACAGCTCTGCCGCCGTCGCTTACCAGGATGAATTGGCTATCCTGATTCACTCCAGCGGCTATGAGAGGCAGACCCGGTAGTGGCTGGTCAAACATCAGCGGGGTTGGAGCTTCGACCAATTCGATCAATTTATCAAGTTTGTAGGTGCGAGCGTAACCCTTGCTCGTTACGAAGAGTAGTTCTTTCTGTTCTTTGATAGTAGACCAACGGCCAATTCTAGCGACGGTCTCGTCCTTCTTAAGCCGGAAGAAATCTGCCAAACTTAATTCCAACTCCTGTAGGTCCAAAAGATTGCCCGAAGTGCTTAGGAGGAAACGGTACGTCGAGGTGATTAAAAGCATCTGCTGATTAGAGTCTGCGGATGGCACGACCTGGACAGTCCTCAGCCCTTTATGGGGTAATTCGAAAGGAATCGGAGGTTGGCCATGGCCATCCAAAAGATGTTTCTGCATTGGTAGAGCACTTATCTTGCCCTCTTCTTGCAGCACAACGAGCTCTCCCATCTCGTCGCCCCCGCCATTATAGGAAGCGCCCTCCCGATTGGCCATGCGTTTCTGGAGGAGGCTCAGATTCACGGCCGCCACTTTTTGATGTTGGGCTCCATCACTGTGCGGGGGCTGGTCAGCTTGGGTATACGCCCGTGCGTCTATCTCACCACTGTGAATCCCCTCTGCAATAATCCCTAATCCAGAGGCGACTGAGCTGAAAATATCGGCAGCTTTTACTTTTTCACGGCCAAATTTGTCCATCAGCATATAGCGGAAAGCGGTAATATTGGATGAGCCGCCGGTTCGAATGACCGCATCGATGTCGCTTGCTGCCAAACCTGAGGCGCTTACCGTTTCATCCAAATGCTTGTCGATGATCTGGATCTCATTCCTGATGATCTGCTCGAAAGCCGTCCGTGTTACCAGCTCTGTGACCCGAAACCCTGGTCCATTCAGCCGGATCAATGATGCCATATCATCCGAGAGGCGGCGTTTAGATGCTTCGACAACATCAAACATCTGTAAGGTGTAATTATTGGCGACCATGCTGACAAGAGCCTCAACACCCTTCTTGTCGTCCGATGTACTAGCTACCTCGCGCAAGAACTCGCGGCTCTCCAGCGTCTGGAGTTCGAACACCCTTTGCCAATTTGAGAAGACGTCGAATATCCATTTGGGAAGGGGAAGCTGTCTTCCTGCCACACCATAGTGGCTGCCTTCGCCGAAGTGTCGGGGCATCTTTGTCCGGACCAGTTTCTGATCGAAAATGTCGCCGGCGATGGGGATACCACCTGTAGCCAGCACTTCGTGTTCACCTTTGCTCCCGATTTTCATGACGGTGATATCCAGCGTACCGCCGCCAAAATCAAACACCAATATGTTCTGTGGTTCACTAACGGTCGCAGCATAGGCATAGGCTGCGGCGATGGGCTCATATTGCAGGTACACTTTTTGGTATCCAGCACGGAAAGCTGACTCTAACAAACGGCCTTGGGCTAGCTCATCGGCTTTGGGATCGACCGCGAATCGGACCGGGCGGCCCAGTACGACCTCACGCACATCTCTACCGAGAAATCGCTTAGCGCGCATCCGGGTAAGGCTGAGGTAGCTAGCGATCAAATTCTCCAGTGAGTAATAGATCTGCCCGACGACAGTTCCTTGATACTCAGGATCGCGAAGACCGCTCTTGATTGAAAGGAATAGACGGCCCGGTGAAAGCGCATCGATCCAGGCGTAAACATCGGCCACGTAATACATATCCGCGCCATAAACCTCAACCTCGCCCACCCAGACCTTCTTCATCTTTACCGGGCGTCCAACATTATCTTCGAAGTAACGGTCGACGGCTTCCCGGCCAATAGTCACCGTCTGGTCGTTGGTTATATACAGGGCGGTGCGTGCGACTTCTGGGTTTGAACCAACTGGGTCCAGGGGGAGCATTTGCACTTGCTGGCCGTCGTAAACCGCCATACCAGAGTTGGTCGTTCCGAAATCCATGCCGATAATCAATGAATGCCTCCTATCTGGGCGATTCGCGGACGGGTATTTCAATGGACGAACTCTCAAGGCTATCACGTTTCTAGCAAGAGGCTGTAAAGTAGTAAACACATGCTTACGATCAAGGCCAAGACTATAACTATGAACTCAACTTTGATCATGCTGAGTTGGACTTTGTTAGTTATATGACTTATCCGAGATGCGAAGAGAACTTGGTAAATGGCCCTTACTAGTTTACAGCCATGGCATTGTATCGCATTCTGCGCCAAGCTATCGTGATCCCGCCTGCTAGTCCGTAGACCACTCTCAGGGTATGATGCTGTGGTTATCACAAACTGCGCATCTCGCCCTCCCGAGGGACTCAGCTCGCTTTATATCTATTCAGACTATTACCAATATTCTGCCTCAGTATATGACTTGGCCACCTGGACGATTGAAGAGCCGCATTACTCGGACCTGGCGATCATTGAGACTATATGTGGGACGATAAATCGAAGCTAAGTGGAGTATAGATGATCTGGGCCTTGGTCTTGGTAGGAATAATCCTCCTGGGATTATTTTTATATTGGCTGCTTGTCACGACGGAAGGCGTGTTTCTCGGCCAACGAATGGTTATCTGGCTCTATGATCTGACCGCAACCAGGTATGATTCTATCAAAGAATTCAACGTCTCTGATGACAGTTTCTTCATTGCCAGGCCAATAATGCGCTCCATTGAGCAAGAAGAAGCCCCGCTAATTCTCGATGTCGCCACTGGCACGGGTCGCGTTCTCGAATCGCTGCTCCGCGAGCCAAATTTCGACGGTTTTGTCATAGGGTTGGATGCCTCTAAACGGATGTTGGTTCAAGCCAATAAAAAGTTGAACGACTTAGGAGGGCCGGTGGACGGGTCGTACTCACTTATTCAACAGCTCGCCGCGCCATTGCCCTTTCCGGACGACACATTTGACCTGGTTTGCTGCCTGGAAGCACTTGAGTTCTTGCCATCCGATAGAGAAGCGCTGGTGGAGATGGTGCGAGTGCTTAAACCTGGGCGGACTTTGCTTACAAGCCGGCGAAGAGGCAAAGAGGCCAGGTTATACTTGGGTCGATATCGTTCGAAGACCGACTTTGAAGTCATGCTGCGCGGTTCTGGTCTGACCGGCATTCATATCAATCTATGGGAGTTGGACTATGATATCGTTACGGCTAGGAAAGTTGATGATGCTGTCGAGTCAACTCTGTGAAAGCTACAGGGTCTCTGATCGCTGGCCAGGCCTAAGCCGCCAACGGAGAGACTATCGTTTGTTATAAGCAGCGAGGTGAAAAATGGGTTCTGTTCGATGGGGGCTGTTATCAACGGCCCGGATCAATAGAAGAGTTATTCCGGCTATTCGCGCCTCAAAGCGAGGAGTGCTCACTGGGGTAGCAAGCCGGAGCCAGGCGCGGGTCGATGCGTATGCGAGCGAGTGGGAAGTCCCTTCGGCCTTTGCTAGTTACGAGGCGATGCTCGCCTCGGATGCAGTCGATGCCGTTTACATCAGCCTGCCAAACCACCTCCACGCCGAGTGGGCCATCCGGGCTATGAAATCTGGTAAACATGTCTTGTGCGAGAAACCCTTCGCCATCACCCTTGAAGAGGTAGATCGGATGATCCGGGCAGCTGGTGATGCTAATCGGGTGCTGGCCGAAGCCTTCATGTACCGGCACCATCCACAGACGAAAATCGCCGGCGAATGGGTTCGCAGCGGCAGGCTTGGCGATATTGCAGTGATCAACGGTGCATTTTATTTCAAGCTTGAAGACAGGAATGATGTCAGGTTAGTCCGCGAATGGGGCGGCGGTTCTCTCTGGGACGTTGGCGTTTATCCACTAAGCTTTGCCCAATTTCTCATGGGTGAGGCGCCTGAGCGAGTCACTGGGAGCCAGCGCCTAGGACCGAGTGGAGTGGACGAGGTCTTTTCGGGATTACTTCAATACAGCCAGGGCCGGACCGCTCTTATTTCATCTGCCCTGGCTTTACCCTTCCATACTTCCCTTGAGGTCACCGGCACAGAGGGACGGTTATCTTTGAAGCGACCTTTTGTAGGAATAGGCGATAAAGGCGAGCTCTTGTTTCACCCAGCTAAGGGCGAAACTGAAGTGATAAATGTCCCTGAGAGAGAACTGTATCTTGGCGAAATTGAGGACATGCATGCTGCGATTCTGGATGGCGAACCGAACTATGTGACTCTGGAAGAAAGCAGAAATCATGTGCGAACGGTGTTGGCCCTATATGAGTCAGCTCGCCTTGGCAAGTCTGTAATCATCGAAAAGATATGATTAAAGGGAAGGCAAAGTCGTTTTTAGCAAGAATCAAAGGAGAATTATCTTGGACGAAGTATCAAACGAAGTATGGGAGACAGTACAACGGCATCTGGAAAGCATCTTCACTCGCGATGTTGAGGCTTACCTAGCGACAACCGACAGCGATCTCTCTCTATACGAGTGGTTCGTTACTCCCCACAGACTAGATGGACTGCCCTTTCATCTCTTCATGATCGAAAACACATGGGCAGGAACCAACGGAGAGTTTCGATACGACCTATGGGAACCCAGAACTCAGATATTCGGGGATACCGCCATCGTAAGCTACACCTTCATGCTTAGCAAGGCCAAAGACGGCCAAATCAGCCACCAATCGCACAACGAAAGTCGGGTGTTGGTTAAAGGTACTGAGGGATGGAAGGTTGTTCACGTCCACAAATCACCGTCTTGGCAGGCTCCTTACCAGAATCCAAACGAGTAAGCCGTTAAAACAGCGGCGGGATTGGGTGAAAACGACAGGTGATTTGAGTGTGCGGCTGCTGCTTGTCGAAATACCTGGGTGGGCAATGCGTCAGCGCTGCTCTAGATCGGAGCTACCAACCTAAACCAGATTAGTGCTGGAGGATCTGCGATAAGAACAGGACGGTCCGTTCTTCCTTTGGCGATTCAAAAATCTGGTCTGGGGTTCCACGCTCCACGACGATCCCTTCATCAAAAAACAGCATTCTGTCGGCTACCCCACGAGCAAATCCCATCTCGTGAGTCACGACGATCATTGTCATGCCTGATTCAGCCAATCCCTGCATAACGTCCAGCACTTCCTTGATCATTTCGGGATCCAGCGCGGATGTCGGCTCGTCAAACAGCATGATCTTCGGCTGCATGGCCAAGGCCCTGGCGATGGCAACCCGCTGCTGCTGACCGCCAGACAGCTGGGCCGGATACTTCTCCGCCTGTTCGGGTATGCCAACCCTCTCCAGCAGCTCCATGGCCCGCTCGTCGGCCTCCTGCTTAGGCAGCCTTCGTACCCAGATTGGTCCCAGGGTGACATTCTGCTTTGCTGTCAGATGGGGAAACAGATTGAATTGCTGAAACACCATGCCTACTTCGCTTCGAATAGCCTCGATATTGCGAATATCGTGTGTCAGTTCTATGCCATCGATGATAATATCGCCCCGCTGGTGGTCTTCCAAACGATTCAGGGTCCGAATAAATGTAGATTTTCCCGATCCAGATGGTCCAAAGATGACGATCACCTCGCGGGTTTTGACCGTAAGATCAATACCACGAAGCACGTGAAAATCATCAAACCACTTGTGGACGCCGCGACAGACGATGATCTCGTCCTCAGAGCGATTCTCATCCATTTGATCTGACATCCAACCTACTCCTCAATTGCACGATCTAATTGCCATTCTAAATATATATTGGACTCTCAGGCTACCGTTCGCCAACGCCAAGGATCTTCTCCAATTTGCGGCTGCTTCGAGACATCGAGAAGGTAAAAACCCAGAACACTGCAGCAATGAAAAGATAGACCTCAGCCTGAGCTGATACCCATTCCGGATTACCTGCTAATATCGACTTGCCAACACCCAGGATGTCGAGGAGACCGACGATAACTACCAGGGTGGTGTCTTTGAACAAAGATATGAACTGGCCAACGATTGCCGGTATTACTAGACGAATCGCCTGCGGTAGAACTATTAGAAATGTTGTTAATGGACCGTTCAGACCTATCGCCTTCGCTGCATCGTACTGGCCCAGGGGAATAGCCTGGAGCCCACCGCGTATATTCTCTGCCATGTAGGCTGAGCTGAACAAGGTGATTCCGATTAAGGCTCGCAAAAGCCGGTCGATTCGAATATCACCAGGTAGGAAGAGAGGCAATATAATCGAGGCCATGAAAAGGATGCTGACTAAGGGGACACCTCGAACTAGTTCTATGAAGAGGGTGCAGAAGATTTTGACAACCGGCAATTTGCTTCGCCGTCCAAGGGCGAGCAGAACACCTATAGGGAAAGAGGCGGCGATACCTATGGCAGCCAGGAGGATGTTAATCATCATCCCACCCCAAACACCGGTGGAAACGATGGCCATGCCATCGAACATCCCTATCCCATGCAGAAGGAGCAAAATAACTGGAAGAGATATTAGCCAGCCAAGGAGTACGGTTCGAGCCTTTCCGATTCTCGTCCTCTTTGCCAGGAAATAGCCAGCGACAACGACAATGGCATTTGTGATGAAGAAGAGGAAAAGGAGATATCGAGGGATGTTAACTGTGAAGGGCATCATAGCAAATAGCAACGAAGCCCCTATGATCAACACGGCAAAATTGCCGATGACATTGCCCCATGTCGCCCAGCTGAGGCCCATTAAGAAAGAAACGACCATCACCGAAAGACCGACCCGCCAAATCTCTTCGAGGGGATATTGGCCGACAGCATACAAGAGGGGCCTGGTGGTGATCGGATCCCAGTTCGCCGATATCAGCCACCCTACCAGAGCATATAGGAACCTGGCGATCACAGCGAAGCCGATAATTGTCAGCAGCGAATTGTACCAGTTGTTGAATAGGTTCTTACGAACCCATTTAACCGGTCCTAGTGATGTTACAGGTCGCTGTATGTCCGTCGTCCTCATGCTACTTGGATCACCTTTCCACAAACTGAATACGACGGTTATAGATATTCATAAGTACCGAATAGAACAGGCTCAGAGTTAGATATGTGCCCATGACCATGAGAAATACGGGCACAGCTCTGCCTGCTTGATTGATCATGATCCTTCCCACTGAGAATAAGTCGGGATAACCGATGGCGATGGCCAAACTGGTGTTCTTGGTCAGGTTGAGAAACTGGCTTATGAGAGGCGGAATGATGACCCGCATCGCTTGAGGAAAAATGACCAGTCTCAGCGATTGAAAGAGAGACAGTCCAATGGACCGAGCGGCCTCAACCTGTCCTCGAGAAACACTCTGGATGCCCGCCCGCACTATTTCGGCAATAAACGCACCTGTGTAAAGGACTAATCCGACAAGAAGGGCTGCAAATTGAGCGGTAAAAGCAATTCCCCCTTCGTAATTAAAGCGGCCAAGGACGGGTTTATCTAGCAGCAGAGGCTGCTCGCCGACCAAGAACCAGCCAAGCAAGGGAACTAGCAACAATACAGCCAGAGAGAGCAAGAAGGGATGGGTATTTCTGCCTGTACGCAGCTGCCACTGGCCGAGAATAATAAATAGGATAATGGCGAAAAGAATGGCTGCCGCGAGGATTATCAGCCAGGCGCCGGTGGTAGCTGTAGACAGAAACGATGCCATATACAGTGCACGATTGTTGAGAGCAAGAAAATCGCCCACCAAAATACTATTTTCAACAGCAGGAAGTTGGGTGATTACGCCGAAGAAGAGGAAGAACAGCAATACCAACAGGGGTATGTTGCGAACGGTCTCTATATACACACTGGCAATATTCCGGATCAGCCAGTTGGATGACAAACGCATCACCCCGACGATGCTGCCCAATATAGTGGCAAGAATGACTCCAATGAAAGCGACCTTGATCGTGTTTAGGAATCCGACCGCGAAAGCCTTGGCGAAGGACATGGAAGGATCATAATCAATGATCGACTCCCCGATTGGGAATCCCGCCTCTTGACTTAGGTAATCAAAACCCAGGGAGAGACTCTTGGTGTTAGTGGCGCTGATAACGTTACTGAAGAAAAAATATAAGAAGCCAAGGACCACCAATGCGGATACTACCTGGGCCAAAGCTTTTAGTACGCGGACGTCCCGCCAGAGGGGAATACCCTGGTAGGTGAGAATGCGTATGCTGCTCTTCTTCTCTGACATTTATGAATTCTGGCGACAATGAGCAGCCGGTCATCACCGGCGCTAACTTAAGGCTCTCTTTATGAAGTCACGAGAAGATGAGCATCTCCAGAGGCATGTTATCTTTCAGCAACCACGTGGAGATGCTCAATCACGTTTAGATCTATGCAATCCATTTTCTTAGAAAACGGATCGCTTCTTAGTAAACCTATACTGACAATCAGATCCTTCCGATTAACGCATTGGTGGGGCGTAAATCAACCCACCATTGTTCCACAGCTCATTCTGACCGCGTGGAAGAGTGAAGGCGTCGCCATTTGGACCCATGTAACGGTCATACATTTCGCCGTAATTTCCGACCGCTTTTATGATGTTAACCACGAAATCAGCATCGAGGCCGAGGTCTGCTTGCCCGAACTCACCTTCGGCACCAAGCAACCGGCGAACTTTGATGTTGTCGCTGTTAACCATGTCGTCAACATTGGCCTGTGTCACGCCTAATTCCTCGGCGTTGATCAAAGAATATATGACAAACTTGACCACGTCGAACCACTGGTCGTCACCGCCTGGTACAGCCGGTGTCAATGGCTCTTTGGAGATGGTGATATCCAAGATGACATGATCATCGGGATTCTCGAATCCGCTGCGTACGGCTGCCAACTGAGATTTGTCGCTGGTCGTCGCGTCGCAAGCGCCAGATTCATAGGTGCTGTAAACTGTCTCCGTGTCTTCAAAGACAGTGGCTGTGAAGTCGAGGCCACGTTGGCGGAAAGAGTCGGCCAAGTTCAACTCGGTGGTTGTTCCACTGGTCACACATACTGTAGCGCCATCCAGCTCTTCAATGGTCGTTATTCCCGAAGCCGCTGGAACCATATAACCCTGCCCATCATAGAAGGTGACTGCAGTGAAGTTGCCCCACTGGGCATCTCGAGATGATGTCCAAGTTGCATTTCGTGAAAGAATGTCGACTTCACCTGTTTGTAAAGCAGGTCCACGTTCGGCGGCGGTAAGTGGGATGAATTCGACAGCTCCAGCATCACCAAAGACTGCCGCGGCAACCGCTCGGCATAAGTCGATATCGAAGCCGGTGTTTTTACCGTCCGCATCCAGGTAGCCGAAACCAGCTAGATCGGTTCGGCCTCCGCAGAGGACCTTTCCTCGATCTTTGATAGTCTGGAACAGGGCGCCTCTGCCAGTTGGTTGTTCCACTGTTTCTTCTGTAGTGGCTTCCTCGGG
>DASRZI010000034.1:0-3315 GCA_035686605.1 Candidatus Zixiibacteriota bacterium
AAACCCATTGGCTTGCCGCTTGCGGTGCTTCTGGGCGGAATCAAGGAGGTTAGAGCCCATTTCTATGCGAGTTTCCACAGCGGGCGCCACACCGATAACCCGATATCGCGAGAGGCCTTACGGGAGCTGACCGGCGTGCCAGAACGGACCCAACAAGTATATGACCAGGCGGCGAAGATTGGTCAACAGCGAAATATGGCCGTCGGGGAGAAGTATAAAAAAATATTGGCTGAAGAGCGGGCCTGGCAGCAGGGCAGGGGAGTCTTTCGTTTTATCGACAGCAATGGATACCAAGGGAGGAAAGGACAAGAATATCTAGCTTGGCACTTACCCAATAGTTATCACGGCCCACACGAAAAGCGCTGCAAAGGGCGCCAGAAGAAAATCAACCGACAACTGAGAGACCTCGTTATGAAAGGGATGCGGGGGAACGGTCCGGAGAAAGTTGATCGAGTATTCTGGTCCCATGGTGCAGCTGCAGGAAAGGCTTATAATCGAAATCCGGTTATTGATGCTTATTGGGTTCATGGGCATAGTAGAACAAAGATCTGTTTACTGTGGGGTGTAGTTTCAGGTCAGAAGGGTTGATTTTTTGTGTTATTGGCCGGAAATAACTTGCTGCTATTATAGGGATTTAATCCAGATGTCTGGGAGGGGTTTTGTGATGTCCGCCAGGGAAACACATTACGCTACTGCGTCGCATATTCTTTCCTGTCATTTCGATGTGGTCGTTGGCACCGTTAATTTAGTAGTCACTTCTTTTGCGGGCATTTACCCGGGAATGGCGCCATGCGTAACCGTAAGCTGACACAGGCTCTCGGAAAGATATAGTGATCACTTTAACTTATGTCTTCGTGTTCAATAAAGAGGACCTTTATTGGGTGACATATTGCCCCGAGTGCTCGTTCCGAGCGCAACGGGCGAAATGGGGCAACCGGGGCCTAGTGCTTTTGGATCGAGAACAGAGATAGGTTACCAAGCTTTCAGCAGGTCAATCCCTATATCTACTTACATATCTTCGTTGTTCTATGGAGTGGGTAAAGGGTTGAGAAGAGTGATATTCAAGCGACATGAATTGCGCGTATTGACACCAACAGCGGGCACAATAGTAGCCCGCTGCCAAGTGCTCAAGAGCCGCTGTCCATCTTAGTCAACAGCGGCGCGAGGAGGTTAAGAACAATGATGGATGGCTATCGGTTAAGTAACAGGCGGGCGCAGATCTTATTGTTTCTGGCCGTTTGCTGGAGCCTGGTCCCTATCCTGCTGACCTCCTCTGTGTCTGCCCAGACAACGTTCGGCCCGGAGTCTGTTTGGGACATCGAGGAAATCCCTTTTGGTCAATTTACTTCCTGCGCTGGGGAAGATGAATGTGTGCTCTCGATCATGCGCGCTTACAACGCCCCAGACGGGGCAATTGCTTTTGCCAAAGCTCTTGAGGGCGAAGGATTCATGTCTGGTTTTACCGAGACCGGCATTGTCGATCTGGTTGAGATCGTGTACCCGACCCGGGCGAATGACAACTTTCAATATGTGCTAATCAACGGCAGCCCGCCATTGGTTCACGTTGAGGACATGTGGAACTTGGACCTGAGTCAGGATTCACTTTACCCTAGTCTGATCCTTGATTATCCTGGGCTCAATCTGTGGGCAGGGGACAATAAACTTCAGTCCATGGAGGATCTTTCAGACGGAGGACAACGTTTTATCTTCAGTTACGTCCTAAAGGATGGATGCCATGCTTGCGAAACCGCCGGTGAAACTTTGGTAGCCCTCGACTTCGACAGTCTTGGTCGATACCTTGGACCACGGCTGCTAGAGCTAATACCAACCATAGAGCAAGTAGAAGATGTGTCGGTCGAGTCTCGTGCGGTTGGGGGACTAATTGCTTATATTGGACCTGACGGAAACATCTGGCTGATATCTCCAGACGGTAGCGGAAATTTGCGAATAACAGAAGACGCTCTCGAAAATTCTGCTGCCGTCCATTTTATTCAATACTCGATTCGCTCTTGGTCACCGGATGGTCTCTTTTTGGCCTATGGGCGATATGAGTTGTTTGGTATTGGCCAAGAAAAAGAGCAATTGATGATTTACGATACTGTTGCTGGGACTGTTAAAGAAATAATAGGTGGGGGAAGTAACACATTCAATGACATTACTTGGGACACGTCGGGCTCGGCAATTATTTTCGGCAATGGTATTACAGGTTTTGAACTTTCCTGCCATCCTGCTGAGTTTGATGATCCCGCATCTTTATGGTCAATTGATATTAATACCGGAGAATTGGCGGAGATCGTTGCACCAGAGCGTGGCTTACCCCTATCATCGCCCGTGATGTCTCCCGATGGACGGTACATTTCATTTGTAGAAGCTGACCAATGCGAAGGTGTAGGTCTTTTTGCCGTATATGACACAAAGAACAACTCCTACATAGCATGGAATGAGCGCGTTGGCACGTACGGTTGGACACTAGACGGCCAGCACATTATTTATGATGGAATTGAGTATGCCGGACGAGGCCCTGGATTAACAAGATCCAATCCAGAGGGTACAAACCACCAAGAGCTGACTTCGCCTGAGGAACAGGTCTCAGATCAATCTCCATTAGTATCACCAACTGGCGACCGGATAGCCTTCAGTCGTGGTGGACTTGATGAATCGGGCTACCTAACTTCTATTGGACTTTGGGTAATGAATGTAGATGGATCCGGCCCGCGAATGCTTTCAGGGCTAGGTATAACCAGTTATTCTTGGTCTTCTGATGGACAGCACATGGCCGTTGGTATGGGTGAGTCAAGAGATGGTGCTACCATATTCATCTTCGAAGTCGATATAGGCGAATCGTATAAGTTGGGCGAAGGTATGTGGCCCGCCTGGCAGCCGGCGACTTCAGGAATACCTCCTATAAGCAAGGCGCGGCCTTGGCTTGAAGAGAAGGCATCGCTCATCGAACAGTTGGAGCAATTAGATATTCCTACCAGTTTGTTCACAATTCCTGCATTTGAGGCTTATAACGAGGACGGCGCTCGCGAGCTATATGAGCGAGTGAAAAGTCAATCTGAAGAGGGTACTTTAACCCAACAACAACTAGAAGCCTTTGCCCGCCTTACTTTGGGAGAAAGAGGACTATCGCAGATTCTACCAGCCTACACAAGCACAGCAGCTACTATTTCGGATATCAGCATTGATACCATAACCACAATACTAGCAACTTTGCGTATACTACCTTGGGATAAGTGTGCCCAGCAGGTGTACATATGCGGCCAAATCCAAGCTGTGACGGAGCGAACAGCTTGGCGGCTCATCCGGCATGGT
>DASRZI010000035.1:0-5966 GCA_035686605.1 Candidatus Zixiibacteriota bacterium
GAGCGATGGGTTTCAGTCTGGCTGTCGATGCTCCAGCGCACGCTGACCGCGATTGATGACTTGAATTGCAGCGAACTTTGGTAAGAACTCTGGCCTCTCGTGTTTCCCGACTGGAGTTTACATCACCAGGCTCATCACTGCTTTTTGGACGTGTAGTCGATTTTCGGCCTCGTCATAGGCAATAGAGCGCCAACCCGGACCTTCGGTTTTGTCAAGAACCTCGTTGTCTACCTCATAACCCCGGTCAGCTGGAAGACAGTGCATATAGATGGAATCCTTAGCCGTCAGATCCATCATTTTGGTAGAAGTTTTCCATTCCTTATACTGGTCCATGATTTTTTGGGTCTTTTCAAAGTCGTCTTCGCCTACGGGCGGCTTGAACAGCGTCACCGGGCACCAGGCCTTGGGGTAAACGACACCCGCGTTTTCAAACCCATCATTGAAATCATTGGTGATTCGGAAAGAGCCGCCTTCGTCGGAGGCGTACTGCTGGCAGGCCTGGACGATATCGGGGGCCAATTCCATTTCCTCAGGGTGAGCTAAGGTCACATTCATACCCATCATAGAGGCATAGAGAACGGCCGACTGGGGTACGGCCCGCGGCTTGTGTACGCTCGGCGAGTATGCCCAGGACATGGTGAAGTTGACCCCATGGAAGCCACCGAAGTATTCCTTCACCGTCATCATATCCGCTAATCCCTGGAATGGGTGGTAGATATCATCTTCCATATTGAGGACTGGGATGTCCGACCACCGGGCGAACTCCCTCAAAATGGCATGAGCTCCGCCGTATTCCCAATCAACCGGGTCGCCGTAGCAGCGAATGGCAATGGCGTCGCCCATTCGATCCAGGACCCTGGCAACGTCGGAGACGCGCTCGGTGCTGTAAGCTTCTTCTTTACCCTCCAACGCGGGCCGGTAAATCTTGCTAGGATCGAGGTAGTGGGCGTGCCCCCCTAACTGGGTCATGCCTGCTTCGAACGAGTTGCGAGTGCGCAGTGACTGGTTATAGAAGATCATAAAAAGTGTTTTGGCGCGTAAAACGTCGTCATGGTAGATCCCTGCCTTTTTCTGACTCTTCAACTCCCCAGCCAGATCCAGGATGTGCTTAATCTCTCGGGGAGAGTAGTCGGTCTCTGCCAGAAAATCTCGGCCTTTGAAATCACTGTTTTCCATCTTCAATTACCTCCAATAGATATCGTTATGATCGCAATAAACCAGGTTTTGTCCGGCTGAGTCCAGCTAAAGCAGGGCTCAGCCAGATGCTGTTGGCTGTTATATCGCCTTCTTCCACATTCGTTCGGCGTTCTCTTGAACCCGGGCTCTCATAGTTTCCATATCCGCGCCGAGGACGAGACCCTCTCTCACCCGCCAGGTTCCAGCCACCATCACATCGCTGACGTGGCTGTGGCTGCGCCAAAGAAGCAGTTGTTCGTAAAGATTATGACTTCTCGCCGGCGTCGGGAATCGAGCGTCGATAAGCTGAAGATCGGCTGCCCATCCCGGTTCCAGCCGGCCTACCTTTTCCAACCCCATCGCCCGTGCTCCTCCCTCCGTGGCCATGTACCAAACCTCGTCAGCGGGCATGACCTGTGGATTCTGGTGATGAGCCTTGTGAATTAGAAACGCCCCTCTCATTACTTCGAAGAAATCATTGATGTAGCCGTCAGAACCCAGCCCCACAACTACTCCCGCCTCCAATTGTTCGGGGACGGGGGCGATACCCCCACCCACCTCGCAGTTGCTGAGGGGCATGTGGGTCACTTTAACTTCCCGTGCGGCTATGATGGCCCGCTCCCTCTCTGAAAGCTGGACGCACTGCGATGCCATCATTCCCGGTCCCGTGACGCCAAGATCATCGTAATACTCAAGTGTCCGCTTGCCGAAGTGCTTCAAGGCATATTCTGGTTCGTGAATACCTTCATTACAATGCATATGGGTCAAAACGCCGCGCTCAGCAGCCAATGCAAAGGCCTGCTGGATAAAATCGGCCGAGCACGTGAACGTCGTGTGGAAACAGATCAATCCCTGCACCAATCCGTCTTCTTTCTTGCACAAGTCCACAAATCTGGCATTTTCCAGCAGACCCAGCTGGCCGTTTACTTTACTTACCCTTTCGGTGGCTTCAAAAGAGAGGATTCCCCTCATCCCTCTCCTTTCGACCACTTCTTTCTGAGCCAAAAGAGCATCCGGGATGGCAAAAGGGGCTTCCAGGCAATCATAGAAGCTGGTAATCCCACTGCCGAGCATCTCAGCGCAAACCCAATCGGTCGCTGCGGCGATCATCTCGTGGTCCAAGGCATCCTCAACCAACGGCCACCAAAAATCATATAAGAATGACCAAAAATCGGAAGGAGCGTTATCCAGAGGAATGCCATGGGCCAGAATTCCGTAGAGGTGAACATGGGCATTTACGAATCCGGGAGCCAGGACCTGGTTCGGCGCCATCAACACATCATCGTCGGGAAAGCGATCGATAAGTACAGCGTTTGGTTCCACAGTATGAACAAGGCTGTCTACGACACGCACTCCCCACTCTCGCTTAGGTGAATCGCCAGGTTTGTCAATCAGAAATCCTGGCAGAATGATGGTTCCAGTCATGGGAAAACCCTAGTTTGTTGGTGACGGTGGCCTGGTTGCCCTACGCTGTGACTATCTCTACTCGTCCATCGCGTTTAGCCCCACCGGCCTCTGTAACACCACCATTTTCAGATATGTAAGTGACCAACTCATCTCGGAGGAAGAGTGACGTATCCAGGTGCGAAACTAGATCGATGTCCATGATGGGTAAGCCCAAGGTGTTTCGTGCATATCTTTGCCAAGGTTCAGCCAGTACGCGGACAAAGCTGCTGCATACCATTTGGAAGGAACGATCCAGCTGTTTCTCAAGTGAGCTCCCATTGACCTCAATATCGAAGGCTTGATTGTCTTTGCGTTCGGCGCCGACTTTGATCCTGTATCGTACTTGATGGCTGAAGTGAAGGAAGCCGCGTTCAGTATGGGGTTCGGTGGGTAAATCGATACGGCAGGCGTTGTCCTTGACCAGCATCAGCAGCTGCTGACCTGTGATCCAGGTGATGCGAAGAACGTCGGCAAATGGCATGAGGTTGAACCAAACGCCAAAGGATAGCTCGCCGCCCACGGGCAGGCCAGTTCGCACAACGGAACCGTCAACCAGGGCCAAATCTACATCGTAATCGTTGGCCTTACAGCGGGCTACCAAGGCGTCAGCGATGAAATTAGCCAGGGCTGATTCTCCAGTGGCAAAGTTGTTCTGAACTGCGTCAGAAGATAAGTCTGGGTGATTGGCGACCCGGCCAAGAGTCCGGGTGAAAAGAGGGCGGGCTATGTCGACCAGAGGCTTCACGCACTCCTCTTCAAATTGCTCATCGGCTGGTTGGAGGGCCGTGGTAGTCAGGCGCACGTTGGTCACCGATGCACCCTGCTTCTGCACGCTGATATCCACTTCTCCAAGAAAACGTCCCAACCCACCGGCCTGCACAATGGGAATGCCATTCACGATATTGTCAACGACCAGGCCATATTCATTGAGGATGTTATGAGTATGCCCGCCCACGATTAGTTGAACACTGCCTCTTGGAATACTTCGCGCTAATTCCACATCACCTGCATCGCGCACGGTAGCCGTACTATCCGCCAGGCTGTGCCCGAGATGGCTGAGGATGATGGTGACATCGCACAAGGGACGAATGGCAGGCAGAATATTTCTGGTAACCCGTAGAGGGTTGACGACCTGCAGATTGGAATCGGGCGGCTGTCGTATCGCTCCTGGCGTTGTAAGCCCGATGATTCCTACCCGGATACCCTTTATCACCAGAAGCGCCGCCGGGTAGTACAGACCGGTCAGCCACTGGCAGCCTACCAGGTTGGCCGACAAGACTGGGAACCGGGCATCTCTCCGAATCGCCTGGGCTAATACATCTGTTCCCAAATCCAAATCGTGATTACCCAAAACGCTGATGTCAAAACCAGCTGATGAATACAGGCGGTAGCCGGCATGTAAAGCGAATGAATCGTGATCATCACCCATCAATTCGTCGAAAATGGCGCCGACCAGGTCGTCGCCAGCCGACATCGCCAATACGGCCGTGTCTGGATCATCCTGATATTGGGTTCGTATCTGGCGCATGCGGCTGACGATTCGCGACAGCACCGGCCGCTCACCCTCCATCGAAAAACGGACGATATGACCATGCAGGTCATTGATGTGCAGAACTTTCAGACGGCAGGAACCGGAATCCAGGTCGGCACGCGGTGGAGGGAGGACCAGGCCCTCTTCAGGGATGATGTCCTGCACCGGTGCGATGGTGGGGTTCCCGGTAAACAAATAAAGCTGGCAATCTTCAGCGCCATGGGGATTGGCGGCAGCTTTAATCAGACCCAAGCTTTGCGCACTCATCTGTCTGTTCATGATCCCCAATCGGCAAAAGCGTCCACAACCGGCATAATGTCATCCATCATCGGATAGAGGATGGGGCAGGTGACGCCGGCGTCGATATACTCCGCCACTTTGTCACGACATTCCTCAGTTGTTCCCACAGCCATGACGTTGCGGACGACCTCGTCGGGTATGACCCTACTTGCCCGAATGTAATCTTCTTCAGTCGCGGGCCAACTCATGATCGCTTGCACTTTCTCCAGCAGCTCTTCACTTACGCCGCTGGCTTTCATGATATGCGGTTCCGTTGCCAGGTAGTACGCGACCAACTTTTTGCCTTCAGCCATCGCAGCCGCTGGATCCTTGTCCGAGAGGCAGCAGACCAGCAATTCAGGACAGTCGACCTCAGCCAGGCTCTTGCCGGCTTTGTTCGCGCCTTTCTCTACCAACGCGACAGCATTGCGTATGTAATCTACCGATACGACATAGTTAAGCACGACGCCGTCACAGATTTCGCCAGAAAGTTCGAGCATCTTGGGGCCGGTGGCGCCAATATAAATGGGTATATCTCGCGGGGAAGTGTCGCCAAAGGCCACGTCCAGCCTTACCCGGTCTAGCTGGACGAACTCACCTTGGTAGGTAACTTCCTCCATCGTGAACAGCTGTCTGATCGATTCAACATATTCGCGCATGGCTTTGAGTGGTTTGTGCCGCCTTACACCTACCCGGCCCGAGATGGGTTCCCACCAGGCGCCGAGACCCAGCATCACCCGGCCCTCTCCATTCACCTTCCCAGCCAGTTCCCACATACTGCTCCAAGACGCGGCAATGACCGCCGCGTTGCGTGTCCAGATAGGCAGCACCCCAGAACCCACTTTTAGCTGCTTGGTATAGGTCAGAAAGGCGCTCATCATGACGACGCAATCACGGGCCAGGCGCGTATCAGCCTGCCATATTTCGCTGAAGCCTCGTTCCTCGGCGTAGGCAGCCATTTCCAGCTCGTAGCCCATACTGTGTTTATCCTGCATGTACAGGGCAAATCGGACCGACAAATCAGCACTCCTATGATCTACAAATAATCCTCTAAATCTATCTCCGGATACCGGATCCTCTCTCCATAATCTCGTCGATCAGGCTTATAGGTCGCGTCAATCCCGATTTTAGTATGGACACCCCGTTCGTCAGCGGTGGGATCCATCTCATGGCCTTGAGCTCCTGGCACCATGAAGACATCTCGGCTCCAATCCACTCTATTCGTCAGAGCCCAGAGCACATCGCTGGGATCGTAGATGTTCACATCTGGGTCGACGACAATCACTTTTTTGATGTTGACATGGGCAGTGAAGGCCGCCATGGCGATGTTTTTTGGCTCGCCCGGATTGCTTTTCTCCGCTTGTACGATGACGCTGAAACCATTGCCATAGGGAGGGATATGCAAGCCGGTCACATTCTGGCTAACATGCCGGACAAACCGCAGCAGCAGCGGTTCGCGGGGCAGAACATTACCGATATAAATATGCTCGTCGTGCCCTGGAATGATGGTTTGGAAGATGGGCTGGTCTCGGTG
>DASRZI010000036.1:0-4720 GCA_035686605.1 Candidatus Zixiibacteriota bacterium
TCCAGTTTTTTAGGACGAAGAGATAAAGCAAAAATCCGCCTACCGTGGCTCCAACAACAACGTATAGCATCGCCAGCCAGGTCGTGGCCAGGGTGGGGAGCGTCCAGGCTTCACCCAGTAAGAGTGAGCCAACGACCATTATTGAGGCAGCAATCGTCATGGCAATCGCATTGGTTGCATATGGATGGCTCGGTGGGAACAGTTTAATGACGATTCCACCTTCAGCTAGACACGCAGCGCCGGCGACAATAGCCAAGATGTGGGGTAAGGAGACAGCAACGCCGGTTGAAAGCGAACCGCTAACGGCGATGGCAATACCAGTGACGGCTAACAATCCACCGGCGACCCCACGTCTGCGCAATGGCTCTAATTTGTGGGCGGCTGCAAACACAAGGGTCAGCAAAGGCAAAACCGCGGCTATGGTCTGAAACAAGCTTGCCGGGGTTTTCGTCAGGCCGAAATACATGAGCAATAGTGCAGTCCCGCTGAGGGCCCCGAATAAAGCAGCTCCGATCAACGCCCGGCCTCGTGGAAGTGATACTTTCCGGATCGCCATCAGCAATCAGAAAATCAATGCTGCCAGCCCAAATCGTAAGACCCCGCTCCAGAAAGGTTCTAGTTCCCCATAGATGAATCGGACGGATAGAGCTCCCCCGCCGCCAATCAAAACAAAGGATACAAATGCGATGAGGGTTGATCGATCTGGCGTGGGTTGAGAATTCTCCGCTGGGGCAGAATGCACCGTCTTGACTGGATTCTCGGACATGTCGATTTCTCCTATCGAAGTAAGGGTCTTGTTCTCAGCACTTTCAATGATGTGGTGGTAATGGGAAATGAGGGAGCGAGGTGCTGATTCAAGTGTAACCGAACGCGCTCTGATTGCCATGAATTGGCAAGATACGCCGACCGACGAACTTGCCTGGCGAATGGGTTAACCTGCGAGGCTAAAACCCACCCAACATGACCAAGGAAAAAAACTTAGCAATAGAGTGGAGTCCTGGCTGGCGATAGCCGTCGACATCTACCAGATGGTGTTCTTATAAAACGAGGTGGTTTCTTTGTCGGAAGTGACGAGCGGGCAGCTAAGCAGCTGGGCCGTTGCGACAATTGTGCGATCGACCGGATCGCGATGATCCCACTCCAAGGCCAGATTTTCCAGCCAGGCATTCACTGTAACGTTTTGGATTACCAGCCTGTCAAGTCTATTCAATCTTTCAGCGTAATGACTAATCGGAATGGGAATGTCGAGTTTTCCCTGTTTGACCTTTAGCCCGATTTCCCAGACCGACATAGAACTGATGACAATCTGATCTGCCTGCTTTATCGTCTCTTTCGCGTTTTCTGTGAGATGATCAGGATCCAAGGTCCAATAGATGAGAGCGGAAGTGTCATGGACGAACACCTAGACCTCGCTCCATTCATCCACAGTCGGCGTGTCAATATCCTCTTGATAAACGACCTGACCTTGAAAAGAGCCAAAGAGCTCGTCTACCGAGGATTTCTGACTATAAGGAATGATTCGCAATACGGGTTTTCCGTGATTGGTAACGACGAGTTCCTCGCCGCTGGCTTCCAGCTGGCGGAAGATCTCCAACATTCTTGCTTTTAGCTTACTTTTCGAAATCGACTCTGTCACTTGAGTATCCTAGATTATATTGACCATGGTTATGACTATAGTCATGTCATGATATTTATGATCTACACTATCAATGAATCCTAAGGAAAAATCAATCTTGGGGGTAGGTATTGGAGTAAGGTAGAAAATATCCGATTGCTCTGAGCAGCCCGCACAAAACTGAATTAGAGGTTAGTAAGCCCGGAGGACGACGCCGAACCCTTCAGCACTTCTTTTTTCATTAAGCTCGAAACCTCTACTGGCTATTTTCTCGCTATTGAATTAGCTTTCCTGGCTACAGCCAAAGAAGAATAAACTGGGGTCAAATACTTGCCGCCAATTTGGTGACGAACATCTAGATCAATCGTCGTCGACAACGATATCCTCATATCTCTCTTCGAAACCAGAGAAGGGGAAGTTATGAATTCTTGGTTTAATCAGATAATTACCGCGCTCATAAACCAATGGAATAATGACTGCTTCATCGATAAGTATCTTGTCAGCCTGGCGATAAAAATCTAGCCGTTTTGTCCGGTCTTGCTCATACCGGGCACTGTCGATAAGCGACTCGTATCGAGGGTGGTTCCAATTAGATCGAATCGTGACCATTCCAGAGCGCAAGAAGTTGTCGGGATCAGGAACATCGGCTGCCCAGGCCATTAGAAAAATATGAGGAGGATCTTTGTAGAAGAGCGACAACAGTTCGTCCCAACTTATCATCTGAGGAGATATCCTTAGAGTGAGATACTCGCGCCAACTCTCAATGACGAACTCCATCTCCTCCGCCCTTGATGGATGATAGAGGATGGCCATATCCTGGAAGTCCGTTTCTGCTGAATGACCACTTTCGTCTAGAAGCATTCGGGCCTTAACGGGATCGAACGGCAAGGTGATACCCGGCGAGTGCCCCCAGATGCCTGGGGGTACAAAACCACCAGTGGCCAAATCGTGTGTGGTTCCGACGACCCGGCGGGCAAATGCATCACGATCGATGGACATGGCCAAAGCCCGGCGAACACTGATGTTGTCAAGCAGGGGTTGAGCAGGATTCAGACCGATATATCTAGTAGAGACGCCCGGCGCTGTTACAAAGTCCTCCTTATAGCGTTTGATCATCTTTTCAGCCACTTCAAATGAAACGTTGGTTAGGCCTAAGACGTCGAGCTGTCCGGATTCATACAGTTCGGATAATCTGGCTTCATCTCCCTCATACCTCAGATTTCGAATATTTGACATCACGATTCGTCCGACATTGCCTTTGACTTTTCCGTGATAGTTGGGATTGCGGACGATTGTCATCGACTTTCCCTTTTCCCAAGTCTCGATGGTAAAAGGCCCGTTGCTGACCAATTTATCTGTGAAGGCCCACTCGTCCGGCTGTTCCACGACCTTATGACGAGGAACGGGGTAAAATACAGGAATCGACATCAGTGGCAGGAAATTACCTTCAGGTTTTTCGAGTTCTACGACCAGAGTCATATCATCCGCAGCTCGAATGCCCACGTCGCTCCAATGAATAGTCTCACCACCATGGAATGCTCTTGCGCCACGAACAATGTATAGGAATTCGGCAACGTTCCTGCTGAAAGCAGGATCCAGAATGCGACGCCAGGCAAACTCAAAATCAGCTGCAGTTAAAGGTTGTCCATCGCTCCAGAGTGCATTGCTCCTCAGATGAAATACATAGGACAATCCACCATCAAGAAGCTCCCATCGAGCAGCCAAGTCAGGTAAGATGTCGCCCTCTCTCGTCATGTGCACCAGACCTCGAAACAGATGCCCGATTACTCTGGCATTCGAGGAGGAGTAATAGCGCGGGTCTAAGTCTAGTGGATCACCAAATTCAATTCGGAGTGGTGATTTCGACAAGGGAAGCCGTTGGTCCGGAACGGCATGTGATGCCCTCTTCCATGCGTCGAAGGCTTCCCTGTATATTTCGGAGGCACGAACAAACTCGAAGGCCAGACTATAGGTCAGCCCCAGCTTCATCAGAATGCGGCCTGCACGATCAAATTGCTCGGCGGCTTCGGCTAGTGTCAATGCATTCTCGTAATGCTCGATGGCCTCTTGAAAGGCAAAAATATCTCGTGCTTGGTCCCCGGCAACTAACAGGTAGGAGATGGCTTTCTCCTCGTCGCCTGATTCAACATAGTGGCGAGCTAATTGGACAGCGATCTTGTCGCTCTCATCGCCATAGATTTCCTCCAGGATGGTGGCGATTTCCTGGTGCAGAAGACGACGTTCGACCAGGGTGATGTCATTGTAGAAGTATCGTTGAAATAAGGCGTGTGCAAATCGATAGCGGGCCAGCATCTGTCTTCCGATTGTCAATGCCTGGCGCTCTTCAACAAGCCGATGGCGAGTTTCCAGTTCTCTCGAAAGGCTGCGGAGCAACTGCCGCTCCTGCAGCTGCTGGATTTTTGCGACCACCCGGGCTGTGAAGCTCTCCCCTTCCACAGAGGCCACGGTCAAAATGTCTCGAAGAGACTCTTCTAGTCGGCCGATACGTGATTCAATAACACCTTCGACCCGAACTGGCAAAGCGTCCCAATCGAGGTACTCTGTCGAACGCCAGAGTCCCAACTCATCCTGTATTAGGTCACCTCGTTCTTGCATGTCTCGTAGAAGTTCCACCGTAAACAGCGGATGGCCACCTGTACGTTGGAGAAGCTGTCGCCTGAATGTGTCATCCAGGGTGTTTGGCTCGCTGTCCACATATGCCTCGACAAAAGCTCTGCCTTCGGCCTGGGACAGGTCGAGCGAGGCATCGCCGAACAGACGTTTGAATTCGTCCACCAATGGTTTCAGAGGGTGCCGTTTGTCATCCCTGCCGGCAGCCACATCCTCGGGCCGGTAGGCTGCTAAAATAATGATGCGTTTACCAGACAAATTCCTGCCCAGGTGAAACAAGAGATCGATGGAGCCGTTGTCTACCCACTGTAGATCATCCAAGATTAACAGTAGGGGATGAGAAGCGGCCATCTTGTCTAAGACACGAACAACCTGGTCAAAGAGCTGGGACTGTTCTCCGCCTTCTCTGGCCAATCCCTCGTCTTGGCTCAACCGGCCGAGCTGGTTCTGGGTAGCCGAAACTTGAGATGTCGC
>DASRZI010000037.1:0-3999 GCA_035686605.1 Candidatus Zixiibacteriota bacterium
GGCTTGAGAGTTACCTGAATGCTGCCGTCCCAAGGATATATTATGCAACAGGGGCGTACTGGGAATTTGAAATCGAGGCGCAGCGTGCTCGAATCGAAGAACTACAACGAAGACGACTTGTAGACTATCAGATTCCGGTACGGCTTGATAGAAATGAATGGGTGCAAATGGCTGATGCCGTTATTCACATGGGAAATGAAGTCGTTGCTGAACCTTATCGGCGGCATAATTCCAATGTCCACTCAATAGATAACTTCACATTACCCCTGACCAAACCACTGACCAGCTACCGTGACTTCGATCAGGCTAAGAGAAACTTCTTGTGGTTTGGAGGCACAGGACTGCTGCACAAGGGCCTAGATCTTGTTTTAGAAGCCTTCAGCGAGTTACCTGATTGTCACCTCTGGGTATGTGGCCCCCTCTATATGGGATCTGAGCGCGAGTTCCTTCGTATTTATCGGAATGAGCTTTTTCATCAACAGAACGTTCACCCGATAGGTTGGATAAGCAGCTATTCGAGGAGCTTCGATATTCTAACTGACAAATGTGGCTTTCAGATCAACGTCTCATGCTCAGAAGGAGGCGCAGGAGCCGTCTTGAATTGCCTTGGAAGGGGAGAAATTCCCTTGCTGCATCAGAATGTTGGGATCGATGTCGACGATGTTGGATTCATGATTCAACAAGATACTGTTTCCTCGATAAAGGAAGCCGTTCTTCGAGCTGTAGACATTTCAGAGGCTCAATATAGAAGGTTATCTCACAACGCGTATCAACAATCAATCAGCAGATATTCGATTGAATCGTATAGGACAAACATTGAGAGCGCGATCGCGACCATTCTCGCAGGTAAACATACCGTTCAATGACAGCTGACGTCGGTGAAGAAAACTGGCTCAGAGATATCCGAATGGACGCAAAGCTCAGGGTCGACACTCTGCTTATGGTCTTCGTCAATGCTAAATGCGTATCCTAACGGTCAGCTACTCTGATATCGGTGGGGGTGCCGATCGAGTCGCACATAACCTTTCGACAGCATATGCGCTTCGGGATAACCACTCCTGGATGGCGGTTGCGAAAAGGCAGTCGGATAATGACAGCGTAATTGAACTGGCCAATTTCCGTCAGACGTCGATCGTAAAAAGGGGATTGTGGAGCCTTTACGGTAGACTGGCCGCAAGAGACAGGGGAGAGGGCACCGTCAACGCGATAAGGAAAGGACTATCGCAGCTGGCTAATGGGAGAGCTTCAATCAATCGTTATCTTGGACGCGATGTATCGCCTCGCCATACAGAACGTGATTTGCTGATAACATCTGCATCCTACCCGGACATCATCCATTGCCATACTTTACATGGTGATTACTTTGATCTAAGCGCTCTCAGCTCTCTAAGCAATAGATTTCCCTTAGTAGCTACGCTGCACGATTTGTGGATGCTGACAGGACATTGTGCTCATTCATTGGATTGTCAGAAATGGAAAACAGGTTGCGGAAGCTGTCCTTATCTCGATATTTATCCTTCGATTCGTCGGGATGCAACTGCCCACAACTGGCGTCGGAAGAGGAATATTTACAACAAGTGTCGGCTGTATCTAGCCGCACCATCAAATTGGCTCATGCTCAAGTTAGAGAATTCGATTCTGCAGCCAGCAATTATAGATATGCGTGTCATCCCAAATGGCGTAGACCTGTCTATATTCCAGGTCGGAAACACCCTTAATGCCAGGAGTGATCTGAATCTGCCTATAGACGATCTGATTATACTTTTCGCGGCAAACAGCATAACAAACAATCCATGGAAGGATTTCACAACCATGCGGGACGTCATCGCGCAGATCTCTCTGAAGCTGCATGACCATCGGATTCTGTTCATCGCACTCGGCGAAAATGCCCCCGACACTGAGTTTGGTAGTGCACGAGTGCAGTTTGTGCCTTATCAGAATGATCCGAAAATTGTTGCCCGGTATTATCAAGCAGCGGACATCTACTTGCACGGTGCACGGGTAGATACTTTCCCGATGACCATACTTGAAGCGATGGCATGCGGAATACCTGTTGTTGCTTCAGACGTAGGTGGCATTCCAGAACAGGTAGAGGAGGGGCATACGGGATTTCTCTCTCCGGTCGGAGATGTAGAATCGATGGTTTATCATTTGGAGAAACTTATATTGGACCCCGATCTAAGATCGAGACTTGGAAAATCGGCCGCTGTTTTGGCTCGAGCCGAATACGACCTCAATCTCCAAGTAAGCCGCTATCTTGATTGGTTTTCAGAGATCGTGGAATAATGCAGATGATCGGCAGAAGTACATCAATCCACCAAGCGGCAATAAGACGTATACGAATCATAATTATTATGTGGGCTCTTTGTTCACTGACTCATTTTTACGTGCGTACAAGTGCACAAAGCATTGAGAGTGAATGGAGCGATCCGCTTACCCTTTCCGCATTGACGGGTGTCACAGGCTGGGACCCCAAAATTTCTTCCGATCGTTCAGGAACGGTCCACGTAATCTGGGGAGCTTGGTTCGGATCTGAACCCCCCGGAGCTCAGGCTGCAAATAGGATCATTTATACGCGGCTTGTAGACGGCATTTGGAGTGAACCACTAGACATATTGATTTCTCCTACCCCTGATGATCAGCTATTTATAGGCGACTTATCTGTCTCACCTAGTGGTCTGCTCGTTGTCAGCTGGGTAGCCAATGGTCAGCTATTGATAAGTAAGGCGAACGCAGAATCTGCTATTGATGCGGCTTCGTGGCAAACGCAAAATATCGACTCGCAATCGACGAGACCACTGGTTGCTATCGATAAACAGAATGACCATTGGTTTGTGACTTATGTCAAGAACAACGCTTTTGTTCAGCTCATCAAATCCACAGACCTAGGAGCAACTTGGGAATCCCCAGTTACGATTTGGTCTGTCGGGAGCGAAAACACTGCTCCATTTAATGGAACAGCTATCGTATCAGACAATGGAAAACTGCATATGGCCTGGGACGTACATGATGCTGATCGAAGCTGGAACTCTATCATTATCATGAATGCATCCATTGATACGACATCCTTTAGCAATATTAATGTTAGAGAGGTGGCCAGGAGCGGCGAAAGCGACCCAACCATCGCCTGGCCTTCTATTGCGACAGATGCGGAAAACACAGTGCATCTTGTCTGGAATAACGGCGTTGGATCAAGGATTGGCCGGCAATACCAATTTTCTAGTGATAGCGGCATAACGTGGTCGAGTATTTCACCGATTCATGCAAATGAGCTTAGTGGACAGACGGGCAATCCATCCCTGGCAATTGACAGCGATCAGAAGCTCCACCTGATAACCTCAGCGAGGGGGCCAGATAATGCAACCGCCATTAGATATACGTACCTTCAAGAGAAAGAGTGGTCGAGATATGAAAGTCTTTGGCCCGAATTACACCCCGGTGAGCATCCGGATACCGCTGTAACAAATGGTAACCGACTACATCTCGTTTGGAATGACTATCTCAATGGAGCCGTCATCTATACAACTCGCGAGCTTGATGCCGAATGGATTCCTTCGACCCCGTTTATTGATCAGGTAAGCTATGTAACTGTCCCTGAGCCAGTGAAACTGAAACCACAGCAAGATACGGCGAATGACTTATCGAACGCCTCTGCCGAGCCAGATTATGAGTTTGATAGAACTGCCAACGTTCAATCGATGAATACGTCTAGAGTGTTGTTGTTTGGAGTTATACCTGTTGTATTGCTGGTGCTGATTGCAGGTGTGATAACCTTAAGGCGACGATAGGTTGAAGGGGTTCCCCCCTCTTCCGCGGGGCGAGTAGTATTAGCATAATAACGCGCTCTTCGTCTATCGCAAATAGCGGACCTTCTGGATGGACAAGTTAGGAGGGAAACCAAGCCTTCGTGAGTAACAGTTCAGAAAAACTTGATTGGCCACGAGTGAGTATCGTCACACCTTCATACAATCAGGGCAAATTTATCGAAGAGACGATTGT
>DASRZI010000038.1:0-7280 GCA_035686605.1 Candidatus Zixiibacteriota bacterium
AACTTCTTAGAGTGGCCAAAGTTACCCCTGTTGGTTCGCTGTACAACCTGTCACCTAAGGATGTCGTGTCCGGTGATGGAGAAAACCATCGAATTGTCGATGACAGAGAGTGATTAGAACCAAACAAAAAAGATGAATAAGCATAAAGGAGTATGGTAATGAAATCAATTAGTAGGGAACAAGCTATCCGCCTCACGCTTGCTGTTGTTATTCTCCTCTCTGGAGTGGCCATGATCCCATTCGTGGATCTGCCGGCGGGAGCTATAGGTTGGGAGATGCTGGCTGGTATCTACGCACCTGATTTGTCAGTTAACGAAACCAGTGGCGCACCTGGCAGCACGTTTGCGTTCACCGGCACCGGCTATCCTTCAAACAGCACGGCGACTGTCTACGTGAACGGCGAAACTTTAGGAAGCACTATGACCGATGCTTTGGGAAAAGTCACTTTTACGCTTAATACAACTGGGGCATCTACCGGTCAATATAACGTAACCTTGGAAGTCGACATCAACGCCTCTGCGACGCAAAGTATCGAGCTAGTAGATTCAGGTTCCATAATCAATCCACCTGACGGATTTGACGGACCCAAATTCTACCTTGGTTCTCCCATTTTCCTGCCGGTCATCTTCCTCCAGTTTTGAGATAACCTCGATTAATTTTTATATCAAGGAGTCATCCTATGAGTATCGTCTGGGAAAAAAAGGACCAGGTTCAGGCTAGGTTCTCTTGGGTGTCCGGACTAAGTGTCGCTCGATGGATCTGGATGCCGCTGGTGTTATTTGCGGTGACGCGCCTCGGTATCGCCCTGGTCGCCTACCTGGCAGTGCCACTAATCGCCGACTCACCAATTGGGATCTATCACTTGCGTCCACCCGACAATGTGTTAATTGATGTATTTGGAAGTCGTTGGGATACGGGTTTTTACGTGAATATTGCTGAGGAAGGGTACCAATATGAAGGCGCTGAGTTACCTTCGGTAGCGTTCTTTCCCCTGATGCCGCTGATGATACGTACACTGACACCCCTGGTAGGTGACTCGCTATTGGCGGGCATCCTCATCAGCAACATAGCCCTGATTCTGGCGACAGTGTTGCTTTATCGGATAGTGAGTGAAGGTTGGGGTCAGAGGATAGCTGATAGAACAACCTGGTACTTTCTGATATTTCCGGCTGCATTCTTTGGTGCGGCCATATACACGGAATCCCTTTTTCTGCTGGGTGCTATCGGCGCACTCTATTTTGCTCGTCGCGGTTACTGGGAGATTGCAGCATTGCTAGGGATCGCTGCGGCTATGACACGATTTATCGGCATCATCGTCGCCATCATGCTCCTCGTAGAATGGTGGGTACAGCGGCGAGCTGTGACGACAGGCAGACGGCCTTCTCTTGCTGCTCTGATTGCTCCCGCCAGTGTGCCGTTGGGGACATTGGCCTTTATGGTCTACCTGCAGCGAACGTTTGGCGATCCACTAGCTTTTATTAATGGCGCGGCCGCTTGGGGCAGGCAGCCAACATCTCCCCTAATCACGCTGAGAAATCTATTTGAATCGCCCGCTGGAGGTTGGGGATCAGCGCTGCTAGCTGGCAGCATACAAACCGACAACTGGCTCGACTTCGCTTTCCTGGCATTATTTTTCGTGCTGGGTCTGACTTTGCTGTTTCAAAGGCGCTGGAGCGAAGGTGTTTTTGTCACCCTTGGTGTTGTGATCTCAATGAGTTCTGGTCTGCTAATGAGCCAACGCCGGTACATGTGGGTCTTTTTCCCTGCCTTCATTGTGCTAGCGCGGTGGGGTGACCGACCTTGGGTCGACAGACTGGTCACAACTATTTCCTTGATATGCTTGGGGGTATTCACTGCTATGTTCGCCAATGGTTATTGGGTAGGCTAATAGCTTTCCAGGTCCTGCGACATAGTCAGATCTACCAGCGAACGGCCTTCGAACTGGCAGTGTCGCTCGAGATCATGCAGAAACGTTTCCTCCACAATACATTCTACCTCAGACAAAATCTGCCTCAGACAAAATCTGCCTCAGACAAAATCTGCCTCAGATTAATTCTCCGACAGACCGACTGACAGCCGGCGTATCCTTTCTGAGTAGTTCTCAAGGAAGAGCAAACTCATCAGCATCCCGGCGACATGGTTCTACCGGCTATTCTTCTTCGTTGAGCATAATTCCCCATACCCTTTGGACGTATTCATAACAACTTTGGCTGCAAAATGACTGGCTCACCGCGGCAAATGCCGTCGAAAAGGGTTTGAGCATTCACCCCTGTATAGGATGCATATCGCCAATAATCCCTGACACAAACAGCGGGGATTGATCTTTTGTGCGCGCTAGCTGTTGAAATTACTCCAATGTACAATAGACTCTATTCCGATTGCCAACTTCAGACTCTAAACGACAGCTACCATGCAGCAGCTAGACGATATAGCCCTCATCCAACTGATAGTGCAGAAAAATGAGGCTGCGCTCAGCGAACTCTACGATCGCTATCATCGCCTTATCTTCAGCATCGCTCTAAACGTCGTCGGCCGTTCCGAGGACGCCGAAGAGATTACGTTGGATGTCTTCACTCGAGTCTGGGAGAAAGCAGACTCATATCGTTCCGAGCGGGCCAAGGTCTATACCTGGATGACCCGGATGGCGCGTAATAGATCCATTGACCTATTGCGCCGAGAAAACGTACGGCCGATGCAACATAGCGTTGAATGGGCCGAGGTCCCAGCCGAACCTGCTGTTGACCATGATGGCCCGGAAGCAGCCGCCCACCTGGCAATTCAGCAAAAACGTGTGCGCGATGCTGTCGCCGCCTTGCCGGACAAGCAAAAGGAAGTCCTAGCCCTAGCCTATTTTAAAGGATTCAGTCATTCCGAGATTGCCCGCGAGCTCGATCTACCTTTGGGCACCGCGAAGGCACGAATTCGCTCAGGCATGCAGAAGTTACGTGGTTTACTGAGCGATGAGTGAATGAGAATGGATTACATCCAGACCGAGCGAGATTGCGTATATTTGTAAAGAGATTGAAGCGTGGAAAATCAGATGGGTGAGAAGGAACAACAACACATCTTTGAGATCATACCCGCCTATGCTCTCGGCAGCCTGGATGTTGGTGAGACGGAAGTCGCCAGCCGTCACTTGGCTGTTTGCGAGACCTGCCGGGCGGAATTGGTCGCCTACGAAGAGGTGGTTGATGCTTTGCCTCTCGCAGCCTCAGAATTCGAACCCTCGCCTGTCTTGAAAGAACGCTTGATGCAACGAGTAAGTTCGGCGTCTGCCAGCGACAAGGGTGGAGTCGAACCCGTTGCATCGCCAGAATCGGGATCTTCATGGTGGCAGCGAGTAGCCGAGGCCCTCCGGATCCTGATTAATGGTCCTAGTTGGCGGCCGGTAGCACTGGTTTTCGCCGTCGTCCTGGTGGTCAGCAACGTGCTCATCTGGCAGCAGACAAACAAACCAGATCCCAACAGCTGGCGGCGGATAGGCCTTACCGGTACAGTGGTTGCTCCCGATGCGACAGGAATCATTTACATCAGCGCCGATGGACGGAACGGAACACTCATCGTAGATCGACTCCCCCAACTTGGTTCCGAGAATGAATATCAGCTTTGGTTGATCGAGGACGGCGAACGATCGAGCGGCGCTATCTTCTCGGTCGATGAGGATGGCTATCGCGGTATTCAAATTGAGTCAGTTGAACCTCTCGAGAATTTTGACTCCTTCGGTATTACCATCGAGCCCGCGGGAGGTAGTCCTGGGCCAACCGGGGAACGCGTTCTAGGATACGATTTACCAGATTGATTGCCCTCGCACAGCCGTTGCCCCAACCAATACCTGGGTGACGGTCTAAGCAAACCAGTTTCAACCGTCTTAGGTTCAACTAAGCAATTTCGAGCCACTGTTAACTCTTACTCCATAGATCATAGAACCGCCTCTCTCCAAAACATCAAAGAAATCGTCGGTTATTCCTCCCTGGTGCAGAGCAATTAAATCCAGACAAGAGCGGGGCTTAATGCTGGGTTGACTCAGATTAATAGCACCTAAGATTTAGGGCTCTCTGCTGTTAGTTTCTGAACTGCTTAAGCCAAAACACGTCCGATCTCGAATCCTTTGCGTAAACATGGATAACCGCATCCGTTAACCTACGAGGCCGGTTGCGCAAAACCCTTTCACACATAGTAAGGAGAGAGAATCTTGAAAACCAACCGAATGACCCCTATTTACCCTTTCTTATTGCTCGTTTCGCTGTTCTTGCTGGCCGCCTGCAGTGGACAGGCAGCACCCGCGGCAACTCCAGTGCCGACGGAAGTTCCCATCCAGCCTGAAAACGAGGTCGATGAGGATGAAGTAGAACACGAACAGGAAACCGAGAAGCCAGAGGAAATCATGGGCACCAACGCCGTCGTGGCGGAGGACCAAGTGATTAGCTCCGATAATATGGTCACGATCGCCAGTGTCACCTCCGATACCGACGGTTGGATGGTCATTTATGCCCAGGCTGATGGTAAACCTGGTCCTATACTGGGTAAGGCTCCAGTAAAATCTGGCGAGAACAGCTCGGTGAATGTTGAAATCGATCCGGCTGGCGCCACCGAAACGTTGTATGCTATGCTTCACGTGGATGCTGGCTCCGCCGGTGAATTCGATTTCCCTGTTGGCGATGACGTGCCGGCCAAAGATGCCGGGGGGAATGTGGTCACGCCCCCCTTTATGGCAAGCTTTGACAACAGCGTTTCTGTTACTGATCAACAATTAGCTAATGGCGGCTCAGTCGCCATAGCGGAGATCAGATCTGCCGGTCCAGGCTGGTTGGTCATTCACGCGCAGGCCGATGGAAAGCCAGGACCCATTTTGGGCATGTCCCCGGTTAGCAGCGGCATTAATACTGATATCGTCGTAGAGATTGATTCCGCCGGGGTCACTGAGACGCTATATGCCATGCTCCACGTGGACGGCGGCAGCGAAGGCGACTTCGAATTCCCTGGTGGCGATGACGTACCGGCCAAAGATGCTGAAGGTAACACTGTCACGCCTGCCTTCATGATTTCAGCAGGAAAGCCATCAGCTGCCACCCTTCTATTGGCGGAAAGCGAAGAACTGGGATCCTTTTTGACCGATGCAGCGGGAATGACTCTCTACATCTTTGCCAACGACGTGCCCGGGACTAGTAACTGCTATGACCGCTGTGCTACTGCCTGGCCGCCTTTGTTGGTTGAAGAAGGTGCCGAGCTATCAGCCGGCGCGGGCATAACAGGCGACATCGGCACCACAGAAAGGGAAGATGGCACGTTGATGGTCACCTACAATGGCTGGCCACTTTACTATTGGATTAACGACGAAGCGCCAGGCGATACATCTGGCCATAACGTGAACAATGTCTGGGCTGTTGCGTATCCAACCACCCATGTATTTCTAGGCGGCAATGAGGAATTAGGCAGATTTCTCGTAGGCCCTGAGAGTATGACGCTTTACCGTTTCAATCCGGATGAGCTGGATCTAAGTAATTGCTACGATCAATGTGCTGCGGCTTGGCCACCATTCTTAGTCAATGAAGGCGAAATACCTCGAGGTAATGCAGGTGCTATTGGTCAACTGGGTACAACCGAACGAGAGGACGGCACTATGCAGGTAACCTACCAGGGAATGCCCTTATATTACTGGATCAGTGACCTGAAACCTGGCGACGCAACTGGTCATCAGCTGAATAACGTCTGGTTCGTGGTACCTCCATACACCGTCCGTGTAGCCAACAGCGAAGAATTGGGCAGGTTCCTGGTTGGCGCCGATGGTATGACCTTGTATCTTTTCACAGTTGATGAAGAAGGGGTAAGCAATTGTTACGACCAATGTGCCGCCGCCTGGCCTCCACTTCTTGTGCAGACTGGTGAAATGCCAGTGCCCGGCTTCGGCGTTACCGGTGAATTAGGTGTAACCGAACGAACCGATGGGACATTACAGGTTACGTATGACGGAAGGCCCCTGTACTTCTGGATCAATGATGAAGAGCCCGGTGACACCACTGGACACGAAGTGAACGATGTCTGGTTCGTTGTAGAACCTTAAGCATCAAACCGCGAGTCGTGTGGAAAAAGAGTCGTCTGTCTGGGCAGGCGGCTCTTTTTCGAATCCTTAGGTCATGGAGCTCCGTTCAAGGTAGATGCGGCCGAACAAGTGTGTTACTAAATCTTGCCAGCGCAGTCCTAGTATCTCGCCTTTTCTCAGCCCAGCCGTATTGTCAGGAATGTAGATCTGATACATGCGATAATAAGCTAATGTTTCAATACGTTCCCAGCCAGGCCGCTATGTCAATGATGGCATCGATATTCCCCGGCTCTTCCTTGACAAGGTTGCTGTCGTCGAATTGCCGGCTGTATCTCCCAGTTGTCTAGTCATCGTCAATAATCGTTTGAACGAAATCCGATACATTTGTTGTCTGGTGTTCCATTGTCGATATGACGCAAGCAATGCCTAAGCAAACGCAGCCTCATTGTTGTGGCAGGTTTTCTCTTACTGGCTTGAGTTGGCAGCCCTGGCTATAAGGTTTTTCTGAGGAAGTATTTCTGGAAGCGATTTCCGAAACCGGGGATGATGCCGAACGTTTCGTATCCCAATTTCGCGTAAAATTCAGGGGCCTGGAAACTATAAGTGTTGGTGATGGCTGTTGAACCTCCCCGTTCAGCAGCCTCTTGTTCTATGGCAAGCACAAGACGAGACCCGATCCCTTGGTCACGAAGTCTTTCGCTCACCCATAAGCAATGGATCTCAAGTGTAGCGCCCCATAAATATCCAGATATCCCGGCAAGGAGATCTTTGTCTTCGTCCCTCAGGAATATGGCCATGGCAATCTCATCATCATGATGTTCGACTTTGGCCCTATTATCCAGCAGAAGCTGATGCCGGAGCGCATTTACCTCGCTCTCGGGTGGGTCGATCTGAACGTACCAACTACCTTCTTTCACCTGAGCGTCGTTGCTCACCTATGCCCTCTTTTCAGTTCCTGGACTATTGATTTACTTGTTCTCTAGAGACCGTGATAGCAATTATCAAGTTTTCTGCTGGAGAGCATCGCCAACTAACATGCTCTAACTATAAAGTTGTGCCTTGCAGCGTGCTGACATCCATCAGGCAGCTTGCGAACAAACTATGATGACCCCCAAAAACTAGACCACAAGCTAAGGTGGATCCGGCTATACTCCAAAGAGCTTGTGGAGGAATTCAAGTGGCCAGAAATCGCAGAAAACATAGTAGTCAGTTCAAATTCAAGGTCGCCCTGGCAGCGGCC
>DASRZI010000039.1:0-2433 GCA_035686605.1 Candidatus Zixiibacteriota bacterium
CATGATCGAATGCATGAAGAAAAAGACACTCAGAAGGCGCCTGTTTTCAGCGCCTGACTGCACCAGTTCGCTTACTGCATTCTCAATGTAGTTGTATGTGGGTGTGATTAAGCCACCGAGTAAGTCTCCAAGCAGGTAAAAGAGACCAGCGGCGAATCCAGCGTAATACAAGTAGAGGCTATCCATCTGGCGCACCCGCCGTTTCGGCGCTGCGCCCTATGGCCGCCGGGGCGAGTGAGTCATCTTGCACCACATTTATCACTACATTTCCCCTTTTATGCTCCTGGTCGACATACCTGTGCGCTTCGACGATTTCTTCCAGAGGGTAGGAACGATCGATGACCGCCTTTAACTTACCCGTTTCAACCAGTTCGTTGAGAAAACTCAATTCTTCAATTGAATTCTTAGGGCTCCCATCGTCGACTGAAATGTATTTCCCGTCCGGGGTGAGGGCTTTTTGACACTCTTCTTTGAGTTTTGAGCTTTTGCTCTTGCCAACGGCATCCAAGACTAAGTCATATCGCTCGCCTCTGGGCAGTGCATCCTCGTTTGTGTAATCAATGACTTTGTCGGCCCCCAGAGATCGCACTAAGTCTAAGTTCCGCGTGCTACATACGCCCGTCACCTCGACGCCAAATGCTTTGGCAAGCTGCACGGCCGTCGTTCCGATCGCTCCCGACGCGCCATAGATGAGTGTTTTTTGCCTGTATTCAATATTTCCTTTTTTCAGATAGGAAATGGCCAGACCAAATCCGTAAGGAATGGCGGCCGCTTCCTCATAGGTCAGGTTGGTTGGTTTAATAGTGATCAGGCTGTCTTCCGGCAAAGAAATGTACTGGGCATAGGCTCCAAATCGTATATCGTTGGAAGACTTGACGGTGCTGCCATAAACTTGATCACCCATAGTAAAGCGGCTGACTTTCTGGCCCACAGATTCAACTTCCCCGGCTAACACCATTCCGAGAACGGGATTTCTCGGCGCCGAAAAACCTACCACCAGCCCCATCATAAATCCCAACGGGTGCCAACGAGGAAGTTTGAAACCGCGGACAATACAATCACTTGCGGTTACCGCCGTCGCATATATTTTGACCAGCACTTCATCGTCCTTTGGCGTCGGTTTTTCTACTTCCTGTAGTTGTAAAACTTCCGGTGGTCCATATATTGTGCATACAATCGCTTTCATGGTTTTCCTCCATGTCCCCTTGTCGACAGAGAAGTTAGCAGAGCGCGTCCGCTGCTGTTCGCGTCATTGCATAATGATTGCCCGACTGATTCGCCAGCTTAGAGCATCGCACACTTGACAGAAGCAGCCTAGTGATGAATGGCCAATGCTGCAAAGTAGGAAATCATATCAGCGATTGTGTCGCTATTGGTTCACTACCGGGCAGGCAGTTCATTGTAATACATTAGCGCTTCCTTTAATATTTCATCCAACTGTTGCCATTGCTGCTCAGTGTGAGGAATCACCTTTGTGGACCGGTAAGTGAGTCCATCACCAAAAAACGAAAGGTAGAGTTGGTCTTGGTTGGCAAGTTGCGCCAATACAATGGCCTGATCCTCTTCGGCGGCATTAAGGAACGATTCAAACAGATAGGGGTTGTTTGGATTATCCATCACTATGACTCTAGGCGGATCAGTGGTGCAGTGGGCATTTCGATGAGCTGCCACTGATAACAAACCGGATCGTTCCTGAAACCATCTATGTCCCGGTCCGAGGCGCGGCAGACGTGAACGATGCCGAGGTTAGCTTCAACGGCAAGACAACCATATCCTGTCCGTTTAAGAACCTCCCGTATCTCTGGCGGCAAGAAGCTCGCGAACTGAAAAGGGCACACCTCTAGCCGGATCGAGCGCCAGTCGGTTGGCATCATTGTCGCACCGGGAAACGCACACGCCACAGCCCATACACAATTCGTAATAGACGGTGGCCACCTCATCGACCAAGGACAAAGCCCCAAACTGGCAGCTCTCAACACAGTCGCCACAACCCATACAAAGGTCAACATCTACCTGGCAGACGTAGCCAGAAGAGCACAGCATAGGCGTCATATTACGCCAGCCCTGCATTGCCCCACAACAGCAGGAACAGCAGTTGCAAACGGCATAAAAACGATCGAGCATGGCGTCCTTGAAAAAGGCATGGTGCACATGGCCCCGATCATGCTCCTCGACCAGGATTGTGACCGCTTCCTCTTGATCGATCCGGCGGGACCGGCCGGGATGATGTTCGAGGATAAACGATGCAAAAGGCTCTCCCACGATAAGACAAACGCTCAGGGGGAGACAAGGATCCGGGCGCGAAACACGGCAAGGACAATCAAGGACCACGATATGATCCGGATTTCGCAGGATGATGCTGCGAGCCTGGGTATAGGGGATCACTTGCTCCAGGTCCTTCACCATGATGGGTTCGTTGACAGTAACCAGGCG
>DASRZI010000040.1:0-2371 GCA_035686605.1 Candidatus Zixiibacteriota bacterium
TTCGAGAAGACCAGCAAAGCTAAGGCTGCGTTGGAAAACGAACTGGTTCAAATGAAGGACAAAGAGGATATCCATACCGAAGAGATTAGTCGCCTTAGAGGATATCTGACGGAGCGGATTTCACCTGAGGTAGAGGCCACAGACTATGATGGGACGCTCCGCGCTGAAAATCTTCGAAAGGTTGAGGCGGAGCTCGCAAAGGCCCAACTGCGGATTGAAGAGCTGCAAGCCGACCTTGCTTACTATCGTCACCTGAGTCGTGGTGTCGAAAAATGAATATTCGCCGTTTTGTGAGTATGACCAGCCAAGACTGACAGCATAATCACCACTGGTTAATACACGTTCTTTTGAAGTATTCCGATTTTGTTTATGGAGCATGTTCAGATGCATGAGATTGAAATTGCCGTGATAGGCGGCAGTGGTTTATACGAGATGGAAGGCCTTGAGAATATCGAGGAGCTGCGGCTCAATTCGCCCTATGGTGAGCCATCGGATGTCATAACCTCCGGCACGCTCGATGGCACGAAAATAGCGTTTCTTCCGCGACACGGGCGTGGTCATTTCCTTACTCCCAGCGAAGTACCGTATCGCGCTAACATCTTCGTCCTCAAGCAACTGGGCGTTCGGTATATCATCGCTGTAAGTGCCTGCGGTTCTCTGCGCGAGGATTTTGAACCAGGTCACATCGTGATACCTGATCAGCTTATTGACTTCACCAAGGGGAAGCGTGATATGACATTTTTCGGACGCGGATTGGTTGCTCATGTCGGTGTGGCGGAACCGTTTTCTCCCGAATTAAGCGAGGTATTGTCAAATGCTGTTACGGAAGGTGGCGGTATAGCCCACGACGGCGCTAGCTTCATCACCATAGAAGGTCCGCGCTTTAGTACGAGAGGAGAGTCCCAAATGTTTCGCCGGTGGGGAATGGATCTGGTTGGCATGACGACTAGCCCAGAAGCCTATTTGGCGGCCGAAGCAGAGATCGCTTACGCATGCATGGCCCATGTCACCGATTATGATGTGTGGCATGAGACCGAAGAAGCCGTCACGGTTGAGATGGTGATCCAGATACTGGCTGGCAACCTGGAGATTGCCCAGAGAGCGATCGGCAACCTTGCCCGGACCAAAGAGAAGTGGGAAGGAGATTTCGCGGCCCATCGCGCTATGGAAGGGGCTCTGGCGCTCGTATCTGATTGGGGCAGAGTACCATCAGATGTTCAGGAACAACTGTCGCCCCTTATCGGTAGATACATCAGCTGATCGGCCTTCCCCGATCACGGTTCTAACCTCAGATTTTGTCCCAACCTATGCAGTCATTACAGCGTTATCGGACCCCGGGTGTCTCCCTAAGTAACTCCCAAAGAGAATTGCTGCTCTTATCCATTGCGGCACTATTCGTGCTCATCAACGCCATCGCCATAAGCCTTGTAAGAGATGGGGGTTTAACCTGGGAGCATCTTTATCCAGTAGTTGTCTGGCTGATTGCGTTTGGCTCCCTTTTCCTCGTTTTACGCCGGTTCCGGCCCCAGCACGATCCCTTTCTTCTGCCCATCATCTCCCTATTAAGTGGTTGGGGCTTGGTCATATTAGCTAGACTTGTCCCGGCATTTCTGCACAGACAGGTTATTTGGCTGGCACTCGCATCGCTGGTTTTTGCTTTTGCCATATTGCTGCCCTCGTCATTTAGTTATTTTCGGCGTTATCGGTATCTATGGCTTCTGTTCGGACTGTTATTGTTGGCGGCCACTCTCCTATTTGGCGTTAACCCGTCCGGATTTGGCGCGCAGCTCTGGCTGAAGGTTCCGATTCCCGGTAACGTCTATTTCCAGCCGTCAGAGCTCTTGAAGTTAATCATGATCCTTTTCTTAGCTGGATACTTTGATGAACAGGAACTGCTTGACAACCATGGCTTATCAACATTTCGATTCGGATCCTTAAGAAACATCGCCCCACTGGTCATCATGTGGTTCTTCAGCTTGATTCTACTTGTCTGGCAGAGAGATCTTGGCGCTGCTGCCCTGTTCCTGGTCGTTTTTCTTACCATGCTGTATCTGGCTACTGGAAAATTGCGATATGTCGCTGGTGGCCTACTTCTGCTGGTCGCCGCTGCGGTCATAGCTTATTTTTTCTACGATGTCGTCGCTGTTCGTTTTGATACCTGGTGGAATCCCTGGTCCTCCGCCAGAGAAGAGGGGTATCAGATCGTCCAATCGCTCTATGCAATCGCTTCTGGAAACATTCTGGGACAAGGTATTGGACAAGGCTATCCGGATTTCGTTCCAGTCGTACATTCGGACTTCACATTTGCCGCGGTTGCTGAGGAATGGGGGATGATAGGCAGCTTAATCGCCATCGTCTCATTTGCTCTGAT
>DASRZI010000041.1:0-3238 GCA_035686605.1 Candidatus Zixiibacteriota bacterium
GAGTCTTGATGGATCTTGTCCCATCGGTCCCTGGATACTGACCTCGGATGATGCGCCAGATACTAGAGCTTTGCGTATCACGAGCCGTGTGAACGGAGTGACTAAACAGGATAGCAATACGTCCCTCATGATCTTCGACCTTCCAGCAATCATTACCTACTTGTCCAAGGGCATGACGCTATATCCAGGCGATATTATCGCTACTGGAACACCGAGCGGAGTAGGATTTGCTCGAGTACCTCCCGAATTTCTGCAACCTGGTGATGTAGTCGAATGCGAAGTCGAAGGCATTGGCAGCATCCGGAACGAAGTAACCGCAACCAGCAGCTAGTTCCGTATGAGTGTGAATGGCAATGTCTTTTACCCTAAAGTACTGCTGGTAATCTACGATCCCAGGATTCCTTCTGAGGGTAATCGCAAACTGTCCCACGTGTTAGGGTGGAATGACGCTGGCCTCCTGGTAGAAAGCTTCATCGCCGATCTGAGAAAGGCCAGCCATGGGATTTGCAATTACCTGATCGCCGATCGAGTTGAGCTGAGCGACTTTCCCATAAAGGAAGATGGCTTCCGATATTCAGCCGATGGATATCTCCGTTCTTGGCGTTCAGGCAAAGGCTTTCACGCTCCCGATTGGGCAGATTACGACCATATTCTCCACGAGACAAGGGCCATCGAAGGAGTCAGAGCTGGGAGCATAGACGAAGTTTGGCTTTTTGCATTTCCATACGGCGGTTTTTTCGAGTCCAGGATGGTTGGACCCGGTGCCTTTTGGTGTAATGCCCCTCCGTTGTCAGGCTATGGTGACCTTGAAAGGTGCTTCGTTGTGATGGGTTTCAACTACGAACGAGGCGTAGGCGAGATGCTGGAATCATACGGTCATCGCGCTGAGTCGATACTGTCCTATCTATACCGTGGCGAAATCGAAAGTTCCAATTTGTGGAAGAAATTTATCCAGACGAACTTGTCCGATCCAGGTGAAGCCGAAGTTGGCACTATTCATTTCGCTCCCAATAGCCTTCAGGATTACAATTGGGGAAACCGAAATAAGGTGCCCTCTCGGTGCGACAATTGGTACCGCTTCCCAGAATTGACGGGTCAGCCCCGCCTGGTTGATTGCGCCGATTGGGGCAATGGTGATATTCGCGAACATCATCTATGGTGGTTTGACCATTTACCACATTTCTCCGGCGACTATCGGGGCAGATCGCAGAACTGGTGGGAATATGTGATTGACGCGAATACGGTGCCATAGCCCATAGACTTCTCTCTTGTTCGTTTATCTGCAAATCTCTCTGGTATAATGTCGCATGGTAGTGACTAAGAATGGCTCGAGGATTTTGACGACCAGCTATGCACTGGTATCTGGGAAATTGACTGTCTACAACAGGATTGCCTTCAAGAGGACGAACCTTTGCCCTTCCTTGACTCAAGGCAGTACCTTTAGGAGAACTAAGAGATGAAACTAGATTCGCGGCAAGTCGATGACCTGATAAAGCTATCTGAAGAAGGTGGCGAAGCTGTCAACCTGGAAGGACACGATTTATCGTTGCTAGGATTGGTTGATGCCAACCTGAAGGGAGCCATCTTTCGTGATGCAAAATTGGTGGAGACAAATCTGTCAGGAGCAAAACTCAACGATGCGGATTTTACGGGCTCGGATCTGACAGAAGCTAGTTTTTTTCATGCTGACCTGCGAGGGGCAAATTTGTCCAATACCTATATGTTTCAGACTACTTTAAGAGAGGCTAACCTTGAGGGCGCGATTTTGCGAAACGCTCGTCTAAACGGAGCTGATTTTTACCAAGCCAAGCTTACAGGAATCGACCTAAAGGGGGCGCAGTACAACGAGCGAACGAAATGGCCCGTTGATTTCGATCCCCAGGCAGCCGGAGCAATATACAAACTCTAGAAACCGCGGCTTCTTTTGAAGGAAGGTGTGGGCTTTCTTAGCCCACTATGGGATTGTATCTTCCCTGTGCATCGCCTGGGAACTAAGATTAGGGGATCCGGCAATGGGGAGGAGGGTGCGATACTTTAGGCCAGCATATCGATGTACTCGTCAACCTCAGGAAGAGCACGAAGCCGTTCCTCGAAGTATTGATTGACAATACCGCCAATATCAGCTTGCATCGCGCGAAGGGTTGCTTCCCATTCGCCCCCGATAAGTGTCTTTCGGCCGGTTACGTCATCACGAATACGTATCAGGGCCATCACCAGGTCGACCTCAACTGGTCCTTCCGCTGCCGAAGTTACATCTCGTATAAGATCGTCGATTTGCAGAGTCAGGGTCTCCCGGTCGATCATGCCCTCGCTGCCGCCTAAATCAACCAGACCATCTAAGAGGGCAGAAACCTGATAAAGCAAGGCGGCGGGTTCGTCAAATAGTTCTCGTATGTATGCCGCTTCTTCAAATCGCCCCGTCAATCGAAAGACATTGTATAAGCGTTTGGCCACCTTTCCGTAGTTAGCATGATCACCAAAGCTGTACTTGCGAATCTCCAATTCCAGGTGGCTAACGTATTTGCGCAGCGCCTCGGGGTCCATCTGCTGCGAGATTTTGCTAAACAGAGGAATAGACTCGGCATCCAGATATACCTCCTGGTAGTAGGGATCGATGAAACCATCTAGTGGTGAGATAGAGCCCTCAGGATCTTCCCAGGTTGCATCAAACATGTTGCTGGCCTTGACCGCGCGCGGATGGGCAGGATCAACAATGACCCAGTCTAACTTGCACCAACCAGGATCCAGGCAGGCATAGGCCCAGTCGATGGTCTTTGGTTCTCCATCGGGCATTAGGACCTCGAACTGGCCATCCGCTGCTTCAGCCGGTGACCAGGTAATCGACGAACCCGGTTCAAGGGTCTTCCCCGCGCGAATCACTCTCTCATTAAAAGTGCCAAAGCGAGCTTCTATCATCTGGAATCCAGGTCCGCTGGCCGTGTCCATGACCTTATCGCGAATGACATCCCCAAGAATTACGCACGCTTCTTGCCGGCTATCTGCGATAATATTCACCCGTTCGAAGTAATCGAAATCACCGGGAAAAGTCTGGACATGAGATTGGGCGGAACTGCCTGAGAGAGCAATGGCTGTCTCCACATTTGGCCTATCTTCTAACTCGACGATGGCGGCCACGCGTCTGACTCGATCCAGGTCAGCCGGGTCAAAGTCGAGCAATACCACTCTGTGCCCATAGATCCCGCTTTGTTGATCCACCTCAAGCCGACCCCCCGCTCCG
>DASRZI010000042.1:0-3595 GCA_035686605.1 Candidatus Zixiibacteriota bacterium
TTTCGTTCAGAGACGAAAGGGGTTCCGCGATACCACTCTGATTGATGGTCCTAGCTTATTTCTAGTTAGTGGACCTGAAGGGGCTCGAACCCTTGACCTCCACAATGCCATTGTGGCGCTCTCCCAGCTGAGCTACAGGCCCTGATCATATTCGTTCTAGATAATCAACTGGAGATTATACTCGTGACCATCCACTCGAGCACGTAACGTGTGCGTTCCGTTGACAGCTAAACTCAAGTTAATGAGTCTTCACCGTCACGGCTCCTAGGCGAGTTCGGTGTCGGTCGTTGCTCTTTCAGCCATTGGAGCTACTCTCTCGGGTAATTTTGCGATCACCCTACTACACCTACTACTCCTATTCGCAGCCTTTTGTTGCTAAATTGTTAAAACGCCTGACGTCCCGGGAACTCACTGGTGGACCTGAGGGGATTCGAACCCCTGACCTCTACAGTGCGATTGTAGCGCTCTCCCAGCTGAGCTACAGGCCCGAAGGCAGGCGGTATGGTAGCCTACGGCCTACGGCTTGTCAAGCATATGGTGTGAGGCTATACTGCGTCGTCTTGATGGCCATAGAAAGCAAAAGTGCTCGAGTCGTATTTGGCGCGGGCTGCCCCATTAGTAAAACCAATCTAATACTCGTATGTTAACTGGTATTCCCGCATTGTGATTTCATTCTGACGAGGTGAATAATGGACAGGTTTCGAATTTCGATAGAATACTGCGTGCCTTGAAGCTACCTACCAAGAGCCGTCGGTCTGACGGAAGAATTGCTCGGTAATTACCAACATGTGATCGAAAACATAGACTTGATCACGTCAAGTGGCGGTGCCTTTGAAGTAAAGGTTAATGATGAGTTGATCTTTTCAAAGAAAACAATTCAGAAGCGCCACGCTGATCCTGGCGAGATATTAGAGATGTTCCGGAATATAGTAGGACCGGATACACCCATTTTCTCCAAAGGTGATTGATAGAAGGCGACACAAATCAATCATCAGCCAAGCCTTAAAACTGTCCTACATTCAGCAATTGATAGCGGCTGACTAAGACCATTTTTGTGGAATGTGCATGCCGGCGCAATAGACAACCCCAACGCGCCCCGTCCATGATCCTAATTCCATATCGACCAGCCGTGACTCCCACGCTGTTCCACGTCTAAGGCATTTCTCCTACTCATGCAGTCCCAATAGAAACGCAATCTCAAGGCCTCGCCCGGGTTTTTAGACGAAGGGATCCTTTCGTCTAGACCGCCAGATATCTCATCAATTTGACAGCTGGATAATCCGTCGATTTTAAGACCAACTCCCCTTCTCAAACCTACATGCTGAAGTAAGACACTCTCCCAACTGCTTCATTTTCCCGTGGATGACATCTTCGCATTCGTTAACAGCTGCTTTAGGCAAAACAGCAGCTTTAAGCAACGTCTGCCTTAAGCTGAACAGTTCCTTCTGGTTCATTCACGGTTCGCTAATAGGTTCAGAAGCAGTCCAATGACTTTTGAGCAGTCGCCTCGATCGGTCTTTATTTTCAGAGTTGGCGGAACGAGTCGAAACAAGGTGAAAAGTATTGCTAATTGTATTAAATGCTAAGATCAGTCGCCGGTCGTTTACGATCTGTGCCTTCAGCTGTCATTCCCCGAACCAACAGTTACAAAAAGCTAGGTACGGGTCTACATCACCGAAAAATTCGTGTAGTAGGTAGTCCAAAATTAGTTATTGTCAAGTAAACACAGTCGTGCTATGATTATGTAAGGTCATCGCGTGACCTCTTGTTTCTAAAAGTAGTGCCAAAATGGAATTACAAGCCGTCACTGGCCAACTTCATATCGTGAATGGCGCCTTACAACAGAAGCCGTCTGTTCCCGGATTGCTGGCTCAACCTGCTCCATCCAGGCGAGTAAGAGGGAGAGAGAACGATTATCTCTTCGTCCACGTCACCCTTAGTGGCCCCCAATTAGAAGAAGATCCCCTTTTGGACGACATCGTAGATTCGATAAGCGCCCGGTTTTACCAGACACCCGGCAGCGTGACAGCAGCATTGCGCCAGGCAATCATCGAGACCAATAGTAGGTTATTAGAGTACAACCTCTCCGGACACGAACAGATTCGCGAGGGGGCGATCTCTTGCGCCGTTCAGAGGCAGGATGAATTGTATCTGGCCCAGGTCGGCGAGGCTTTTGCTCTTGTCGGGCACAATTTTGGGATTGAACGCTTGCCTGCGTCTAACGGGGAGCTGCCCACCCCATTCGGTCGAACTGCAGGTCTGGATATACGCTATTATCACAACTGGCTTCAGAGCGGTGACATGCTTCTTCTTGCCGATCCCCGGCTGTCACACCTGCCGATGGATAATTTCCAATCCATTTTGGTAGATGGCGATGTAGAAAGCGGGATCGCCGAACTAGCCAATATCATTAGAGACGATTCTTCTCGTCTAATATTGATAGAGTTTGCGGATGACGTTCCTTCCTATATGCCCGAAGCCTTTCCCGATACACCCGTGACCGTCTCCGGGCGACGCCTTCCTCCTCCAATAGATCAACCCCTACGAGAAGGCATTCCCGTTTCACCGATATCATTTAGCGTCAAGGCCAAATCTCGTCTGGCCCAGGTTGATGTTGAAATAGTTGAGACTTCTGCTCGTAAGGCGACTTCAGGCGCTGCTAAAGGGCTATCCAGGATAAGCGCCTGGCTCGCCGAATTTCTTACCAGGCTTCGTCCACCTCAGAAAGCGTCAAATGATTATGGCGGCTGGGCTATGCCGATGTTCTTAGCGGTCGGAATACCTCTGACTGTAGCGGTGGTCGTTGCAGGCGTCTATTTTCAGAGAGGGAGTGTTGTTGAGATAAGCGATCTCAGGAACGCCATGAGGGAGAATCTGAATCTTGCCCGTCAAAGCGGCGATGATTTCAATCTCCAGCTCGATTATTATAACGAAGTATTGCGACTGGCTGCGGAAGCCGAAAAACATCGTCCTAATGATGGGGAAGTCCAAGAAATACGCAACGAAGCGTTGTCTGACTTGGACGCGATAGAAGGTGTAGCCAGGCTGTTCGCAACGCTAATACACGATTTTCCGGATGAAACGACACTGACTGGTATCGCCATGGGTGATCAGTTCAACGGCGACCTCTTTACCTTGGACAGCGGGACAAACCAGGTCTATCTTCATCAAGCTGGTGAAAATTTCCTCGGAATCGAAGAGAGCGATCCTGAAGTTATACTCTCATCGGCCCAACCAGTTGCGAACCAAATCTCCACGGAAATAGTCGATATTATATGGCGGCCACGGGGAAGCGACGTCAGTAGAGATGGACTGGCCATGGTGGATAAAGCGGGTACGGTATTCAGCTACTATCCGAATCTCTCGGATACTCGAGCGGTACCCCTGGGATATGCCATTGACTGGATCGAGCCTTCCGCTGTGACCAGCTACTTCGAGCGATTATATATTCTAGATAGTGCGGCCAATGAGATATGGAGATACCTTCCAGATGGTGATGGCTTCATCCTGGAGGAAGATGACCGGACCGTCAAGTTTGACGAAGACATCGACCTTGCGCATGTTGTGGATCTGGCCATCCATAGTGAGGATGGCA